>CAXGZM010000008.1:0-27876 GCA_964014165.1 uncultured euryarchaeote | reverse complement strand
ATTGACCTGGCGCTGCAGGCACAGGGCCTCAACTGGCTTGAGGTCGATGGTTTTCGAGAAGCCCTCCACCTGATACCGACGCAACACGACGTCCGCATCACCGCCGATGCTTGCGACGTCAACGCCGACCGATTCACCCAACGCATCACGGCAGGCTTGGACGGGTGGCCGTGGCCGCATTCAAGCATGGTCTCGGAACACAAAGCCGACCAGCACCACCCCGTGGTGGCCATGGCCAGTATCCTAGCGAAAGAAGAACGGGACAGGAGCATGGCAGCCATGTCAACCCGAGTAGGAACCAACGTTGGCTCGGGTTACCCCGCCGACCCTGCCACGAAGCAATCGCTGCACAGGCTGGTCCAACAGAACGGCATTGACCACGACGTACGATGGGGATGGGCCACGGTGGAGCGCTTTTGGAAAAAACATCGTCAGGGCGATGTACCGGTCAGGGGCGCTCAACGCACGACCCAACAGCGGTTGATCCAACCCCAGCGAGTCAAGCATTTCTTGAAGGGCAAGCCCCAGCACGACACGAGCGACATGGACTGGCAGCCCGATGCAGATACAGAAGCCTTGATTCGTCATGTGGCGCTTCAAAACGCGCTGGAGTACGAAGGGAAGGCAGCCATGGGGTCCGTCATCGGACGCATCATGGCCATGCGGGGCGATCTGCGCCAGCACGGAAAAGCCGTCACCGGACTGGTGGCACAGCAGGTCAACGCCGCCAATGCCATGGCCGGCGAGGACGGCCTTGACGCCGTACGTTCGGTGCTTGAAGCCGAAGCTCCCCATCTTCTCGAAAAGCGTGAAACAAAAGCGAGAAGGGAGGGGCTTCCCGAGTTGAAAAACGCGGAAAAAGGAAAGGTCGTTCTCCGCTTTGCGCCCAATCCAAACGGCCCTCTCTCCTTCGGCCATGCTCGAGGATTGGTCATCAACAGCACCTACAGGGAAATGTACGATGGAGAATTCATTTTGCGGTTTGATGACACCGATACAAAGGTCAAACCCCCCATGCTCCAAGCGTACCAAACCATCCAGGAAGAAACCGAATGGCTTACGGGCCGAAAACCCGACAGGGTCGTGATCGCTTCCGACCGCATCGACGAGTATCACCGACATGCTGAGATGATGTTGGAATCGGGTTTCGGGTATGTCTGCCGCTGCAGCGCTGAGAGTTTCAAAGAATACCGAGTATCCAAAACGGCATGCCCTTGCCGGACCCAAACGCCGCAAGACAACCTCATTCTTTGGAAACGCATGCTCAATGGGAAATTCAAACCTGGAGAGGCAGTGGTCCGTGTAAAAACCGACATGACGCTCAAAAATCCAGCACTGAGAGATTGGCCGGCGCTTCGTCTGCAAGATACGACCGCTCATCCACATCCACGCCCGGAAATTGGATCCACCCACGTGGTGTGGCCACTCCTTGATTTCCAGAGTGCAGTGGAAGACCACCTGCAGGGTGTCACCCACATCATTCGGGGAAAGGATTTGATGGACTCGACACGCAAACAAACGCTGCTGTACGAGCACTTTGGTTGGACCTACCCTGAAACGATGTACTGGGGGCGAGTGAAAGTTCACGAATGGGGCGGGTTTTCAACGTCGCAGATGCGCTCGGACATCGAAGAGGGAACCTACACCGGCTGGGACGACCCACGACTCCCGACCTTGGCTGGACTGAAGCGTCGCGGCACCCAAGCAAGTGCGCTGAGAAATTTCTGGCTGGAACTTGGCATCACGCAGAAAGACATCTCTGTACCACTGGCCACGCTGTATTCCCACAACACCAAAATGATCGACGATGAGGCGCCTCGTCTCACGTTCGTACGGCACGCAGCAGATTTTACGCTGGAAGGATCCTACCCTGCAACACTCGATATCCCCGTCCATCCGAACCACGCATCCATGGGCCACAGGACATGGAACCTCGCTGACGGAAGAATCTGGTTGGAAAGCGAAGACCTCGAAAAGATGGACCTTCGCCTGAAGGAATTTGCCGATGTTGCCCTGCACGACCGTGCAGCGCAGATTGAAAGCATGGAACGCAGCGATAAACGGCCCATTGTCCACTGGTTGCCCGACAGGAACGCCACTGAAGCCGTGTTGACCGGAACAAAAGACAACGGCGTGTTCCACATTGAAGGACGATTGGAGATCAACGACCATCCCGTCGGAACCATCGTGCAGTTGGAACGGGTCGGCTATGCCAAAATCATGGACGACTCCACGCTTATGCTCTGCCATGAGGAACTTCACGACAACTGAACAAAGCAAGAACCAAAACCTGCGACGCAGGTGGTAGGCTCATGGGAAAGAAAGTGGCTGACCTCACACTGGACGATGAACACATGACGGTGGGGACGGATGATTCCCTGCAGGAAGCGGCCAAACGCCTGCTCAGTATCACCGGCGGCATCATGGTCGTCCTCGACGAAGACCAGCGCGTCAAAGGCGTCATTGGTCAACGACAACTCATCAAGGCACTCAGCGAAGGCGTTGATGCGTCCACCGCTCAATGCCACCAGCACATGGAGATGGACTTCATGCAGGTTGCCCTTTCGGACAGCCTCAAAGGTGTCCTTGCAGGCATACGGGAGCGAAGTCCGCAGGCCGTCGTTGCTGTTGACGACCAAGGTGAATTTGTTGGGTATTTCTCCCCGGGAGACTACCAAGAAGCGGTTCAAATGGTGGCCAACCTGAAGGGTTTGAGCCTTTGATCAAGCGACGAGTTTGATGACTCGGCCGCAACCTGAGCAGTTGAATCGGTGCGGACGAGCATCCGTGGTCACCGCATTGGGTGTCCCGCATGCAGGGCATGCGATTTTGGGGTATTGAGGGGTAGCAGCGCGTCGAGCAGCGCCGACCAGTCGCGGACTTGCCATGGCCGTGATGACCCAAATCAAGGCAACGGCACCAAGCGCAATGCCGATGAACGCAACGGGATAGCCGATGACGGTCACAGCCAGAGCGATGGGAACGAGGACCAACTCGATGTAAAGATAGGTACGTCGACGGTTGCGTGTGAGACGCAGCCCCAGCATGAAGGCCCCCAACAACCCCACCAAGGTGAGGATGCTGAGCGTCAGCGGGGCGTAGGCCACCGAGGTTGTCGGCAGCGTTGAGAGGCTGAAGGTTTCGCCTTGGTCGATGCCCTCTCCTTCCATGCTGATGACGTCGCCCCACGGCATCCGCAAGACGGAGAAGTCGAAGGCTTCCGACTCGCGAACAATGCTGTTACTGAGGGCGGTAAGAGCCGATGAACGGGCCGTTAAGGAGAGGGAATACTCGCTCCAGAGAGGAGCAGGTTGAACCACGATGAAATTGCGAAGCAAATCGATTCGGTCGCCGTCTCCGACCAGTTCTGTTGTAGAAAAACGGAGGGTCACAGGATGGTTAATGACCGCATCTTGGCCGTTCAAGTCCACCTCGATCTTGAGTTCGTTGAACGCCCGGAAATCCCCGAGCAATTCTTCCGAGTCCAGCCCCAGTCCCGTGTTCATGTACATGGGACCCAAACTGACCATCTGTCGTTCAAACTCCGACCGTTCCACGTCCTCAATGAACCGGCTGATTCGGTCCTCATCGGAAACCGCCCCTGCGGAAAATGCACGAAGCGTTGAGGAGAGCGCTGGATTCTCATCGCCGATGTGATCCATGCCCCACCGCATCCAAAAGGCCATTTCATCGTGAATCGTGATGGTGGTGACACGCTCCAGCATCAGGCCTCCGTCCTGCCTGTTGAGCTCCATGGTCATCTCGAGCATCATGCTGCTCCCGCCGCCGTCGGTTCGGAGCGGCTCATCGGGAGGATAGTAGGTGCCGGTACCACCACCGGTATCGAAGGTCTCGATCTCGTACGTGGTGGAGCCTCGCAGGGACGGTTGCCCTGGCTGGAACTCCAACTCAACCTCGACGTTGATGGTTTCATCACCGCCTGCAGCACCCGTCCACGTCCAAGTCACGCGAACGGTATCCCCCACCGCAGTTTCAATGGGATCACCCGAAACCGGGACACCGTTGACCTTGAGGGTAATGGACTCGGCCATGGCCAGGGTGGACAACCCCCACGGGGAGTCGAGACGAACAGCGAGGTAGACGTCCGCTCCTTCGACCTCGGGTTCAACCATGAAAATGTCCATCAGCGGGATGGTGGCTTCAAGCGATGAGTCCTCATCTTCGCTGCCCCAGAAGAATTCAAGCTTGGCGTCAGCGGCGGGCACGCTGAACAGCACCGCTTGTGCTGTAAGTTCAATTTCAATGTTGGAAGAGCCGCTCGTGGTGAAGGCTTCCACGTCAATGTCGAAACTCAACGCCCCAGAACCCTGAGCAAGGAAAGAAGACCCGGGTTCGGTTTCTGCGCTGAAGCTTTTGGAACCAACGCTGACGGTGGCCGTTGCGTTGATGTTCACACCCGCAGCGTTTGACACCTCGTAGTTGATGGAAAACGTCCACGTGGAGGCGGGTACGTCCCCGCCCCATGTGTTGGGGAGGAGCCAACGGCCGATGGTCTCCTGCGATGAAATCGAAGTTTCGACGCTCACGCTCTGCGGTTCTTCGGCCAAATCGGCCGAAAACGGTGTGAGGCGCTTGTTGGCATCGCTGCCGATCAGGTAGAGTTCAACCGGCGTCGCATCGCAGCAGACCAACACGTCTTCCGACGAGGCGGCTTGGGACGGTGTGACGAAGGGTGAGGCAAGGGTCACCACGAAAATCGCACACAACAACAACGCACGCCGCATGGTTCCCAACCCTTCCAACCATCAATGGCTCATAACTTGAACTCCTCGTCGTGAGGAGAACAGTGTCAAAGTGCCTTCTCGAGGAGCGCCCCAAGTTCTTTCTCGAACAACGTGACCAGGGCTTCACCAACTTCGCCTTGAAGTTCATCCGGGAGCAATCGGAGACCGAGACGGGTTGCGGCACGGGTCGCCTTCAACTCCGCATAGATGCTGCGTGCTTTGGAATGGAAGTAATACGCCACGGCCTCTTTGATTTCGGCTTTCAGTTCCGGGTCGTCTTCGACCTTGGCACGAATGTGGCTCTTGAGTTCATCCTTGACGAGATCGCGAAAAGCCTCAATGACCAAGTCCTCGGTGGACATCAATTCTTGCAGTTGCGTTTGGATGCTTCCGGTCAGCAGTCGCTCAATCGCCATGATTCTCCGAAGCACGCCTTAGGTTTCAATCCGTCGCTTGCTCGCCGGGTGAGAAGCGACCCGAGCTGAGCCACCGATCAAGCAAACTTCCGGCGAACAGGCGACCGCCCCCCTTGTCGTTGGGCCACGCCTGTTTGACAAGGTGAAGTTGACTTGCTAAATCGGTAGCGTCATCGCCGACGACCATCCGGTGCCAGGTCAGTTCCTCAAGCCTTGGCGTGGACAATTCGGGTTGCGTGAGGCAGGGAAGGAGGAGTTCGCTCAACGCCATGCTTCGTTGGTCAACATCCATCGTCGGCCATACCTTCCGCAATCGCTTCAACTGACGCTCAGACAGACCCGGCATCATCCCCTCTGCAGGCAAAGGGACTTCGGGGAGCGGGATGATTCGAAGCGTGCCCTCCTCCTTCAAGTGGTTGAGAACGGTGGTGTGGATGGGGTCCATGTTGGTCTCCAATGCCGAACGGGACCAGAGACCCATCGATATGAACGGCCGCAACTTGCGTACCCTGCGCCCGTTGGGCGCGATGAGCGCTGCGAGTGCTGCCGCCTGAAGCACGGGGTCGATTGCACCCGAGAACGTGCGGTGCTTGGCACCCATTTCCACCGTTGTCGTCAACGGAACGATGTGGATGCACTCGGTGGAGGGGAGGTCATCGACGTCCCACGTTGCCTCCTCAACGTCGAGAACGACCGTCAGGCCGTTGGACTCCACCGACCACGCTGGAGGAGCATCCCGTGGAAGGTGATGGCGTGGCGTAAACAAACGACGGCTGTACCGGACTCCAAGGTCAAGAAAAGCAGCCTCAAGTTGGCCGATGGCGAGAACGCCTTCGACCGTCGCAGGAGCGGTGAGGTGGACCATGTCTGCCGATTTGATGGCGTCGCCGTGGGCTTCCAGCACCGCCTTTGACGAGCCGAACATCGGTGCTGCAAGCAGGTCGCGCATGGTGAACGTCTTGGAGGAACGACGCGTTCCTCATGAAGGTGTTCGTGACCGAGGCTCGTTCACTCGACCATCAAGCGGAGCTCATCACGCTTGTATCGCCAGTCGCTGGGAAGGCGCTTTTCACCGATGTAGTACGATGCAAGGCGGCGGATCTTGGCTTCGGTGATTTCGAGCGCTCGCTTGTTGTGAATGTCCTTGTGGTTGCCAGAGCCAAGGTGGTTGATGATGGCGACGGCTTGTCGCATGAGGTTCATCATGTCCTCCGGGTAGGTTCCGGTCATGTCGTTTTCAGCGAGGACTTGGCCGATTCGCTTGCCAAGGACGAGGCGCACGTTGGGGACGGCGTGCTTGTCTCGGAGAATGGTACCGATTTCAGCCGTGGAATGCCCAGCCTTGGCCAGGTCAAGAATGAGGGACTGAACCGCATCCTTGTCGGTGTTTGACCACTCGGGAGCTTCGCTCACAAAGGGTCGGGTTGAGCCGCTTTGGCCTTTTCGGGACTTGTACATACGTGCCATATCACAACACCAAGCGGCCTTCCGACTTATCTCCCCTTCTTAATCACTCCGCCACCGACCGGCGTGCTGCAGCCTCATGACTTCTTCTTCCGCTGATGTGATTTTGCGAGGGTGCCGGGCGTACCGTTCCATTCCCAACCGGCAGCAACGGCACGGGCCAGACCAATGCAACGGCCGTCTTGCAGGACACGCAGGTCATCGCCGTTTCGAATGGAAGGGTCAGCTTCTTTCACAAGTTGAGCGAAGACATCGCCCTTCCAGACGACGTCGTCGTGCAGCACAACGGACTTGAGGGCCCCGTGCTCGTGAAGGAGGTCGATGGCCGCTCTCGAAAAGGAGAAACCGTTTCGGTCGATTGACCAGACGGCGATCTGCGTCCCGTTCAACTCCAATCGCCAGCGAGGGAGTTTCCCCCGAACAACCAGATCCGTGCACCAAGCGTCGGTACCCGTGACTTTGCGAGCGATGCTCTTGAAGTGTTCTTTCAGTCGAAGGTTGTTCTTTTGATTCTTGAGACCGAAACGCTCTCTTGCATCCTTGACGGCAGCTCCGAGGCGATTCAAGGCGTCAAAATTCGTCGAACCTTGCCCGCCTCGGGTGTTGACCACCTCGACCGAGAGGAACGACAGGTCAAGGTCCGTGTGGTTGATGATCGCTTGATAACCGATGCGTCCGACCAAGGCCGTCAGCATCCTCCGAACGCGACCGAGCTCGTCGGCCGTCCAATCACCGGTGACGGGGACGTCATAATTGGCAGCCGGCCATGCATCTTCGAGGTCCCTCGGAACGAGCCCCAACGGTGAAGTCATCATGACTTCATGGCAACCGGTCGAAGCAATGGTGCGGAGGAACTGGCCGTGAGATTTTGACAAACGGTAGGGCTTTCTGGCTGAGCAAGGAAGCAAAATCAGCACGTCCCGAACGGGGTGAGGGGTTTCGTAATGCTCAACGATGAACCGTTCCCAATCAACCACCAGTGGGTCGTTCAGCGCATTGGGAGAGAAACACGGAAATTCAGTAGATGCAGGCATGTGTGAGGCAAGATTCCCTCGATGTTTGGCTGCCAATTCTTGATGCCGCCGAAGGTGCTCAACGAGGCGAGGGCTGGACTGGCTCTGCCGGACCGCAAGGGAACGAAGCGTCCCCGAATTGACGGCAGCGCGGACTTCATCCATGGCCTTGAGCATGTGGTAGGCCTGTGCCTCAACCGACGTGGCTTCATGCTCCAGGGGAAGGCGAGGCCCCCATGACGTGAGGAGAACACCATTGGCTGCCGCCTCGCGGCATCGTGCGAGGTCAAACAGGTCAACGCCCATGGACACCAAGACGCCCAGGTTGTCAGGCCCGCCCAACCCGGGCGTCCACAGAAGCGCGCCGGGAAACCGATGCTTGAGGGTCATCACGGCCGTTGGAAGTTTTCCCGGCTGACTCGCCAGTTGAACAGCATCGGTCAACACCACGATTTCAGGTAGGAGCATGGGGTCCGTCAGGGACTCATCGTGATTCATCCGCTGCCAAGAGACCGGGAGCAGGTTGGACGTCCCTTGCGCCTCCCCTGCGTTGGCGTCTTCAAGCGATGGCGGGAGAACATGGCCAACATTGACCTCGTAGGTTGGCCCCGTGTGACCAAACTCGGGAGGATTGAACGCACCTCGGGAGGCCATGCGCAACACGGCAGGCAGTGCGTCCGTGGTGCTGGAGGTGAACGGAGCGTAGGCGAGTGGCAGGGAAGGGTCATCTTCCATCAACACCAAGCCTGGCGTTTGCGAGGCAGGCGCCTTCCGGTCACCCAAACCCCACACACGACCGTAGCGGTCGCGGTGCATGACGGTTCGACCCAATGCATCGGCCATACCGAGGCCTGTGGCCGTATCTTCTTGAAGAGTTTGAAGCCAAACGAGGGGAGGGTTTTGAAAGCCACCCCCTCACGCCAACGCATGGGAAGCGACGGTAGGAGGGCACAAGCTGTGCTGCTCGTTGGTCTTCTCATGCTCGTTGCCACCCCCGTGAGCGCACAAAGCGCTCAGCCCCAACAGCTCACCGAGGGGGTCACCGTTGTTGACCTCACCCCGGGCGACGTTCGAGAGGTTCGGTTTGCCGTGGATTCAGCAACCGCTGCAGTGCTCTCGTGGTCGTGTTCCTTCTGCGAAGTGGAGGTGAGCGAAACGGATTCGGGCCTCACCGCTGAGACGCACGGAGGGAACATGCTCAGCGTTCACGCCGATCAGAACGGCGGCCTGATCGCCACGGTCTCGACAGACGCAAACGAGCGTGTCGAATTCTTGCTGCTCACCAACATCACCGCCTCTGAGCAGACCCAACGCCCGGCACCCGGAGCACCAACGGAACTCACCGACCCCAAACACTGTGCTTCAGTGGCAGCGTGCTTGACGGCCACCGATCAACACCTGTTCGCCGTTCCCGAAATGAACGACCACGGGACCGTTCGTGGTTCGCTCGAGGCCAATGCATTCCATCACCTGGCTTTCAACGCCTCTTCCGGTGACACCCTTGAATGGCAGTGGATGACGACAACTGAACCGGTCACTGTTGAAATCTACCATCAGACCCCCACAGACGAAGTGCTCATGAACGATACGCTGAGTTCGGGGAGTGCCTCAACCTGGCTGGGTTCGGAACCCAACGGTTTGCATTGGACGGCTCCCGCAGACGGACGCTTCATCGCCCGACTCTCAACGGAATCGCCGTCGGCGCTCTGGGCCGCTCATGTTGTCCATCACCCACAACAAACGGTCTTGTCAATGATGGATGTGAACCTGAGCCAAGGTGTCGAAATCGTGGGCCATGCGACCATTAGCGCACCCTTCTCGTGGGATGAAGTTCACGAGCTCACCGTTGAAGCCGTGCACCGAGAGGTCGAATTCTCTGTCGACCAGCTGCTGAACGGTGCGTGGGTGGCCGGTTCAGCCCGCACCCTCACGCCCGGTGAACCGGTGAAAATCTACCCGTATCCCGACGTGACGGCTGGCCGGTTCAAAATGTCCGATTCGCCCGTGTTCATGGTGGAAGCGTTCACACGTTCGTTTGCCGACCTTGCTGGACATGAAGCACCGTCTTACCGGCCCGTTGACAACGCGACCGACAACGCAACGTGGCCGGTCATCAACCTGACCGACGCAACATCGGGTGAGCTCACGCTGTCCGTCCACGACACGACGGACACCTATCGGTTGGTGGTCGACGGGTGGAGCGAATCCATCCACTTCGTTCAATTCATGTTTGAGGGCGACGCGACCGGCCTCGAGTTCCAACTGTGGGACATCGATCAAAACACAGGTGAGGTGTTGGCGACGGACATCACGCAGCCGGTGGGCGACCAACTCCGCATCGGGCTCCAGGTTGGTCGAGGGACACACTACCTGCAACTTCGATTCCAAAATGCGTCCGACGCCACCCCGCATTTATGGGGCGAAGAGGTGGCTTCGAGACCGTACACGCTTCGACCCGCCTACACGCTGATCGATGAGGGAGACGAACCCTGGTTCCCACCAAGTGAGGATGCCGTCTTCTGGGGCGGGGTCGCCCGCTGGTTCATGGGGTTACTGTTCTTGCTCCCGGTGATCTACCTGGTGGTCCACATCAGGCGCTCTCAGGCATTCGCTGCCACCGTGGCGGCAAAGAAAGCACGTCTTTTGTGGTACATCGAACGACTGGACAGCGGTGAAAGCAGTGCAAAGCAAGCCCGCACGGACATGAGCAAAGCCCTTCGGGCTGTTTCCGAACTCGAATGGAAAGATGGCTTGGATGCTTGGGGGCCCAAGCGATTGGAGCACCGGACGGAGGACATCGCACTCGCCGTATGGAGCGTGGACCCGCGTCTGGCGACCGTCAACGAGGGTTGGCCGATCGTGGTGGGCGTGCACGTGCTGAACGGTACCTGGGACCTCGCTGCTCTGCGCTTTGATGCACCCGAAGGGCAAGGGTTCGAGGTTGCGCACGTTGAGCCGCGGTTCCTTTTCCAGGGAGAGGAAGTGTTCCTCGACACGATGGGCCCCGGTCATCGGACCTACCTTGTCGTGGAATTGGTGGGGCCGGCGCAGCGTGTCGACGTAGAACTCAACGGGCGAATGGACGGCGAACCGTTTGCTGCCCGTATTCCCGAAACCCTTCACCGTTGAACGTGGCGTCAACCACGACGGCGTTGTTTGGCATCGTCGATGATGCTGGCTTCAACATCGTCGGGGGACAGATCCCCGCGCATGGCATCCAATCCTTTCCGCGTGGCCTTGGGAACTTTCTTCGGCATGTGGAGTTTCAACAACACGACCACGTCGCCTCGTCCCCCACCTCGCTGCCTTGGAAGGCCACGCTTTCTCAATTCAATGGTCTCACCGGAATTGGAAAGGGCGGGGACCTTGATGGTCAGTGGTTTTCCGTCGAGGTGTTCCAACTCAACGGTTGTTCCAAGGACCAAATCAGCGTAGCCCAGTGGGAGGGACATGATCAAATCCGAACCGGACCGCTCAAACCAAACGTGCTCTTCGACCTCGAGTTCAATGAACAAATCACCGGCTTCACCCACGCCTTGTGGAGCAGGTTCCCCCTTTCCTCGCATTCGCATCCGAGTACCGTCCTCTGCACCCTCTGGAACGGTAAACCGAAGCGTGCTCGATTTGAGTTTCTGACCACGGCCTGAACAATCGGGACACGGTTGCTCAGCAATTTGACCTCGGCCGCCACAATCTTGGCAGGTCTGAACCGCTTCTTGGATGAACGGACCGACCTGTTGGCGTACCCGGACTTGACCCTGCCCGCCACAGGTACTGCACGTCTTCAACTTGCCATCTTTCGCGCCCGTTCCGTCGCACGTTTCGCAGGGTTCGGGGAGGTCGACCACGACTTCTTGTTCCGTCCCAAGAAAGACATCTCGAAGCGAAACGGTGTGTCGAATGAGGATGTCTGATCCACGACGGCTTGAACGGCGCCGAGAGCCTCCACCAAAAAACGACGAGAAAAAGTCGCCACCAAGGATGTCTTCGAGGTTGATGTTGAAGCCACCGCCGCCGAAGCCGCCGAAGGGTGAACCTTGCGGTCCGTTGTGACCGAACCGGTCGTATTGCGCACGCTTTTGTTCATCAGAAAGCACGGCATAGGCTTCCTGAATTTCCTTGAATCGATCTTCCGCATCCTCTTCGGTGCTCCGGTCAGGATGGTATTTACGCGCCAAACGGCGAAAGGCATTCTTCAGGTCACCAGCGGAAGCCGACTTCTCTACGCCCAGAACGTCGTAGTAGTCCCGCTTCTCACTCATGCTGCCGTCCTCGCTTACGACGACGGGAGACCTGCTTTCAACCTCACGCCTGTCCGTCAAAGGTCCAAGCCACAATGGGGACAGAACCGGTCGCTGGGTTCCACCGGCATGCTGCAGCCACGGCAAGTCAATCCCGTTGCCGATGCGACCGACACCGCAGGCGGACCTTGGCCCATCATTGCCATGCTTTCCAGCGATTCCGACACGGTTGGTACAACCTTGCCGCTGCCCGGTTCCTGGACCCCGTCTCGAATTTGCCCGGAGGTGCTGATGACGGTCTCCACCCCGCCTGAATCGCTCATGGAAGTCATGTTCACCTCCGAATCGTCCTTCCCCTTGTTCAAGCGCAGCGGCGCAACCGGACGCTGCGCCGTGACGGGTGCAGCCGTTGCTGCCTGTCGAAGGCGTGCCTGTCGCTGGGCCTCACGCTCAGCTTTACTGTCGATTCCAAACAGCCCAAACACGGTGTCAAGGAAACGGTCCATGGGACTGATTCTCCTGTTGGCGCCGATCGTTCCAACAACGGTTTCATCGTCGAGCGTAGCGCTGCCTGTGACACGGGCGTTGGCTTTGACGATGTGGTCCGCTTCACTGAGCATCTGCACTTCGACCTTGGCCTCATCACCCAATTCCATTTCGGGGCTTTCTCCGGAAATTTCGGAAACCGACCTGCTCAACCCGTGCTTTGTTGACGGGCTCATGGTTGCGTCAAGGTGGGCATCGGTCGCCCAGACTCCTTGCTCTTCCGCCTCGTACACGTGCTTGATTTTCCGCATCGCTTTTGCACGGTTGTACTCGAAATCCTTCACCACGCCCGAACGACGGTACACCACGACACCGATCACGAGGGCGGTCAGGTACCAGCCGTACATCAGTCTCGGTTCCAATTCAAACATTTGCTGCAGAGGCGGCAGAGAGAAATGAGACGCACCCATGACGAGAAGCGGGAGCAGGCTCAGACTCCGGTTCGTCACACCACGTGATTCAGCCATGTTCCTCAGTCCTTGTTTCAACGATTTACTGATGTATCTATTGGCTGAATGTTTCTAACCACGGTCGCTGGGCAGGCGCCCCCGCCGAACCAAACCATCCACCAGACCCACAGTAAAACTGGTATGGAGCATCAACAAACAAAGGGGCACCCCCATCATCGCAGACCACCCATCGCCAACGACGGCCCTGTGAACACCTGCCAGCCCGAGCACCGCTGCATAGCACAACAGCGGGCCCGGCCACCACGGCTCACCAACGACGGCCAACATCAACGTGAGCATGAGGCCAACAAGGGGAAGAAATTCCTGCCACGTTGCTCGCCCGGGGTGTTTGATCAGGACTTTTGTTCGCCAAAAACCGTACCTGTGCCCCATTTTCCACCAGTTGCCGAGCGTATCACGTTTCTGCATGCGGACCGTTACCGAAGCATCCCTGTACAAGAGGTAGCCCGATTTCAGCAATCGCATGGAGAGGTCGCTGTCTTGACTCGTGATGAAGGACGCATCCCAACCACCCACGGCGTCGACCGAAGAGCGCCGATGCATGACGAAGGCAGGAACCTTGGTGGGCTCACGTCCGGAGAATACGCTGAATTGACCCCCGCTTTGTCCCAACGGCGACGCGAGGGCACCCTCGATCCAGCGCGCTGTTCGGGAGGATGCTTGGTCACCAGGAAGCACCTGAACGCCCACTCCCGCCAGTTGTTCGCCCGCTTCTTCCAAACAAGCATCCCAAGCGTTGAGCCGTTGTTCAAGGTGGTCGGGACCAACCGTGGCATGGCCGATCATCTCGACCACAAAATCCACGCTGGACGGAAGCGCTTCAAGGGCGAGGTTTCGGGCATGAGCAACCGTACGGTGGGGGTTCTCCATCAGGACAAGGCGTGGCCACTGCTCTCCTTGATGGGTGTCGATGAAGCCTTCAACCAGTTCCTCCGTTCCGTCCGTTGAACCCCCGTCCAACACCAGAATCATGTGGCGGCCAGGGTCGAGCGATTGCTGCACCAAGGATTCCAGGCAGGCTTGAATCGACGCTGCCTCATTGAAAACCGGGATGACGGTCGCCAAGATTGGACCGCTTGCGTCACCCATGGGGGTGTGGTCGCGAAGATTGGCTTTCACCTCTTCGTTGCTTCCAACCTTGCACGGTATGTTCTTTGAGGTCAACCCTTTGCCCCAACCATGGATGGGTCAAGGCTACGGCTCACCGGCGTGGGAGAAGGATTCTCCACCCGAATTGCGACCTCGCTCCGAGGTGTTGATTCGCCCACGAAAGTGATGCAGGCACTGCAATGCCTCTTCCCTGACGCCGAGCGACCCGAACTGGAAGACGAACCAACGTTGGGCCAACCCATCAATGCGGCATGGGAGTTCAAGGATGTCTCCCTGGGCGCCTTCTTGCAGCAACTCCACGAACAGCGCATCTTGGACACGGCCCTGGATGCAATGTCGATGAACATCGACGGAAACAGCACCACCTTTCACGTATCACGCCAAGCAGCCGTTGCAGGAAAGGTGGCGTTTCCCATCCCCGGCGATGAACCGCTGGGAGGTGTGTTCTCCATCACCGTGACCGGAGAGGGATTGGAGGATTGGCTCCAAGCGGCAACATGGCACGCAGGTCGAACGCAAGTGCCGCGCAACATCAACGATGATCACTCGATGACGGAAGACGGTGAGTCGACGACATGGGTTTGAGCGCAGTACGAAGATACGCCATCATTTCCCCGTCACGCCCTGCCCACGACAACTCCGAAAGCGCACTGGGATTCACCCAACGCACGGCTTGATGCACGCTCATGGAGATGGACGGTCGAACGCTCAAAGGAGCATGAACGAGATGGATCACATAGGCGACATCCCCCTCTTTTCTGTACCACGAACCAAACGGATGGGCCGAACCCACGTCGACCTGGAGTTCCTCCTGAAGCTCGCGTTCAAGGGCCAACGACCACGGCTCATCCGGTTCACATTTGCCACCTGGAAATTCCCATAGATTGGGGTCGGCTTCACCGGCGGCACGTTGGGCAACCAAGACTTCTCCGCTGGGCGTCGAGAGTGCTCCTGCCACCACGTGCGTGGGCTGGACAGGATAGGGCTCAAGCATGTGGGCCAAGCACGCCTTGACCATCTCAATGCCCTCTTCTACGGAACACTTGGACGGCCCGGGGAGATGAAGGAACAGCACGGGGGGAGGGACGGGCTCGGCTGAGGGACGTTCACACACCGCTTTCATGGTGCAGTGATAGGTTTCGTTGCAAAGGTAGGCTCCAGCATCCGAAGAAACGGTGAACGCAACCGGAAAACGCCCCGGGTCCCACAGAGTGAGATCCAACCAACACCCACGGTGACCCTTTCCATCCAACGGTGCATCGTGAATTTGGCGTCCCTGATTGTCGGGTATTCTCATGTTGATGTAATCTTGAGCCAACCGCTCGATGCGAGGAACATCGCACGACTCGCACAACCCGAGGTGAAGGATGGCATCCCAACGATGGCCGTTGTGAACTCGCGTTGCCGTCCTGCGAGCACCTGCATCATCCACCGTCAGCACGTCGGTGTCGACGCTCACGGTGATCTCCCGTCCATCCCAAGGTCCTGAGAGGGACAGTTTGCGCTTCAGGCGCTCGACAACCTGCTGGCTGATGTTGGTGGCGTGGTCGCCAAACGGCTCAAAGCCGGTGACCAAAACAGTCCGCACCGGCTCCATGGTGGTGGACGTGAAGGTGGGTTTTTGATTCATCCGACCCGCTTACCGGCGTCATCTTCACAAACAGGAAAGGCCAGCGTCGCCCATGGAAGAAGAACTGGTCGTCCAGTTGGCACCGGAATCTTCCATGCCGAAAGAGGGCATTCTCCCCGTACGAATCGTCAGAGAGATTTGGCGCGAAATCACCTTTGGTGTGGGGACATGGGGAGCTCTCCGTCCGCTGATCGCCGCTGCTTTGGCAGCCGTGCCCTTCCTTTTTCTCGGCCAGCACTTCAACCGACAGCACCGGCGCGGCGTTGAATGGGGTTTTCTGCAAATCCCGTTGGCCCTCACCATCATCCTGTGGTTTGGGCTGTACCTGTGGTCGATCTTCGATGCTTGGCGGGATGCCGTAGGCGCGATGGGTTCGCCTCAAGGCCAAAGTTGATCGCGAATTGGAATGGACCCGTCGGCAAGACCTGCCAAATCGTTGCGATCATCGTTATCGAAGTCGTTGGGCAAACTTCCGAAGATGAAATTGCCAACATCAACGGATTCAATTGCCCAGTACATCACGGAGTCGTCGTTGCTTGAATGCCCCGGGTGGTCAGGGTCTTCGTGGTCCACGGGGGATTCGTACACGAGATTGACCAGTCCGAGAAGATGACCGACCTCGTGCACGAGCACGCTGTTCTCAACGTCCTCAACCGATGGACGCCCAAACGGACCGTCGGCTTCTTCAATGGAGTCGCTGAACAGCGCTACGGTTGATGCGTCGACCGCAACACCGAGCACCGAGTCCGACGCATAGGTGCCTGCGGGGAAAAGAACCTGCCAGTACAGGGTCGAGCCGTCCCTCGGCGAGGTGTCCTTCTGTTCCCACCCCTTGTCGCGGACGTCTTGGGCGGACCAGGCGCCCTCATGTCCGAAGTCCACCTCGTCGTACTCGACTGAAATTCCCGATGGTTTGTCACACACGCTTTCCAGCCGGTCGATCAAGAGGTCGACGCTGCTTGAGAATGGCCGGTACCCGGGTTCATGGTCGATTTCAATCACCATGGAGGTGTACGCACTGCTCTGAAGACAGGCGAGCGTAAGGCCGCCGGGAATGCCTTTCCGTTCGGGAAGAACATCAAGACCGCCGCTTCCAAGGCAGCCCGCCATCGAACTGCTCATCACGAAGACGACCAGCATGACGGCCAACTTTCGCTTTGTCATGTCACTCACACTCGAACCGTCACATTTGAACGTCTGCCTACCAGTCATCGGGAATCTCGAGAGGAGAAAACAACTGCCCGGGACCGGTGGCCATCGCAAGTTGGCTCCGCGCAAGGTGTTCCCACTGTCGCAAGGCGAGAATGGCGTCGATCACCGAGGCGTTGATTTCAACCAGCGTGACTCGAATGAGGGTATCGAGGATGTCCATGCGTTGATGGTCAACGATGTTCATCACCTTCTCGAGATCAAACGTCGCGTTGGACGTTGCTGACTCAACCTCGACCGGCCAAGGTGCGTGAACCCGGTCGCCCACGGTCTCCCCGGTGCTTGCCAAGTGCTGATTTAGTGTGTTCATCAACTGGTTGAGATGCTTCTGAAGGACGAGCGAGACCTCGACCAACGGCATGTTGAGTTGATTGACCAAGTTCACCGTTCGCTCCGTGAGCGTGACCAAACCGTCAACGGATTCATCGGACAAGGTGGTCCCTCATTTCTGCGAAAGTGCGTCGATGTACTGCCATCCGTACGAGTTCCATTGCTCCTGTGTCCACCCTTGTGGGAGGCCGGACGGGGGAAGCGGCGGTGGTTGACTGCGGTCAGGCCCGGCCACGGGCGGTGGAGGCACCGGGCTGCTCGGCGCCGGGGGAACGGCAGCCAAAGCGGGCACGGCTTTCCCGGTGTTCATCTCTTCAGCGACGACATCGGTTTGGTCGGCCAGTTCTTCTTCGGTTTCCGGCGCCAGCATGCGACGACGAAGAACCATCGCATACAAGCCAAAGGACACCGAGGCCAAAGCGATGATGAACAACGTCACGCTGAAGACGTCGGCGGAGAGTTGTTGCGACAGGGCTGCACCGTCTCGAACCGTGGCTTCCTTGATGAGCAGCGAATCGACGCTGTGTCGGTCCATCTCAACCCCGTCGACCAGGACCACCACGCGGTAGTCGATGCTCGACCCGGCACCCTCGTTGGCCACAACGGGCAACGAGGCCATGAGTTGATCACCGGCAGATGCATCGAGTTCAACGGTCGACACCGTCGCCCAAAACCCTCCGTCAACGAGTTCCTGAAGGGCAAACGCAACCTTGCCGTTTCCACCCAAGTTGTCAACGTTGACCAGCATCTTGGCCGTTTCACCCTCGTAAGGGCTGGGCACATCCCACTGCAGGGATGTTGCTTCGTGTTGCAGGTCAATGCGAGGACCAACAAGCGCCATTGGCCATGAGGCGAAGGGGTCGCTCATGGCGTTGGACACGGTATCGTAGGGGTTTCCAGCTTCGTCGGACCCGGAGACCCAAACATCAACGGTGTACGAGGGGAGCAGGGTCGTCGCTCCCGAATCCGTGAGGTCAAGGGAACCGCTCCAGAAGTATTGCTGGCCGAAGGGCGTGATGTCCGGCAAGAGAACACTCCCACGAGAAATCTCGGCTTCACCCGCTTTCACACGGTAGTGCAACACGGCGGCTTCCGAGGTGTCAAACCCGTTTTCATCGTTCGTGATGAGGATGACCTCAAGGTCACTGGCATCACCGATGGAAAGAGGAGAACCTTCGCCGACGCCGTTCAGCGTGATGCTGTCGATGGTGGGGCGTGCACTGTCGACGGCGAGACGCACACGAGGCGAGAAGGCCGTCTCATCGAGCGCCAAACCGGGCAGGTCATCCATGCTCAAACGCAAGTCAAGCCGGCCAGATCGAACGGCGGGGACCAGAAGATCAAGGCTGAACTCACCGTCATCCCTCGTCGACGTGCGCCAGTTGTTTTCGAAGTCGCCAAAGACCACGTCGAACGCACCTGCTGGTGCAGGCGTTTCGTCCTCAGAGAACAGCACCCGCCCGGAAACGCGCAGGGCTTGGCCTGCTCCAATGATGGTTTCGAAGTTTTCTTCGTTGTAGTGGTTCTCGCTGTTTCGGAGTTCGATGGCTCGAATCTTCCCGGGTTGAGTGTCGAATCTGAAGTCGTTGTCGAGACTCCACCAATCGTCACCCAATCCTTCTTCGATCTCGAAACAGGGAGTGATTTCGTTGTCGTTACACGGCATGTCGGTGACCCGGACACGCGGCAAGAAGTGGGATTCACCGTTGGTATCGTAAGCCTCTGGGAACAACCACGTAAGTTGGAAGCGTGCCTGAATGATGATGACCGATTCGTTCCCCTCCTCGAGGCTGACCGTGGAGTAAAGGTTGGAGACAGCGATGTTGGCGGACCCGGAGTTCATGACGGCGACCGGTTGGCCATCCCCACCCTCTGCGAGCGAGATAAACATGGACGAATCCTCGTCGTCAAAGTCGCCGCTGAGGGACACTTGCACGTATTGGATGTCTTGCCAGCCATTGATATCGCTGAGTTTGATTTGGGCCGTGTACGGAACACCCGGGTGGAGCGGTTCGTAGTCGTCGTGTCCGAGAATTGACGAATTGCCGAGGTCAACCTCGGGTTCAAACTCTTGGCGGATGAAGTAGGTCACCAGGTCGGCATCCCAGTCGGGGACGACCTCGCCGGGGCGATAGCCGCAGGTGATGGAGGAAGTCGGACAGACCGGCCCTCCACCCATGGCAATCTCGTTGTCTTGTTCGTCTTCACCGGAGACGTAGAACGAAACCCGCTGCTTGTGGAGGAGCATGGAATCGTCAACCAGACCTTCGAAGATGTTGAGGCCTCCGGCCCGAGTTTCAGGCGAGGAGAGCGTCTTCACCTCGTATTCGTCTTCGTTGGGCAAGCCATCAAAGTTGTAATCGGTGCAACCGATCGCTTCGCTGGCCTTGCAACCAACCCAGTAATGGAGGTTCAATTGCCGAGGCGGGTCAACGGAATCCTGCACGACGATGGACACGGATTGACCAACGCCTGGCGCACCGGCGTGCCGTTCTTCACCGTCCATCGGCGTAGCGCTCAGAACAAGCGGAGAGTTGCCGTCCAAAATGAGGCGAATGGAGTTGTAATTGGGATTGGTGAACGTTGAACCGTTTTCGAGGTCCACCGCTTGGACGTAGAAAATCATCCCGCCGGGAGCCGATTCAATGGGTGAGGTGAACGTCATGTTGTACGCACCGAACGCAGGGTTGACTTCCTCATAGAGCACCATCGGTTCGCCCAGAGGGTCACCGTCAAAGGTCACGTTTTGTCCGAGCACCCGGAGGGAGAAACTTCCCGCTGGCGGCATGAGTTGGGAGTCTTGGAAGTGCATGGAGCCACTGAAACTCATGTTGAATCCACCACGAACCCAGTCCATGGGGAAGAGTTGGCGCCCGGTTTCCTCCCACACCCGCAGACCGTCCAGTTGGATATCGTTCTCAACGACCAGTTCCATGTCCAAGGTGGTCCATTGGTCCACGGCCACACCGAGGTCGTCCTCGACGGTGATCACGGCTTCCGTGCTGCTCTCGTCGTCCCACGACCAGTTGACCTGCGTCGGCATCCAAATGGAAACAACACCGTTGGCGTCCACGGTTGACGTGCAATTTGCTGCGTCAAACACAACGATGCCGCCGACGTCGGAATTCACGGAGCAGGCATCACCGCGCAACCACGTGAAGCTCGGGTTGTCGCCGTAGGCGTGCTCAATGGCGATGACCGCTTTCGTGACGTGGTCCACATCGTCGCCCGGTGCCACACGCGTGATGAAATTACGGTACAGGCCGTCGGGGGAGGCCAAGCCACCCTCAAAGGATGCATCCACTGCACGGGTTTGCATGGCGTAGGTGATGTCGATGTTCGAGATCTTGACCCGTCCGGAACTCGCCGCCTTGACCGCAATGGGGATGTTCACGGTACCGTCCCCGTTTTCGGGGATGTGATCGTTGAAGGCATCCACCAGCGTTGGTGCCTTCTTGACGATTTCACCAATCGGAGAGTCGTCGCTGGCGACCACGGAGGACTCGTTGAGGAAGATGTCGGACTCCCAGTCGTAGGTACCATCGCCGCCCACGTCCAGCATCGGCCGGTCGGGATAGCCCTCCTCGTACTCGAGAATGAATTCATCGATGCTCGGCGAAACGTCACTGTTCGCGCTGGTGAAGAAGATGGCATAGCGGAGGGTGTTCCCGGCGGCTTCCGTCGAAAAACTGGTTTCTTGGTTGTTGGAGGCATCCAACCACGTGCTGCCGTTGTCGTTGGAAACAACGACGTCAAGGGTGGTACCTGCGGGAACATCTGCAGTCCACGACGGGCGAACTTTGCCGACCTTGGTACCGGTGTTGAAATGAGGTGAGGTCCAATCTCCGGAGAGTTCGTAATCGGTGGCGTATTCAATGTCGACCCACCATGAAACGGCGGTAGAACCGATCAGCTGTGCCTTCCAGACGAGTTCCTTGCCCGGGTGGTCAAAGTGAATGGTCGATTCGGATTCAACCTCTTCCCAATGCGTCCCGTTGTCGGCTGAAATCCAGTAGTCAACGCGGTCGCCGATGGAGGCTGCCGACCAGTACGTTTGGACGTTGGCAGAGAGGATGTCTTCACCGGACTGAACGACTTCGCCGTACCAGGTTGTGGTACCGGGGGCGGGCGTGGTTTCGTACGTCCAACCCGTACCGAACTCACGGTAGTAGAGGGTTGCACCCGACCACGTGGAATAACCACAGTCCACGGTCACGAAACGCTCACCGTCAAACTGGAGACCGTAGCCGAGTCGGGAGATTTGTCGCGTGTTCGATTCTGGAATCAGGGCAGAGGAACTGCCGGACACCGACCATGCCTCAAGCTGGTCGCGGTCGTTGTACGGCGAGTCTTCCTGGCAGCGCATGTAGAACGTTGAGCCGTTGACCTCGAGACCCCGAAGCATTTGCTTGGAGCCGCTGCCGTACGAGCCACCGCACTCCCAACTTGAGCCAGCGGCAGAGGTGTAGCTGAAGAAATCCTGGCTCCGCGTGTACGTCCCCGTGCCATCACCTGCGAAGTCGTAAGCGTAGAGCCGGTTCATGGCGTTGTGCGCCACCCACACCTGGTCGGTGTCCCGATCGTACGCAATGCCCGTGTACTCACCCACGGACGGTGAGACGTCGTAGGAATCGATGCACGTCCACGTGTCATCTCGGGAGATGTCCATTTCGAGGATACGGTGGTAGTTGACCGGCGCTGTTGACCCGTAGGTGTATCGGTACCCCGACAGAATGCCAAAGAGGCGCTCGTCGTCGGTCACCGTCCAATCACGGAAGCCGTAGTAGCCATAGTAGGACGAGGAGTGCTTCTGCGGGAGGGTGCAAGCGGCTTTGTCGAGCGTGAGGACGGATTCGCGGGTGGCGTTGTTCGGGTAGAGGCGTTCAACCACGTTGTGGAACGAGGACGAGGACCACGTCGACAAGAACAACCAGTCGTGATGCTTCAAGATGGCTCCCTGGCTCTGCGCCATGAAACTGGAGGACGTTTTGGTGAGTTGCTGGGAATACAGCGTTTCGGTGGCGTTGGAGGTATGGGGTTGACGCAGCGCATACGAACCGTTGTCAAGCCAAGCATCGGAGTTGGGATCAACGTAGGCGTCGTTGCCGTGGGCCAAAAAGTTCCGGCTGACGTTGTCCATGGCCAAGGCCAGGTCCCCGCTTCGGTCGTCAACGTTGCTTTCCGCACCACGAATCCAATGCGACCTGTCATCGGCCACAATTTGGGACCAGCCTGTGGCTGACGCCCCGGAGAGGGTCATGCTCACATCGGTCACCAGCGCGCCCCGAGGGAGGGAGACCGTGGCCCCCATGTCGGGATTAGCGCCCTGAAACAGCGCAATGTGCTCTACAGAACCGTCACTGAATTCGTAGACGTGCCGGGTACCAGCAGCCGCTTCAGCCTCCGATGCAAACAACCCCGCCATGGGGCTGAGCGGCGTCAAGAACATTATCGAAACGAGCAAGAAAAAAGCGGCTCGAGAACTGAAGCGTTGCTGTTCGCCACCTTGCATGATTTCCGACACGCTTCAAGCATCATTTGAACCATGCGGTTCAAGGTCCGTGCTTCGTTTTGTCAACTCGTCTGGCGGGAATCGTACCGAATTGGCGAAGAATCGCCTCGAACGCCGTCTTCCTCGTCGTCGCGGACCTCAAACCAGTCGTTCATCCAATCGCCGTCCGTGTCCCAATTCATGGGATTGCTTCCCTCTGCGAGGTGATCGTCGTCGAAGTCGAGCAGGTACCAACCGTATTCCCGCTCACCAACGTTTCGAACGGGCGGGGTATCAGGAGACCCAGCGTAGTAAATGTCCCAGGCGTCAGTCAGGTTCCCAGCCATCAGGATCTCATCATCCGAGGGGTCCACGATGAGGAAGTTCGTGTCCTTGTCGTCAACGATGTAGCCGTATTGGTTGTCCGGACCGCCAAATTTGTCGAGTTTGAGGTAGTTGAGCACCAGTTCGTTGGATTGGCCGAGTCCAAGAATAGCAGCACGGAACTGCCATCCTTCCGTCACCGGCATGCCGTCAAGGGTCAGTCCGCTCAAGCGAACGGCATTCGGTGAGGCATAGTCGCTGGTCGTGATGGCGTAAAACTCCTGGAAGTTCGTGTAAGCCTCGTACACGCACCCGGCACCGGAACAATCCCAATTCCCGTCTTGGTCGGGGTCAAAGTTGGCGTCGTTGGCGTCTGCAGGGTCGAGCGTGAACCAGGTGAACTCCGTATCCGGTCGTGCCAGCGTACCGCCTGAACCGTCTTGGGACAGCGGCAGGCAGGAATTGGTATCCGTGGTGCACGGCCCTCCGGTGCCGACGTCGATCCACACAACTCGAATGTCAAGGTAGGAAGAGAAGTTGTCGTTGCTTTCGTTCCATCCCAGTTTGTACTCGTACCAGTCGGGCAGCATGTCGCCGTCGGTGTCGTTGTCGCTGGGGTTTGATCCGTACTTGAAGACCTCACGGCCATCGGAATAGTTGTAATCACGAACGTGGGATACAACGGCACCGTTCTCCACCGTGGTGATGTAGGTGACGCTGTCGCTGTCGCTGTCGTTGAGGTCGGGGCGAGTTTGGTTGTCGTACTCCATGAAATTGGTGAACGGCAGGTCGCCTACGCCGTTTTGAACCACGACCCCGGAAGGCGTGAAGGTTCGGTCTTCCCATGCACCCTGCTCGGCAGGGATATCGAAACTGGTGCGGTCGTACCAACCGTCGTGGTCGCCGTCGTAGTTCACGTCCCACGGGTTGAGGGGGTTAGCGGCCCAGTGGTTCTCGGTCGTCACGTCGTCCATGCCGTACGTGGCATAGCAGTATTCCCATCCGTCGGGAATGCCGTCACTGTCGGAATCGGGGTGGGTCGGGTCGGCGACACCGCGCAAGCTGCGGTTGAAGTTCCCGCTTTCGAGTTCGTTGATTTTCTCCATCCGTTCCACCGACTCCTGACCCTTCTTGATGAAGTCTTGATACAGGGCTTGCTGGGCCTGAAGCGTGGTGAACCCGAGTTCTTCCTGATACGCCGCCATCGCATCCTCGCCGAAATCGATGATGCCCATGTTGGCAGGAACGGTGTTCCGAGTGAGGAATTTCCCCCATGTTCTGGATTCCCATTCTCGAAGGTTGCTGAACGTTTCATTGGCGTCGATCTCGCCGTCGCCGTTGCAGTCAAAGCTGTCCTGATCGGAATCAAGGTTCACATCGCCATCGATAAGCGGGTTGATGGACCATCGGTTTTCATCCAAATCCCACGACGTGAACCAGTACTCGAAGCCGTCGTACATGCCGTCGCCGTCGGTATCAGCGATCGTGGGGTCCGACATGCCGAGCACGACTTGAATGAAGGCATTGGGGGGCTCACCCTGCTGCCATGCGTTGAAATCGTTCAACAGTCGCTTTCCACGCGTTTCCTTGGAGATGAGGATGTTAAACACACGCTGTGCCTTCTCGGTCGGTTGTTGGAAATCACCGTCGACGTGCAGTAACGGTGCGTCGCTGGGATGTTCAATGCCGTTGTCCGGTTGCTCGCTGGCGAGGGCGAATTCTTGACGGTCGATCAGACCGTCCTCGTCGCCGTCAAAGTCGCCGTCACCGGCCACCAGCGGGTTGAGCGTCCAGGTGGCCGCCGAGACGTTCCACGCCGTAAACAACAACTCCACACCGTCAAGCATGCCGTCTCCGTCCGTGTCCACGTTGTTGGGGTCGGCCGTCATGCCCGTGAGGTTGGTTTGGTTTTCCGTGAGGAAGTCACCAAAAGACGCCGTGGTCGGAATGCCCGGCCACTGCTGAAGAGCAAAGGCGACACCGATGGTGGTCACGAACCACTGCGGTGAGGAACGATTGGAGTCGGTCTCCGAGTAGAGCGGAGAGATGACGTTGTATTCTTCCCAGTTCGTCATGCCGTCATCGTCAGCATCTTGCCAGCGGTCGGTTGAATCCAACGGATTGAGCGTCCAAGCGTCGTCGAGCAAGTTCCAGCGAGCGAACCAAATTTCCCATCCATCGGGCATGCCGTCGTCGTCGGTGTCGGCACTCAGCGGGTCGGCTGCTCCAACGCTGTAGGCGGAGAGGCCCGCAGTGACCGAACCGGAAGCCCTGTCGGCAAAGGTGTCGTCGGGTGCGCCAAGGTCGCCGATGTTGTCGAAGAGTTTCGTGGTAAAATTCCCGGGGAGAGCAACACCGTCAAGGGTTTGATTGCCGCTGAAGAGGTCGGAACGAATGTGGTATTCGAGGTAGTTGACGAACGCCTCGTCAGCGGAGAGAACGCCGTCATGATTGACATCGTACCCGTCACCGTCTGGATTCTCAAAGGCATCGGAGCCGTTGAGCGGGTTGACACCGAGGCGGGACGGGTCCCAGGAGCACAGGCCCTTGGACTCCCAGCCGTCGGGGAGGGTATCGCCGTCGGAATCGATGAGGTTCGGGTCTGCGACGGCCCACGATTCGACCGCCTCCGGGGTTTCGCCGTAATCTTCGAACAGATCCCCGTTCAGCCCCATCATGCGAACAACAGACCACTGGTATTCGCACAGGTTTGGCAGACCGTCGCCGTCGGCATCCCAGTTGGCATCGTCGGCTCGCAACGGGTCAAGGCTCCAATTGTTTCCACCGGTGAAGGTATCGCCAACCCATCGGCGATGTTGAATTTCCCAGCCGTCGGGCATGCCGTCGCCATCCGAGTCGGGGTTGGTAGGGTCGGTCGCTGTGTCGATGTTGGCCAGCGAGAGGTACGTGGCGTTGGCTGCTTGGCCTTTGTCGCTGTCGCAGATGTACTCCATTTGTACCGTGTAATAGCACCAAAGCGTGCTCTGTTCGTAGAAGAAACCGTAGTACTCCGAACCGTCGCCCACGCCGTCGCCGTCGGTGTCGCCGATGCGAGGATCGGTGGCGTTGTATCCCTCCGGCGTGAGTTTGACATAGCGATATTCGTCAAGGTTGGTCCACAACCGCTCAAGGTTCATGTCACCGGATTGGTCCAGATCAAGGCCGTCGGCGTCGTTGTCAAACAGCGCATCCCAAGGATCGGTCGGGTCCAAACCGTGGACGACTTCCCAACCGTCGGGCATGCCGTCAGCGTCGGAATCGTTGGCCCCGGGGTCCATCAGTTGCAAGTTGGCATAGCGGCCGGGCGAAGCCGCACCGTACACCGAAGCGTTCCCGTCACCGGCTGAGGTAGCGATGGCGACGATTTCACCGGGGAGGCGGGTTTGGTCTTGGAGGCCGTACACCGCAGTGTAATCCCCAGCCAAAGCCCACAGACCCCATTCCGAGCCGATCAGCAATTCATCGCCGGTTGGATGAATGGCGTGAACGTTGTTGGTTTCCTTCGATAGCTTTCCGTCGATGCCAGGGTGGACATAGAGGCCGCTGTGTTCAATGAAATCATCGTTCAGGTCCAGCTTGTGAAGCCCCGATGGCGTACCAAACCACAAGGCTTGGGCGTTGGAAGGCGACGGTCCGTCGAGCACCATGGCTCGAATTTCTGCCGGATTGTCGTTTGACCCGAGGGCAAGGCTTCGTAGTTCGTCCACATCGGTCGGGTTTGGATTGTCCTCTGGGGTGTAGAAAAATCGCCATGTCCCCGGTGCGTCGTCTCGAGCGGAAGCGGTGTCGACGATGAACAGGCCACGGTCGGTGCCAACAAACAAGTGAAACACGGTCCCACCGGCGAGACCGTGCTCAATCGACGAAACCGATGCGTTGGCTTCGCTCAGCCCCGCCACGATACCTGCTCCGAGTTCATGGGACGCGACGATATTGGCGCTGGCGTCGATCTCAACGATGCTGCCGTCGCCAGCGTGCCCCAGACCAATGGCGTGAAGATTGAGGTCCTCACCGCCCAACGGTGCCACGGCGTGGATGGCTTCGGACATGCTCCACGACCACGTTCCGATGGAGGCAAGCGACCCGTCGGCAAGCAGCGGCGCAACGGCAAAACCGATGCTGGTGCCCATCACCACGCCGTACGGCGCTCCGTCGGATTCTGCGAGGAAGGCGTCGTGAAGAACGACGCCTTGTGGAAGCGCGTGATGGCTCTGGGCAGAGCCGTCCAGCGACAAGACGCTCACGCCGTACTTTGTCATGGCGTAAAGCGTTCCGTCGTGTTCAGCGAGTGCTCGCACGTCATGATGCATCACCGCCAGCGTCTCCGCTGGCGCATCGTAGACGAGGGGGACGGTGGCGAATCCTGCATCATCACCGATGAACGTGGATTTGAGCCCTGGATACACGGTGTTTCCGTCGTCGTAATGGACGAGGTACTCCTCGAGCGTGGAGAGGGCTTCTCCCACCTTGAGCGCCGTGAGTGTGCGGGAGACATCGCTTGAAATTCCGCCGTCCCGGTTGGTGTCCCATCCGTCCCTATCGGGGTCTTCAAGAGCGTTGGACCGGTTGAGAGGATCCAAACCAAAGTGCACTTCCCAGCCGTCAGGAATGCCATCGCCAAAGGAAGGGTAGAGCGGGCGAATGGCGAACCCGTCCCACAAGTAGCGATCGGAATCATCCAGCAGCGGATCAGTGCCGAGCCAGAGGTCTTCTCCCACAGGGTTGACCGCTCGGGTGGTGCACGCCGGGAGCAAGTTGTGGAACGTAGCGTTTGATCCCGACGGGAGGTAGGGCCAACTCTTCAGCATCGCTCCCTCCGGAAGGGTGGCGTGGCACCACAACCCTGTCTCTTATACACATCTCCGAGCCCACGAGACACCATGTCAT
>CAXGZM010000007.1:0-29705 GCA_964014165.1 uncultured euryarchaeote | reverse complement strand
CCGTTCGAACGATGGGAGGCGTGTTCAGCACCAACACCTCCAGCACTTCGCTGGTAGTGGCGCCGTCGTTGTCGGTGACGTGGTAGACCAGTTTGTGGGTGCCGCTTCTGTTCCAAGCGATCGTCAAATTATCGCCGATCACATCGCAGTCGTCATCGGCGCTGCCGAGGTCGTCGGAATCCATGCTGGGGTCGATGTCCCAGCAGCGAACCAGCGTGCTGGCATCGGAGGGCGTATCGGTTGAACTCCCGGAGACGCTGACGGTCTGTCCTTCCGCCACGGGCAACACGGACGGAATGGGCTCGATGACCGGCGGTAGGTTTTGCACGCTCACCCACCGCTCTTCAATGCCGCTCGACGCCCCCTCTGAATCGGTGACCTCAAGTCGCATTTTGTGCAGACCTGCTTCCAACCACACCATCTCGAATTCGGAGGTTCGTCCGTCGAACACGCGGATCAGCGAGGGTTGTGCATCGTCAGGCCACCACGTATGGGTCAGGTCGTCAATGTCGTCAACGGAGTCCTGAGCCTGGCCCTTGATGGTGACCGTTTGATCTTCGTTCACGTGCCAGGTGTCCTGGGCGTCCATGATGACGGGTCCGTTGTCATCGACCATCTGGACGTTGATGCTGTGGGGTTGGATGTTGGTGAATTTGACGTCAAAGGTGGCCGTGGTCGTTGCACGGTCGTCGTCGGTCCCGACGGCGGTGAACGTTTTCCAGCCCTCGGTGGTGGAAGTGGTGGTGCAGACGCGCGTGTAGTAGCCTTCTTTGCAGTTGGCTCCGGGCCAGTAGATGTCGACCACACCCGGCCAAACTTTCTCCGAATCGGTGTCGTTGGCGAAGGCGTACAGCGTGATGGGGTATTCCACCTTGGCTTCCGTCCGCTGACTTCGCACCTCCATCTTTGGGGCTCGGTTTTCCACGGTGACGTTCAAAATCAACACCGTTTGATCGCGCTCTTCGTCCTCGACGGTGATCTCGACGGGGTAAATCCCGTCGTCGATCCACGTGTAATTGAGCATGCAAGACGGCGAAGGTATGCGCTCGTAGTCCCATGTGCGTGTGCCGTCGTCAAAGGGAACCCAGAATTCACAAGCGACGTCGCCGCCGTCCTCGTCAAAACTCTCGCTGGCATCGATGAGAATGGTGTCCTGGGTCAACCCGGTGGGTTCGGCGACAACGGGCGTTGGCAAACGACCGACAAACAGTTCAATGCTTCCGAGGTTGTTCTGCAGGTCAGCATCGGCGGTGTTGAGTCGGCTCACATCGGCTTCCCACAGCAACTCAACCGTGCCGATGGAGGTGTTTTCGGGCACCTCCCAAATCTCGTACATCTTGTGGGCCTGGTAGGTGGCCAGCGCTGGAAGTTGGGTGTCGGTCGAGGTGCCGTCCGGTAGCGTGAGCCGAGCATCGGTTGCTACGGAGGTGGTGATGCCTCGGTTCTTGATGACGACTTCAACGTCGAGGGTATCGCCCGGAAGAACGTTGAAGCCCGAGATGGCGTTGAGTTCGGTCACCGTGCAGACGTCGCCGATGCATCGTGTTCTGCGCATGTTGACGGCGTCTTCGTCCGCAAAGACGTCCAGGCCGACCAGGTACTGGTCGAGGGTTACGGTTGCCGCTCCCACACGATTCCCCGCCTTGGCCACCAGCCCATGACTGGCGTAATCGAGAAGCGTGGCGGAGGAATCAACGGCATCACCAACGTCGAGCACCGTCCAAGCGCTGCCGTTCGCGGCGGTGGTCAGCGATGTCACGAAGCCTTCCGCCTCGTGATGGAGCTCAACCTGCAGGCCGGCGACGTTGGAGAAGCAGGACGAGGAAGCGTTGACCCACACCTGCATGGGTGAGTTGAGGGCCGTGATGCTTCGCTCGGGCGCCACCTCAAGGCAGTCTGCTCGACTCCCGGGGTTGGTGTAGGGTTCGACACCCGTTGAGCCGACAGGATCGTATCGCTTGAGTTTGAAATCGATGGTCAGGCCGATGTCATCGTTGGTGTTGAGCCAAGCATAGTTGCGCACCTCCGGGCAGTACCAACGGAAACCTTCCGAGATGCCGTCGCTGTTGAACGAGGTCATCTCGTAGGATTCGTTGCATCCGCCGTAGTCGATGCTCTGGCCGATCATGTTCTGCGGCCGTCCAACATCCGTCACTTCCCAGGTGGTGGTGTTTGTGTCGGTCTCCGGCGGTGGGAAGGGCGTGATGTAGTCGCTTTGTCCCGACCATTGGGAGTACGAAGTGGTGGTGGTCGCCCATCGCTCGTCCATGCGGATGGGGAAGTCGTAGTTCTCGTTCACGGGAGAGTAGGTGGTCGTGATGGTGATGTCTCCCAGGATCTGTTCGAGGAAGGAGATGCCACTTGGTACAAACCGAATGTACAGGTCCAGATCGCTTCGGATGGGTGCAAGGTCGCTCACTCGAAGGTATTCGGTCTGGGTGAACTGGATGTAAACGTTGCCGGAATAGCCTTCCAGCGAAACGCCTGATTTGTCAAAGTTGGCCGATGTTCGTAGCGTGTAGGCCGTCACCGACATGTTGTCCACGTTTTGCGTGGTGATGCCGGTCACTTCGGAGGTGGTGTCGCCTTGGATTTCCCCAACGGTAGCGTCCACACCGGTGTCGGTCACGAGGATGGTGGGGTCAAACGTACCCGAGTAAATCCAGCGGTCTCCGATGCGCCACGTCGGGACGTCCGACGCACCGGGGTCACCCGCAATGTTGTGGTGAACGGCAGGTTGTGTCAATACCTCGTGGTGCTGGACAGGAACAAGGCAGGTGAGCAGAAGCAACACAAGCGCCATCGGGAGGGTGCGGTGCCAGCGGCCTTCTCCCATGTTTGAAGGACGGGCGACGGAGGACATCAAGCCTTCTCTTCCAGCCCTACGGGCTGTTGACCCTCAAAGCAGGTCGGCGAGCTCGTCCTTGATGATCTCAACAGCTTCGAGAATCTCGTCCTTGTGGCGAGCACCGGTGATGACCATTTTTCCAGATCCGAAGATGAGACAGACGACCTTCGGGTCGTCGAGTCGATAGATAAGGCCAGGGAACTGCTCGGGTTCGTACTCCACCTTGTCAAAGGGCAGGTGGAAGGTGAGGTGGTTGAGGTTGAGTTTGCGAGGCACGCCGGCTTGTGGTTCGCCGGTGAACTTGTCCACGCCGTCGTAGTCTTCAGGGTAGTGAAGAGCGTAGGTGGCCACCATGTTCTGGACTTCGATGGTGACGTCCTTGAGGTCCCACGTCTCGATGCCAGCAGCACGCAAATCCTTGATCATGCGGTCAATACCGGTGTGGATGTTGTCCTCGTCCTTTCCACCGGTGCACACGGCACGGCCGGAGCGAAACATGAGGATGGCCAGTTTTGGTTCCGTGACGCGGTAGACGACACCGGGGAACTGCTCGGGCTCGTACTCGCAGTTGAGTTGGATGGCAATGTCGGGGAGGTCGAGTTCTTCAGCGACACGGGTGCTGGCAACTACGTTAACGACGGTAAGGCGTTCTTCATCGGTGGTCATATAAAGGCCGAATGCCCTTTAGTATATAAAAGGAATTTCGGCGCCTCGCACGTCACGCTCCCCAAAACCTTCGAGGCCGAGTTGGTTTCAACCCTGTTCAATTCGGACGCCTTCGTTGCCAATTCGCGAGATGAGCGTTCGCCCGCCCGCCAGTTCGATGGCCTCGCTGGTTTGCTTTGGGTCCCGTGTGAGCGCAACCATGCAGCCGCCGCCACCCGCACCGGTCAGTTTGACACCCAGCGAGGAAGGCATGGCGGCCTGAATGAGGGTTTCCAGTTCCGGGGATGACACGCCGAGGTTGCGCAACAAAAGGTGGTTCTCGCTCATGGCGTGGCCGACCGCTTCGTAATCGCCCGCCACCAGGGCAGCGAGGCCTCGGCGTGCGACGGTGCCGATCGCTTCGATTTCACGCATCCTCGCAGGTTCGGCTGCCAATGCATCGGCGACCATGGCGACTTGTCTGGACGTGGGTGCGAACACTCCGGTGTTGCCGAGTACCAGAAAGACCTCTTCGTTCGGTGGTGTGAGATGATGGACTTCCCACGAGCGTTTTCCTTCTGGCGTGGTCAATTGTCGGGTGTAGAGATGGTTCGCAGCCTCCTCAACACGGTCGGAGAGCACGACCACACCGCCTTCCACGCTGGTCGAAGCGTCCATGGGGGAGGCCCGACCTTGCTGGGCGTGCGCTTCGGCGCGATGAGCGATGGCACTCAGGCCATCACGATCGATGCCTTTTGACGCGTTGGCCAGTCGGTGCATGGCCGCACCTACCGCAGCGCTGAGAGCAGCACTTGAGCCGAGCCCAGAGGCTCGCGGGATGTCGCCGGAAACGTGGAGCGCCAAGGGCTCACTGTCGGAAAGCCACCGCTCCTTGAGCATCGTGATGTGCGGGTGGCGCTGAGGGTCGAGAGCACTCCCGTCAACGCTCCATGACGCCGCTCGGGTCGCCGAAATGGACAGCCGCTGCTCGATGGCCACCGCCACAGCGGGTTGGCCGTAAACCACGGCATGCTCGCCGAACAGGATGCATTTGCCGGGGGCGCTGGCTGCCACGAGCACCTCCGCTTCACCCATGATTCCAACACGGGGTCCGGCTTCATATTCCTTCTTGCACATCGCGGCGATTCCTTCGCCATTTGACGGTGCATTCAAAGTGCGCCTAGACCTCGCAGGGGTAGCGCCAGGGCGCGTGGTTGGTGAACACGATGGAACATCCGTTGTTTTTGGATTACGGCCCCGTCCCCGGTTGGGCCATTCTTTTGGTGTTGTTTAGCGTCTCAGGCGGCTTTTTTGGCTACCAAGTTTGGAAGGCCAGCAAGCTTGTCCTGAAGGGCAAGCCAGAGAACCGTTTTGACAACTGGGGCGCTCGTGTTTCAGAGGTTTTGAGTGGCTGGCTCGGCCAAAAGAAAGTGCTCAAAGATCGCATTGCCGGCGGCATCCACGTCCTCATGTTCTGGGGGTTCCTCATGCTCTCCACCGACATGTTTGACCTTGCCAGCGGCAATCAGTTTTCACAAAAGGTGCTCCCTGAAATCGTCCGTGGCCCTTGGAACCTCATGGTGGAAGTTGGCTACACCATTGCGTTTGTCGGGTGCGTGCTGGCCCTCATCCGCCGTGTCGTGTTTACGCCGGAGAAGCTCAAAGGCAAATCTCAACTCGAGGGGAACGTCATTTTGTTGCTGATCATGACCATCACCACCACCTCGTTCGTGGTCGAAGCCGGTGAACCTCATGTCTCATCGACGTGGGAGCCCATCGGCTACTGGGTCTATGCCTCGCTTGCACCCGCTGCGAGCATCGTCATCGCCGCCTACTGGGCGCACATGCTCGCCATCTGTGTCTTCCTGTTCCTCATCCCGCTCTCCAAGCACATGCACTTGGTCATGGCGTTCCCGAACGTCTTCTTCCACGACCTCCGCCCCATGGCCACCATGGAACCGCTGGCGCGTGGTGAAAACGGCAAGGCGGTGCTTCTTGACGATCTTGACGTGGAGTCGTTTGGCGCTGTCAACTACACCGATTTCACCTGGCGAGACCTCATCGACGGCTGGGCTTGCACGTCGTGCGCTCGATGCCAAGACGTCTGCCCCGCCTATGCCAGCGGTAAGGACCTCAACCCGATGCAAATCATCCACGACGTGCGCCATTACGCAAACGACCACGCCACGACCTTGTTCGCCGATGAGACGCCCGAAGAGGACATCATCGCCCGCTTTGGTGAAGGCGCCATCTGGGCGTGCACCACCTGCCATGCTTGCGTCGAGGCCTGTCCCATCTACATCGACCACGTGCCCAAGCTGACCGACGCCCGTCGCCACCTGATGATGGAACGGATGGAGTTCGACGAGAGCGTCGAAGCCACGGTCATGCCGCTTATGGCCACCATAGAGAACCTTGAGTCCGACTCCAACCCCTACGGTCTGCCTGCTCACGAGCGCGGCGATTGGGCCGATGGTCTTGACGTCAAGGTGGCTGAGCCGGCCGAATACATCTACTTCGCCGGCTGCGCTGCATCCTTTGATGAGCGCAACAAGAAGGTCGCCAGGGACACCATCAGCATCATGAAAGAAGCTGGCCTAGACGTCGGTATCCTTGGCATGCAAGAAGGCTGCAGCGGCGACGCCGCTCGCCGTGCCGGCAACGAGTACCTGTTCCAGATGCTTGCCGAGACCAACCTCTCCACCTTCGAAGAAATCGGGGTCAAGAAGATCGTCGCTTCCTGCCCGCACTGTTTCCACACGCTCGGAAAGGAGTACAAGGACTACGGCGGCGAGGACATCGAAGTCATGCATCACTCCCAACTCATCAGCCATTTGCAAACTGAAGGCAAACTGCCTCAACCCAAGCATGACGGCTCGGTGACCTTCCACGATCCGTGCTACCTGGGACGCATCGGTGGAGAATTGGATGCACCTCGCGACGCCATCGGTGGCGTTGATGTGGAAGCCGAGCGCCACGGTCGTGATTCCTTCTGTTGCGGTGCTGGCGGCGCCCAGATGTGGATGGAGGAGCACGTCGACGAGGGCTACGACCGTGTCAACGTGATTCGATCCAAGGAACTTGCAGCCACCGGTGCTGACACCGTAGCCGTGGGTTGTCCGTTCTGTTCGACCATGGTCACCGACGGACTGAGCGCCATCGGTGCCGAAATGGAAGTCAAGGACGTGGCTGAGTTGGTCTGGGAGCAAATCAAGGCCAACGACGCCAAGATCGAAGCCGCCAAGGCTTCTGCCGAGTCTGCGGCTGAACCTGCTGAAGCCTGAGGTTGAGGCGTGCTCACCCACGACGCTCAGCAAGCCTTGCTGACCTGGTACGATGACCACCAGCGCGAGTTGCCATGGCGGCTGACAAACGACCCCTGGGCCATTCTCCTCAGCGAAGTCCTTCTCCAGCAAACACAGGTCAGCCGAGGCATGGTGTACTGGCAGCGCATGGTCGATGCGTTTCCCACCGTCGCCTCGATGGCGCAAGCTCCGGTCGATGCGGTGCTCAAGGCGTGGGAAGGTGCAGGCTACTACAGCCGTGCTCGTCGGCTTCATGCGCTCAGCCAGCGCGTGATGCTCTCGAGCAGCGAGGGGGGTTTCGATGGCCGTCTGCCCTCGTCGTACGATGAACTGCTGTCCCTGCCCGGCATTGGGCCCTACACCGCTGCAGCTGTGGCGAGCATTGCGTTTGGCCAACCCGTGGCCTGTGTTGACGGAAACATTCGGAGGGTCATGGCCCGGCAAACCGCTCAGCTCAACCCGACCCCGAAAGACGTACAGCGGTGGGCGGACGCCTCGCTGGAAGTCGAGCGGCCCGGGGATTGGAATCAAGCGCTCATGGAATTGGGTGCGACCGTTTGTACCCCGAAGCGTGTGGGCTGCAACCACTGCCCCGTTGCGGCTTCGTGCGAGGGCCGGTCCACGCCTGAACGCTACCCGCTGCCCAAGCAGCAGCGCATCAAATCCGTGGTCATGACCGCCGTTGTTGACCACGATGCACAAGGCCGTCCTGTGCTCCAGCAACGACCTCCATCGGGGCTGTTTGGTGGCCTTTGGGGCCCGGTGTATGAGGACGGACCAAAGGAGGTTGGGGGAAGATACGTGAAGGCGGGAACGGTGAACCATCAACTCAGCCATCGGGCGATGACGGTCCACGTCTTTGTGGGCAGATCACCGGTTTCAACGACAGGGGTAGACCGCAGTGCCGTTGCTTGCTCGACCCTCGACGAAAAAGTGTTGACCCTCGCGCAACGAGCGCTTGACAGCGACCCCCTTCGCACGACGGGCACAGCGACGGATTGAGAGGAGTTGGAGAGGTTGGAGAAGGTGAACAGCTTTGCGAAGGATTGGGCTCAAATTTCGGAACACTTTCGGCTGATGTTTGATGGGTTGGGGGAACTGACGATCACGGAGGAGCTCCTTGCCTTTCGTTCGCTTCCTCCTGCCGTGGCCACGGGTATCTCCATCACTCGCACGGGGGCCCTCGTGGCCAACATGCCCCTCCACGCCGTCGAAAGCGTCTTCGCCACGGTCAAATTTTCCACCGAGCCGGCCGCCCTCACGCTGGAAGGAGAAGGCATGTCCTACACCTACACCGTCCCGCCGGCCTTGCTGGCACGGCGCTCAATCTGACGATTCAACGTGGTGGTTCCACCCCGTCGTTTCGTTGAACACGGCGGTTTGTGTTAACTCCCAAACCGATTGGATGTAGCTTTGGTTGGTTTCCTTTCCAATTTCAACATGGAAGGCGTAGCCCTGTGGGTTGACAAAAACGGCGTGGGGAATGGACTTGGCTTCCACCTCCATCGCGAGGTCAGGGTGAAGGATGAACGGTCGGTTGACGGTGCGGTTGAGGTTTTGCTCGGTGGTGTTGTGCCACTCGCTCATGTTGGCGTATTCTTCCCGACCATCTCGAGAGAACACCACCACCTGTTCCGCAGGGACGGTCAAGTCGTAAGCGTCCAGTGTGGTTTCGCAGTGGGTGCACCAGGGTGCGGAAAAGTACGCGAGGTAGGACCGGTTGGTGAACGCCTCACTTGTGTGGCTCGTGTTGTCGTGAGACACTCCCTGCCATGCGGGGAACGATGCTGCGACCGGGAGCGAGCGTTCCTCCTCAACGGGCGCAGGTTCTTCTTCAATGCAGCCAGCAAGAAGGAGAAGGACGGTCATCAATCCAACCATAGCGACCCTCATCTCATCACCCAGTGTTTTGATTTCATCCATCCTTCATGGTTCTTCCTCTTTCGCCAGCAGTTCGTGGCGAAACGAAGCGAGGCAAAGCATCAGGCCGGCCACCAATACGTATTCGGCGGGCGCAGCCACCACGATGCCGCTTTGCGCTTGGTTGAGGAATTCCACCGTTGTGAGATCGGTCGGGTCGACGGCGCTGGCAGCGGACTGAAAGGCCACCAGCATCACAACGAAGCCGGTGGCTGCCATCGCAAAGCCAGCGCGGCGCATGCGTTTCCCGGTCGTCGTGGCCATGTTGCCCATGGCCCAGCCAGCGGTGAACGCCCACGCCACGCCACCACCAAAGGCCAACATGGCCGTGAGGATGTGGGGGTTGATGTGATCGTACATGTCGTAATGGCTGACCAAGACGGTGTTGACGGACGCCGTGATGCCGAGCAAGGAAGCGAGGAACCACACCTTTGGACGGGCGGCATCAACTTCGTGGTAGAGGTACCAGGCAAAGGCCATTTGAAACAATCCACCAACGGTCAACCCGAGCGTGAACACTGCGTCCTGAAGTCCAGCGTGGTCGGTTTCGGAGATAAAAAACGGGACAGCCCGCGGTTGGTCCATGAGGTGAATCAGCGTTGCAACAACCACCGTCAAGCTTGGGATTATCCATGCGCCCGAGGCGACCAACAGCCCCTGTTCACGGCTCAAAGGAAGACGTCGACCGTATCTTGGATGCACGTGTCAAAATCCTCCCATACCATGCCGAGCACCTTCTCCGCTTTGGCACTTGAGTAGTTGGTGTCCCCGCCCATCATGTTCTTGGCGACGGCTCGCGTGAGGTAGCGCTGGCGTCCAAATTTGCCTCCCAACCAGTCTTGGAACACCGCCAGCGGAATCAACGTGTTTGGCAGACTGAACTTTGGTGCCTTCGTGGAAGGGTTGAGGGTTCGAATGCGCTTGCAAACGGTGGCCAACGTGATGTTGGTGTGCGGCGCGAGGATGAAACGGCCCTTTGCTTCGTCCACCTCAAAGGCCCGCCGATGCGCACGAGCAACGTCGCGCACGTGGACGACGGACATGGGGAATTTCGGGGCGACCGGATAGTTTCCCGCCATGGCATCCTGGAAGTAATCCACGCTCGGCGTCGGTCGTACGAAGCCACCCCCCAACACGGCGGTGGGGTTGATGACCCGAAGGTCCAATCCGAGTTCGTCGGCCAGGCGCCATGCCAAACGTTCGGATTGTGTTTTTGCAACGGTGTAGGGCAGGGTGGCGTCGCTGTTCCACACCTCCTCGTCTTTGACGCGACCTTTCGGAGCGGTACCGACCGCAGCCGTGCTGGACGTGTAGACCACGCGGTGGATACCTGCTTCAGCGGCTGCATGCAGCAAATGCGTGGTGCCCTTGTTGGCGGTGTCCAAGATTTCGGCTGCACTCCCGCGAGTGGAATAGATGGTGGCGGTGTGAAACAACCCGTCGCACCCGGCGAGGAGCGCGGTCCAACCGTCGGCATCGAGGACGTCGCCCTCCACCAGTTCCAATCGTTTCTCGCAGCCCAGCGCTGCTGCGTGGGCGAGGACATGGTCCGTTTTGGCGGGATCGTTGAGATCGCGAACCGAACCCTTCACCTCGTAGCCGTGCTCGAGGAGATCGCGGACAATGTGATTGCCAACGTGACCGTTCACGCCGGTGACAAAGATGCGCTTCGGTGTGTCATCGGGCACAAAGCGGTTGAGACAGGGGTCTCGTATGAACCTTCAAGTGCAACCCTCCTCACGCACAGGTGAGCCCATGCCCATTCGCATGCATGATACCCGTCGTCGCGAGAAGGTGAACTTCACCACGCTGGAACCCGGAAAGGTCTCCATGTACGTCTGCGGTGTGACCGTGTATGACCGATGTCATTTGGGCCATGCACGCTGTTATTTGGCCTTCGATCTGATTCATCGTTGGCTCGAAGCCAGCGGCTACGACGTGCAGTACGTACAGAATTTCACCGACATCGATGACAAAATCATTCATCGCGCCAATGAACTTGACGGGGATTGGAAAGCGCTGGTCGACAAGAACATTGAGGCGTACTACGAAGACATGGATGCGCTGAACATCCTCAGGGCTGACGAGTACCCTCGGTGCACCGAGTACGTTGACGACATGATCCGAATTACAGCCGACTTGATCGAAAAAGGGCACGCTTACCAAGCCGACGACGGGGTCTATTTCGACGTGGAATCTGCTCCAGAAAAATACGGTCAACTCACCGGTCAATCCATTGATGCGGTTCGCTCCGGAGCAGGCGGCCGCGTGGGTGAGACAGGCTCCGGGAAGCGAGATCACAAGGATTTCGCTTTGTGGAAGGCAGCCAAGCCCGGCGAACCGACATGGGACTCTCCGTGGGGCCCGGGACGGCCGGGATGGCACATTGAGTGCACGGCCATGTCGATGGACCACTTCGGAAAAGAGTTTGACATCCACGGCGGTGGCCACGACCTCCGTTTCCCGCATCACGAAGCCGAGATCTGTCAGGGCGAGTGTCACACCGGGCATTCGCCCGTTGTCCATCACTGGCTTCACAACGGTTTCGTCAACATCGACGGGGAAAAGATGAGCAAATCCCTCGGCAATTTTTGGACCATCCGCGACATCCTCACCAAGGTTGACGCCATGGTGCTCCGGTTCGCCCTCATCAACGCACACTACCGTTCTCCCATTGACATGAACGAAGCCCTGCTCAACGATGCTGAACGAAATTACAATCGTTTGTTGGCGTGCTATGTTGAGGCTCTCAAGGCGCAAGGAGACGGGCCCACGGTTCCTCTCCCCCATCCCGACCTCGCCTCGTCTCATCCACTCGCACGAGCCTCCGGGCTGCTGGAGAAGATGGGCGAAGGCTTTGCTCGAGCGATGGACGACGACTTCAATTCAAGGGAGGCCGTTGCGAAGGTGCTCGGCATGGTCCGAGAAATCAGCAAGACCCTGGGTTTGTCCATGGACGAAGCCGACCGACAGGCCTTCGCTGCTTACGCCGTTGACTTGTTGGAGGAAACGGCAGGTCGCGTGCTGGGTGTCCTTCCCTCCCAAGAGGTGGCGCTTGCCGAGCCGGAGGAGGACCCGAGGAAAGCGGAAATTGCCGACCAGGTTGAGGCGCTGCTCCTGCAGCGAAGCGAGGCGCGCGCCAGCAAAGATTGGTCGCGAGCGGACAGCATTCGAGACGAACTCAATGCCCTCGGCGTCGTCGTGACCGATACGGCGACCGGACCCGAATGGGACCTTGCTTGATCAATCGTTTTCCTCGTTTGGACGCTCCAACGGGGGCAAGGCAGGAACAAACCCGGCGCTTGTTTCCGCAGCATCAGCGGCGGCTTCCTGTTCGTCCCACATCTTCTCGATTTGGACTTCAGCCGCCAGGGCGTCCTCACCGCCGCGAGAGACGAAATACAGGGCGGCGAGCAGCACCACAACGATGGCAAAGAACAGCAGCAGCGCCTGCTGCTCCACGTCTTCATCTTCGGCTTGCGATGTGTCGACGGGGACGGCGGTCTGTCCGTTGTCGCCGTTGTTGCCGGTGTCTGTGGTGCCGGTGCCGTCGTTGGTCCCCGTGCCGTCGGTCGTCTGGTTGGTGGAATCGTCCGGTCCGTTGTCAGGTTCATCGACGGTGCACGGCGGTGTGGTTCCGTCTTCGCACGGTTCGGGTTCTTCCACTTCAATCACCTCAAACTCGGCGACGACCGGGAGTGTTTCTGCCCGGTCGTAGTAGCGGTCGTACAGCAGCGACATGTCCCACTGGAAGTTGGCCGTGGAGGAGCCGTTGAGGACGTTGAAGTAGCGCTCGTCGCCGTAGGTGTACCACGGGTCAAGGCCCACGTACTCCATGTCTCGGGTGACGCTGTCAAAGTCGTTGGCATCGCCAAAGGCAGCCCGCATTTCTTCGACGTCGAAGCGCATGGCCATCGTCAGGTTGTCAACGATGCTCGCCCATGTTTGGGCGCCTTCGGGGGCAGCGAGGTAGGTGACATCGACCGCTTTGCCGAATTTTCCTGCAGGTTCGGTGTCGCTGCCCTTGAGGGCCGTCATGATGTCCTGATCGCCGTACACGGCGAGGCCACCCACCACGGTGAGGCGCACATCGGGGTCCACGGCGTGAATCAGGTTGGTGTAAGGGTTGGCGTGAATGTTGTCAACAACCACGAGGTCGGCGACCTTGCCGGCTTCAATGGTCCCCACCTCAACGTCCCAGTTGGTCGCTTGAGCGGCGCTGCTGGTGACCATTTCGACCAGCTCGTAATCGGTGAAGATGTCGCCGAGCATTTCGTCGTCCCACAGGTCGGCCACCTTCAACTCGTGAAGGGGTGATTTTGAGCCGGAAGGCGCCCAGTCCGGTGCGAGCGTGATGTGGACGCCGGCCGCTTTGGCGGCTGCGATGTCGGCGGTTTGACCGTACAGCAACAGGTTGGACAGAGGAGACCATACGAGCGTCGCCCCCACATCGGCCATCTGGGTGAACTCTCGGTCCGTGAGAGCCACGCCGTGAATCAGGACCAACTCGCCCACCAACAGGTTGTTTTGGACGAGGATGTCAAATTCCGCTCTGCTGCGTTCGTCAACGCCCTCAGCGATGTGAATGAACCAGGCGTCGAGTTCACCGCTGGCGTTGCCGGTTTTGATGTGGTTGCCAACGTAATCGGAGGTCAGTTCCGTCACTTTGGTGTGAATTTCGTCCCTGCCAAAATTGTAATCCTCGATGTTTCGGGAAAGCACCGTCGCATAGCTGTCATCGGGGTTGCTGGGGCCGCCTTGGGCTGCCGTGGCCCCACCGACAAGGGATTTCATCTCGATGTACTTCATCGCCTCGGATTCCATGTTCCAGTACGGCCCGGAGTGAACCAGCATCTTCGGCTTCGTGACTTGTTCGCTGTAGTCGGGGTGGTTCTTCCATTCGTAGCGGTTGTTGTAGCCGCCCCAGGCGTTTCGGTTGTTTTCCGGCAGGTGGGGTGTCATGTCCCAGAGCGGAGCCTGGTTGTAGTGGAGGTGGTTGTGGAGGTCAAGCATGCCCGGGTAGATGGTGCCGTTGGTTTCGATAACGGGAACGTTGGTGAGTTGAACGTCGGACGGAACTTGGTTTTCCCAGACGGCTTCGATTACCCCGTCTTTGACCAACACGTGGCCTTCGTTGATGACGTCGGCTTCACCTGTCATGGGAACGACACGGCCCTTCAGGACGTAGGCTCCCTCGTGCACGTTGTCGTTCAGCCCGTAACAGCGAACCATGTTCTGTGCGACGGAGTAGGTCGCATCGTCGCCCCACCCGGGTGTTGGTGGTTTGACTTTCGTGATGGTGCCGTTGAGCGCCTTGACGTACGAAGTGTCCCACCACGAATCTTCAGCCTCGTACGAGAGGGTGTCAACGACGTTGCCTGAGGCGTCCGAGATGGTGGCGGTGTCACCGTCCCAGTAATCCAGTTCAATCCTCGAACTCGCTCGGAAAATGACGATGTATTCGTTGGGTTGAACGGTGGTGTTCCAGGCCAACCGGCAGGGAGCCGATCCACCCTCCGCGACGTCGTCCAGCAACCAGTCAGAGACGTCAACCGGCTCGGAGCCCGTGTTCCACAGCTCAATAAATTGGTCCGATGACGAACCGATGTCGCCGTCGTTGTTCCAGTCCGTTCCGTTGTACTGTTCGGACGACGCAGACACCAGAATTTCGCTGATTCGGATGTCTGCGCTGCGAGCATTGACATCGTTGACGGTCGACGAGCCGGCTGGCAGCACCGTGCTTGTGCTCTGGCCGAGAAACATGGCGACGAGGAGAACAGCGATGATGAAACGACGGGCCATGGACCTTGCAGTCTGTGCCGGCTGATAAGCCCGTTCCCCCCGACGGCACCAGCACAGGCCTTGAAAAGGGCCGGATGTGCGGGGTACCACATGGCCACCCTCGACATCAGCGAGCCCATGTTCGCCGAGACGATTGAAAACAACGAACTTGTTATTCTTGACTTCTGGGCGGAATGGTGCGGACCCTGCAAAGCCTACGGGCCGGTCTACGAGCGTGTGTCGGAAGGGTTCCCCGACGTCGTGTTTGGTAAGATCAACACCGAGGAACAACAAGCCCTCGCCGGCATGTTTGGCATTCGCTCCATCCCCACCACCATCGCATTCAAGGAAGGCATCGGTGTGTTCATGCAACCGGGCGCCCTCCCCGAGGATGCGCTCAAGGATTTGGTTGACAAATTGAAGGAACTCGACATGGACGAAGTTCGCGCTGAACTCGCTGCGCAAGAAGAAGCATCCGGCGACGAGGCCAGTGGCGAGTGAAGCACACGCCTCCGATTGGTTCAAAACAACCGGACTATCCCGTGGTAGCATGGACATCAAACCGCTGCTGGTGGTGTTGCTCTTTTCCACGAGCATGCTTGCTGGCTGCTTTGGTGAAGACCCCGTTGAACCGTCAATCGACGAGGGTACCTCGGTGTATCCGGACCCTTGGCACCGTGCGGGGATGACGTATGACGACTCGGACATTTACGCAAGGGTGAGCGTGAACGGTTCCTACGCCATCGATGAGGTCCGCTCTGTTTACGTCCCCGTGCCGACCATCACGGCTGCTGACGGAGGCGCAGGCCTGACCGGTGATGCAACCGTTCACTTGGGGCTCTGGCTTCCTGTCATTGAAGGGTGCGACTGGGAGAGCGAATCGGTTGACACCTCGTGCCAAGTTCCCGTCATTGCCGAGGTCGGACCGTACTACAACGACGGCGACGTCGACGCCCTCACGCCGGCGGACAGACTCGGAAAAATGCTCATTGAAAACTACGTTCCGCACGGCTACGGCGTGGCTCAAGTCTCGGTCTTTGGAACCGGCGAATCCAACCACTGCATGGATCTCATGGGCACCGACGAGCAGCGGGGCATTGACGCTGCTGTGACCTGGCTGGGCACCCAGGCTTGGTCAAACGGCAACGTGGGGATGATCGGCAAGTCCTACGACGGCTCGACCCCATGGCAGGCCGCTACCTTCGGCAACCCTCACCTCGCCACCATCGTGCCCATGTCGGGTCTGATTGGTGTCCACGAGCTGATGTGGCGCAACGGCAGCATGGAAGCACGTGGCATGATCATGCACAACGGTGTCTACGGATCCTTTGGCATTGACGGCGACACAGAAGACTCGCACACCCTGTGTGAGGGCTACATGGAGGGCTACTTCAACGGCCCAGCAGCCTACTTGACCGGCGGCATGGTCACCTATGCCGGCAACGACTACTGGACCGAACGCTCCTTCTTGGACCGCGTGGTTGAGAACTACAACGGTTCGGTCTACATCATCCAAGGCATGCAAGATTGGAACGTTGACCCGCACATGTCCTTCCCCACCCACCAAATCGTCGAAGAGGCTGGCATTGAAATCAAGACGTTGGCCGGTCAGTGGGCCCACGACTACCCCGACCGCACGTCCGGCCACAGTGCTCTGCCTTCCGGCGAAGGTGCTGAAGCCTACCCGTACACGCTGAGATGGGACTGGGCCGATGAGATGCTGTACTGGTTTGACTGGTACCTCAAGGGCGAGGGCCGAGCACCCACGCTCGGAGTGGAGATGCAGGACAACCGAGGCGGGTGGCGCTTTGAGACCACCTACCCCGCGCTTGATACCGAGTACGTTGAAATTTCTGCGGCCGACATGAGCCCCTCCGGCGCCTCCATGGTCACCACCACGGAAACCATCACCATGACGTACGGACCGTTTGAGGAAGACGTCTACATCGCCGGCATGCCGACCTTCCACATCGCTGTCACCCCGCACACGGCCAACGGCGCCCACGGCTACCTCGAGATGAGCGACGGCAACGGCCTGCGCCTGGGCCACGCCGTCATGGATTTCCGCTTCCATGAAGGCGGTCGGGACGGCCAAGAAGTGCTTGTTGGCTTCCAAACCGTGCTCGGCAAAATGGAATTCATGGCCATGGACATCTTTCTCGAGGAAGGGGAATCCATCGTCATTACGATGTCCCAGACGGGGCGCGACTACGTGCCTTCTCCTGCCGCCGCAGGAGGCTATTCCATCAACTGGGCCGAATCCACCCTCACCCTGCCCATCGTCAAACGCACCTGCGACGACCTGTTCCAGGCGCCGATGCAGGACTACGGCGGCGAAGGCCAACGGGTCTGCTGAACTCAGGATTTGATCGGCTCGTCCAGCGGAGAGATTTGACCTCGAACACCGATGGTCCACCGGAGGGTTTCCACCACGGCTTTGGCCCGTGTGTATTTCATCAGTGCTCGCATCTTGTCCGCTTTTGGTCCGGTCATTTTCCTCAACCTGTACTTGGCATGCTGCGTCTTCATTTCCTGCACGGCTTGCTCGAGCAGCGACTCGATCTCAACCCACGTGCGGTCATAACTCGGAGCATCCGTGCTCCACAATGTCTCTCTTATCAGTCCCATGTTGCATCGGCGACCACCGAAACAGGAACGAACATTCTCTGTAGATTCTCAATAGGTGGGCGCTGTTCAACCGTGTTTCAAACGGTCTTTCCCGCCCTCCCCCAGCGTCATCCTCTTAAGCCCTTGACAAACGATGTTGCGTATGGTTTTGACCAAACTGCCCGGTGTCACCGAACGCATGGCCACGAAGATGAAGGAACATTTCGGTTCCGAAGAAGCCGTTGTCTCCACGCTCGCCTCGGGCGATGTGGGCCGTTTGGCCGAGGTCGAGGGGCTGTCGGTCAAGCGAGCGCTGTCGCTGGCACGGTCCTATGCGGGAGGTGAAGGGGGCTTTCTCGCCACGAAGGAAGCGCAGAAACTCCACCAGCACCTCCTCGCTCACATCCAATCCTTTGCCTCCTGTTCGGCCACGCGAGAACGCATGGGGCTGTTGATGCCGGTCGCCGACCCCGAACCTCGCCGACGCATGGCTGGTGCAGCCATGGAACTGGATGCAGACTGGCTCGAATCACAACGCGAAGCATGGAGCCATCTCGGTCGCCTCAAGGAAAAGCAGGAACGCTACGAGCGCGTCGTGGTGTCGCCCGAACCCTTGGACCATCTCAAGAAATTCTGCCGTGTCCTCCAGCCCACCGAACAAGAATCGTGGAAGGACTACACCGTGTTCAAAACCGTGTCCTGGCTTGGGCCCGGCGCCCCCATGGAGGCGCCTGACGGATGGTTGGTGTTGGGCTCGTCTCCGGAAGAAGCCCTCATCCTTCCCGAGCGAACCATCGAGTGGTTCACGCACAATCGTAGAACCTTGGACGTCCTTTGCGGTGTTATCGACGCCATGAACGCCGATCGGTTGCCTAAAAATGCGGCGTTGGAGGGGCTTCGCAACGCCCTCGTGCCGCTTTCGAGCCTCCCGGAAACGATGTCCATGCTCGGGGATGCGTCGTCCATTGATGAGGTCGCTCGAATCAAGGACGAGCTGTGGGGAACGGTCAAACAACTCGAAGGGGACGTCAACCAGCAGGTGGAGAACGCGATGAACGACGCAAAGATGGCCCTCTCCGGTGCAGAGTTGCTCGAAGCCTTGGCGGACGGTACGGCGTTCCAGCGAAAGTTGCGCGATGCCACCGGCCACGTCATTCAGGAAGCCATGCAGCAGGCCCGTGAACACCTCGCTGCCTTTCTTGAACCGGCACGACTTCGCTGCCCGTTTGACATCTTCACGGACGCATGGCCCGCCAAAATCGACCGACAAACCATCGACGGCATCGATGCGGCGCTTGAATCCAAACTCAAGGCCGAGCAAACCGATCATCTCGTGAACCTTGCTCGCCAGCTCGGACCCCTCAAGGGCCATTGTGAGGTCGCTGTGAGCCGGCTCATCGAGGCCGACCAGTGGTTGTCCATTGCCCGTTGGGCCCAGCACGACCGGTGCGTCATGCCCGAACTTGTCGGCCACGGCATGTGGCTGGAAAACGGCCGTCATATCTTGCTGGGCGTGGAGCCCGACCCCGTCACCTACGGGCTTGGCCAAGCAGCCATCAAAGGCGATCAACAATCGCTGGCCTTGCTTACAGGGGCCAATTCTGGCGGGAAAACCACCTTGCTTGAATGCCTGGCCTACGCTTGCATTCTCGGCCACATGGGTCTGCCTGTTCCTGCTGATCGCGCTCGTATTGGCAAGGTGGAAGCGCTTCACATCCTCGCCAAAGCGGGCGGTACGCAGAGCGCTGGCGCCCTCGAGCAGACCTTGGTCGAGCTGGCAACCGTGGTCAGCGACCCGACGCCGAAATTGATTCTTGCCGATGAACTCGAAGCCATCACCGAACCGGGGGCGGGCGCACGTATCATCGCCGGTATGTTGCTGGCCGCAGAGGCGCAAAAGGACACGACCATGCTGCTCGTGACCCACCTTGCGCCGGCCATCCTCGCAGCGACCAAGCGGGACGACCTTCGAGTGGACGGAATTGAGGCCAGTGGGCTGGGCGCCGACCTTGAATTGCTCGTGGACCGAACACCCAAGCGCAACCACCTCGCAAGGTCGACGCCAGAACTCATCGTCAAACGGCTTGTCGAGAAGAGTTCCGGCCACGCCAAGGCCCTGTTTGGCGACATCCTCGGGATGTTTGCAGAAGATGACTGATCATGCAGGCATTTCAAGTTCGACCGCAAACAGCGGGTCGGGATCGGTGGAATCGTGGTAGGCAACGACGACACCACCGTCGTTGAGGATGCCGAGTGAAGCAAAGTCAAACCGAATGTCGTTTCCGGCACCGGAGGTGGAGTCAAGGTCGCCTTGGCCAATGTACGTGAGGGTGTCGGGTGACATGTCTTCGGAGTAGCCTCGCACGTGGTAGACGGTGTCAACGTCAGGCCCTTCCGTGGACTGGTATCGGACGTTGAGGATGAACAAATCCAATTCACCGTTGGCCTGGAATTCCCATTCTTCAATTTGTGAGGCGGTGGCGTCGAGTTCGTAGGTGTAGTTGGACCACGTGAGGGCGCCGTCAGTCGACAGGTAGTGCGTAAAACTCGTTCCGCTGTTGGCCACGCAGTGGAGGGTCCCCTGCCGGTCAATCTGGCAGTATTCGGACGGGAACTGGACGGCCAATTCGTTCCAGGAAAGGGTGGTGTCCATGTAGGCTGCGTTGCCGTTGTTGTAGTACGAGGGGAAGATCAGACCACCGCTGGGCAGGGGGAAGGCTCGCATTTCTTTGTGGGGCTTGTTCACGTCCCAGTACTCGGGCAAATCAGCCTCGGTGAAGTCCAACTCAAGTTCGATGGGCGGGTCGCCACCGTCCCGACCGGGGAACTGGAAGGGGTAGTAGTTCAGACCGTCAACGCTGATTTGTCCGCCAGCGTTTTGGGTTTGATGCCAGAAGTTGGACACCACGATGCTGGCCCACTCACCGTCGCCGATGGTGGAGCTGATGGGCCCGATGACTTCGACCTGCCACGAGCGGTCGTAGAAGGGCTCCGTGATGCGGTTGTAGCACCATGTCCACTCACCCTCCGATTCGTCGTAGAGGATGGCGTAGAATTTGTCGAGTTTGAGGTCGCCACCGACGTACGGGAACCACGACATGGAGATGATGTCCCCGTTGGTGGCTTGCACGATGCTTCCCTCACCCAACCCTTCCTGGCCGGGGTTGGTTGGGACGAAAGTACGACACTGCTCGTCGGGGAGGGCCGGGGGAATGTAGGTGTCCCAGAGGTGGCCGCGATCGGTGGAAAAGACAGGGTATTCACCGCCGATGTTGAGGATTTGACCGTCGATGTCGGTGGCGAGGTAGTGTTCGCAGCAGTTTCCACCGTACGAGGCATCGAAGACAGCCCAGGTGGTGTTCGTTGTTTCGTTGGTGCGCAAGTCCACCGTCATGAAGGTCCGCTCGACCTCGTGAGGTTGCATGTCAATGCGTTCGTAGGATTCGAAGATGGACGGCGACACCTCGTTCGTGATTGTCTCGCTTCCGTCGCCGAAGCACCCTGCCAGCAGCATGGAGAGGGCCATGGCCAACACGAGCGTGGTTCTGCGCATGATTGCCCCTCGCTTGGGCGTGATTTGAAGCCGTCGCTTCGGATTCAAGGTGCATGGTTGTCGCTGGTCAGGCGGAATTGATGGTATCCCGGAGTCTTCGGAGGGCCTCGGCTGTTCGGCTTCCCATCCATGTCAGGTCCTCCCCGTCAATGAAATGAACATCGGGCGGGTTGGGGCTTTGCTCGGCGAGGGCATCGTGCAGCACCTGCCCCTCGGCTGTCGTGAATTCGTGCGGTTCGCTCGAAAGGAAGAGGTCCGTAATACCGTTAGCGATGATGGATTCGGGTGAAACCACGGGGTAGCCCGTTCCCTCGGGCTCAATGTTTGGCACCGTGAAGCCGAGGCATGCAAGCATGTTACCCGCATAGGTGGTGCCGTTGGCTGCCATCAACGGGTCGTGCCAAATCAGCGGCAGGGCTGTTTTCGAACCCTTGACCGGTGGGATCTCCAATTCGTTTTCGATTGCAACCGCATATGCTTCAGCATCTTGGGGCCGACCAACGGCTTGGCCCAAGTCCCTCAGCATGCCGGGGACGTCCCGCGGGTGGCGAACGTGGCAGACGAACGTAGCAAACCCCTGGCTTTGGCACCACTCATAGACCGCTTTGGGATTCTCGTCCTTGTCCATCACAACGAGGTCGGGACGGGCTGCCACGATTTTTGACAGGGTCGGTGTTTTTGTTCCGCCCACGACGGGAACAGCCTCCACCTCTCCCTTGGGATGGATGCACCAAGGTGTGCGCCCGACGACTTCGGTTGCTGTCAGGCCGAAATCAAACAGGGTCAGCGTGAGGCTTGGCACCAGCGAAACGATTCTCACGCCCAAACCTCAGTTCACGGTGAAATGGACGGTCGTTCCGTCCACTTCAAAGCGTTCGGCCTCGGTCGGTGGAGACGAAGCGGAAGGATGGAAGGCACAGGCCGCTGCCCGCGTTTCCGTCGCCACCCATTCCTGGTCGCTCACCATCATCTCGGGTGCTTGTTCAACCCAAATCTCGAGGTCGATGGTGGCTTCGATGGCGAGGTCCAGCGCCTTTCGCTTGGCCTGGACGCGACGGACGATGTCCCGTGCAAGCCCCTTCGACAGAAGAGCAGGGGTGTCGTTCATGTCGAGGACGAGGCTGACCTGGTGCTGCTGTTCATCGCCTTCGGTTTCAACGGTTTGTGCAGCGAACCCGGGGCGCTCAACGCGCTTCACTTCAACATCGGTCGATTCAACCAAAACGCCCAGCACGTCAGCGCCTCCGTCGTTGATGTCGGCGAGAAGTGCCTCAGGGTCGTCGCTTTCTCGAATGGCTGCTGCGACCTTGTTCACGTCGGCACGGGCTTTGGGTGCGAGGGCTCGGAAATTCGGGGCCAACTCGATGCGTTGGAAGCGGTCGAGGTCGGTCTCGACTTCAATGGATTCAACGTTCAGCTCCTCGGCCAGCAGGTCGTGGAATTCGCTGAGGTCCGGGCCCGCAACGATCCAGCCTTGAGCACACGGCAGGCGCTGGCGTCGACCACCGTCGATGCGAATTCGGCGTCCTGCTTCAGCCAGTTCCCGCACGAGCGCCATCGTTTGCTCGAGGGCAAGGTCCTGAGGCGGAAGGACAGCGGTGGCCTTGGCAGCAGCTTCGTCCCATGCATCGGCCGTGGCGCCTTCGAGGCCCCCGGGCACGCCCAGCGGCCAATCGGCGGTGTGGACGCTGGTGCCCGTCAAATTTCGATGGATGCTGTCCACCATGAACGGCGAAACAGGAGCGACCAACTTGCACACGGTCTCCAGCACTTCGTGAAGCGTGTGCTGGCAGGCCAACTTGTCGTGGCTGTCCGCATCGTCCCAAAGTCTGCGACGGCTGCGGCGAACGTACCAGTTGGAAACGTCGTTCACCATGAAATCCTCAAGGTCCCGGCAGGCTTTGTGGAACTGCCAGTTGGTGAAGTTCTCGTGGTAGGCCGCAGCGACGGTGTGGAGGCGAGAAAGCACCCAGCGGTCAAGGGCGCTTCGCTCGGCCACGGGGACGGCTTGCGCCTCGGGGTCAAAGCCGTCGAGCGCAGCGTAATCGGCATGGAATTTGTAGACGTTCCACGTGGTCAGGAACATCTTCGCGTAGGTTTCACGCACACCGTTGGGATCGAACTTCATGGGGTTCCACGGGGCACCTGCGGTGACCATGTACCAGCGCGTGGCGTCGGCTCCTTCTCGGTTGAAGTGGTCCCACGGGTCGACGATGTTACCTCGAGACTTGGACATCTTCTTGCCCTCTGCATCGAGAATCAAACCGAGCGAGAGGCAGCGCTTGTACGCCATGTTGTCGAAGACGGTGGCCGAAACGGCCAGCAGGGTGTAGAACCATCCCCGGGTTTGGTCCACACCTTCGCAAATGTAGTCCACGGGGAAGGACGAATCGAAACGCTGCTCTTCGTCGAAGGGGTGGTGCCACTGGGCAAAGGGTGCGCAACCTGAATCGAACCAGCAATCCATCACGAAGGGTTCCCGCTTCATCGGCTGGCCGGTGTCGGAAAGGAGGGTGAAGCCGTCAACGATCGGCCGGTGAAGGTCAACATCGTCGGGGCAGTCCGGGTTGTCGAGCCCGGCGGCGTTGGCTTTGGCCACCTCTTCTTGGAGTTCTTGAATGGACCCGACGCACTTCATTTCGCCGCTTTCGCTGCGCCAGACGGGCAGCGGTGTACCCCAGTAGCGTTCGCGGGAGATGGCCCAGTCCTTGACGTTGCGAAGCCACTCGCCGAACCGCCCTTCGCCGACCCAATCGGGGGCCCACTCAACTTGGTCGTTGAACTTGAGGAGGTTTTCTTTGACCGCTGTCATGCGCACAAACCACGAGTCCATGGCGTAGTAGAGCAGGGGGTGGTCGGTTCGCCAGCAGTGCGGGTAGTCGTGGAGGTAGTCTTTCTCTCGGTAGAGCAAGCCGCTCTCGGGGCCGGTACCGTTGCTGCCGCCGGGAGCGGAAAGCAAGCCGATGATGGTGGCGTCACAACTTTTCACGTACTCGCCGTCAAGGTCGGGATGGGTTCCCTCCACGAAGGCGCCGTCCATGCCCACGGTGTGATGGGCGGGCAAGCCCGCTTCCATGCCGAGGTTGTAGTCGTCTTCACCGTACATGACGGCCGTGTGGACCACGCCGGTTCCGTCGGTGGTGGTGACCCAATCAGCGGCCAGCACCGTCCATGCCGTGGTTGAGTCGCCTCGCGGCACGGCATCGGGGAACAGGGGTTCGTAGGAACGCCCGACGAGTTGGGAGCCGGGGAATTCCTCAACGATGTCCACGTGATGGCGAAGCACGTCCTTCATCAGGGCCTTGGCGAGGATGACTTCCTCACCCACGGCTGCGCCGCCTGCGCCAACCCATGAATCGCCTGCTTCTTCCTTGATGCGACATCGGGCGTAGGTCACGTCCGGGCCAACCGCCAGGCCGACGTTCCCGGGCAGCGTCCAGGGCGTGGTGGTCCAAGCGAGGATGGACGCGTCATCGTCGGTCAGTTTGAATTTCACGTAAACGGAGGGCTCCTCCACTTCTTTGTAGCCGAGTGCCACTTCGTGGCTTGAATAGGACGTTCCGGTTTGAGGGCAATAAGGCAACACCTTGTGGCCACGATACAGCAAGCCTTTGTCGAACATTTGCTTGAGCGCCCACCAGGCCGATTCGACGTAGTCGTTGTGGAGGGTCACGTAGGGGTTGTCAAGGTCGACCCAGTACGCCATCCGCTCGGTCATTTCTCGCCAGGCTGCTTCGTAAGTCCAGACCGATTCTCGGCACGCCTGATTGAACTCGGCCATCCCGTAGGCTTCAATGGCCTCGTTGCTCATCAAATCGAGTCGCTTCTGGACTTCGATCTCAACGGGCAAGCCGTGCGTGTCCCAACCGCCTTTTCGTTCGACAAGGAACCCCTCCATCGCCTTCCATCGGCAAACGAGATCCTTGTAGGTGCGAGCAACAACGTGGTGGATGCCGGGTTTCCCGTTGGCCGTGGGTGGCCCCTCGAGGAAGATGAACGGGGCGTGCGTGCGGCGGTTGTCAATGGAGGCTTGGAAGGTCTTTTCCGCCGCCCATTGCTCGAGCAGACCGCTTTCCAAATCAACGGCGTTCAATTCACCCGCAGGGGAAGGTTGAGCCATGTTTCTCCCACCAAGGTCCCGGTTTTGAACGCTCCTCCAAATTTTGTTCATTTTCATGAACTCACGGCCTCCTTGTCCATCTCGCATTCATGGTTGCGTCGCTCAATCAATGCGTCGCTCAAAAATTTGGAAGGGGCATCCTTCAAGTCCTTCAACGACCACCGAGAACCATGGCGGGTAGGCGTGCCCATGCACAGGCCCTTGGCTTGGTGGTGCTGTTCGTCATGAGCAGTTGGCTCCATGCCGTGGGTCCCGCTCTGCAAAACGCGTCCACGCTGGCCGATGAAAACGTGGTCATGAACGCCGGCCAAGGCGATCAGGTCAATCTGACGCTCACGTCAACGCCCAACACGATGTTCAAGCTGGACCTCCCCAACAACGAACCCCTCGTGAACGCTGAACTTCACTTCTCGCCCCGGGTGCTGCCGACTCAATCCGGCTTCGTTTGGGACAGCGAGAGCACGTGGAACCACCCTGATGCAATCTCAAACGGCTCGAGTTCTTCCGGCGGCGTCTTGACAGGGTCCTCGCCCGGTATCCTTTGGGACTTCAACACCAACAACCAGGGCTGGACCTTCTCCAATTCCTACACCGCACGGGTGACCAGCCCGGCATGCGGTTTCAACGGTTCCTCCGGTGGTTCGCTGCGAACCTACGCCGGGTCAACCTACGGGACTTCTCCGGTGGTGAACCTCGCTGGCGGCGCGAACGTTCCGTTCCACGCATGGGTCCACGAGGGGCGGTCCGGTTGCGGCGAAACGCCTGACAGCGGTGAAAACCTTCAGTTCCAATACAAGACGGCAGCCGGCACCTGGACCGTGTTCCAAACTTTCAGCGGCGGGGGCGCTCAGACGAGCAACTTCCAATTCATGACCACACTCCCCGCAGCGGCGCTCCACACCAATGCGCAGTTCCGCATCCATCAGACCAGCGGCAGCAGCACCTGTTGCGACTATTGGTTCGTTGACGACGTCCACATCGCCACCCCACCCGAGTCCAACTGGACCAGCCCAACCCTCGGGCACAAGGCCGGTTCCACCCAACTTCTCCCCGACGATACCTACGCACCCATGACCATCCAAGCCGACGTCCCAGACGGCGCCTACCTTAACTGGTCCATCCTCAACACCGCCGGTGAGGTCGTTCCCGGGATGCAGGGATCCAACGAATTCGTGGTCCCCATCAACTTGCTCGACCACAGCCTGGTTGACCAGTTCCGCCTTCACCTCGAATTCAAAGGCAGTGCGGCAGGCATGCCTGAAGTCCACTCCATCACCGGCGACGGCGCTTACCGAGAGGCGTTCATCACCGACCCGCTGACCCGTGGTTGGACGATGACCAACGCCTCCTACATCCCCGGGATTGGGGTGTTGGGAGTGGATGCCAACTCCACCTTGACCTCGCCTTGGGTTCTGGCCAATGCACCGCTCTACGATGCCAGGCTTGACGGGGATGTCATGAGCGGTCAAGTTCAGGCTCGCTTCCATCCCGATGCAGCCTGGACGAACATCACCCTCCCCTTTGCCCCAACGGCCAATCAAAGCACGGTCGGCATGCAGGTTCGCGTCGTCTCCGTGCTTCCTTCCGACGGCAACATGAGCAACTTCACTGCTTGGAACGCAGAAGCGTTTTCCATGGACCTCTTCGGCGGGCAACACCCAGCACGACCGACCCTCGACTTCAACCTCGATGAGCGGTACGAATGGGGCGGCGAGGACGCTCGCGTCGGAACGTGGGGCTGGCAAGACCGCTTCGCCAACGCCGAGGAACAAATGGAACTCACCCTGACTTCGGGCGCACCCAGCGATGCAAGGCTCTTGGTGCCCTCTGAGGGCTTGACCTCGTTTGGCTTCGGCTACGCTGCTCAATCCGGAACGGTGCTGGAGATCGCCCTGTTTGTGCAAAACACGCTGGTGGCCAACCGATCAACCAACTCGACCACGGCAGGCTTGTTCCACCTCAATGCGAGTGAACTTTCCTCGTTCACCACCGCTCTCGCCAACACTGGAAACTCCCTCGACGTTCTGGGGACGCCGTTCACAGAAGCACGCATCGAGGTCTCCGGCAACGGCGTCACCTTGCTGGGAGGCCTCCGTGCTTCGTACGATGCAGGCCACCATCTCGTTGCAGATGCAGCCTCCGCCTTCGTCATGGGCGCCAACGAGGCGCGGGCAACGGTCCCGGAGGTCGGCGGCATGCAGGCGGTTCCCCTCCCGCTCATGGCGGAGGCTCGAGGCGGTCTCACGGTCGAGGTGCTCAGCCTCCAAACCTCCAGCACCGTGCTCCTCCAAAACGGCGCCATGCTCGGCGCTGAACCCGTGCTCACGCCGTCGAAGGCATGGCAAACGGTGTCGACCGAATACAAGGTCATCGGCGGGTCCATCACCCACCACCGGCTTGACGTTTACAGCAAGACGAACCAGGCCACCTTCCTGTTCCCCGACGGAGGTGGCGTGCCTGCCGGTCTCGGCGATGCTTCCCTGGTTGAGCTGCACCCTACGGCCCCCATCGAGGTCACCGAGGACGGCACCAACGTTCTGACCAACATCACTTTCCGACTTCGCCCTGCCTGGGACGACGAGCAGCAACTGACGGCCACCTCTCGGCTGGTGTTGCAGAGCGGTGTGATCTCCATTCCGTTCGTTCACACCTGGGGCGGCGGTCCTCTCCAGGGCTACGAGAACGACCTCGAGCTGAAGGGCGTGGTCTTCTCGGAAGACGGTGTTGACATGAGCCCTACCCGCCAATACCTTCGGGGTGGAGAGGCGATGAACGTCTCCGTTCAGGTCGGTTTTGAGAACGTGAACGACGTTCGTGGATTCGTTGACGGTGATGCCGAAGTAACGCTGTACCGGGACGGTTCACCGGTGCGAAACACCACGGTGTTGGACGGTGCGTACTGGAATTTCACCGAAACCATCCCGTTCACCTACGGCGAAGTGACGTGGGAGGTGGGCCTCACGTCCCTCAACGGGTCCAGCGTCATCGAGCCCACATCGCTCAGCCGCACCTTCACCGTGGATTCGGTCAAGCCTCGCGTCATGGAGACCACCATGTACCGATACGACCACCGCACGCCCAGCCCGACACAGGTGGTTCAAGTTACCATTGCAGACCAACCGGTCCTTCCGAATTCAATGACCGCCATGGTGTGGAAGGAATGGGTCGACGACACCAACCTCAACGGGTGGCCGGATGCAGGTGAATACCACGCCGTACCGATGCTGGTTCCGAGTGATTTGACATCCCTCACCGGCGTTTACACCCTCATGATGGACGACACGGCCGGCAGCCTGGGACAAAAGGTGTCCGTCTACCTTCAGGGAACTGACCCCTCTGGCTACGCCTTGCAAGACGGTGGCAGCGACCAGGACGGGGAGCAGTTGTTCATGTATCAACTGGCCGTTGACGGCGCTCCCGAGATAGAACCGGACGCCTTCGGATGGTCCGACGGGCGTCAATCCTGGCTCCACCCCTCCCAGCCCTACGAATTGAACGTGAAAATCTCCGAGCCCAACGGCGGTTCCGACCTGTCCACGGTAGAGGTCATGTTGGCCAGCAACCAAGGCAGCGATGCCATGAGCATTCAGTGGGCGTTCGAAAGCGGTGAATGCACCACCACCTCCACCCACATCATCATCGACCAGTGCACCATGTTGGGGGCCAACGGGGTGGCCGATCCGTACGAAAAGGAACTGGTGCTGAACATTCACCTCCAACTCGGTTGGAACACGCCCGATTTAGGGGACAACCGTCGAGAACCCGCTATTTTGGTCGTTGACCGAGCAGGCCAGGAGGAAATGCGCAATTTCCCCGAACACCGATGGCGGTTTTCCGCAGGCTTGAGCATCCCTGAAGAGAGCGTCAACCTTCACTTAACCCGCGGTTCCTTCCTCGGCGACGGGGCCCGAGTCACGCCGCTCACGCCGATGGAAATTTCCGGCGGTTTGGTGTTCGCCGAGACCTCCACTGTCCCTGACTTTGACTGCACCATCGACGTGTTGTTCGCCGGTCAGACGCACGCCGTCTTGGCCAAGGACGGCATTTGGTCAATCGCCATTGATGCACCCGCTTCCTCCGGTTCCTTGCCCATGACGTGGGAAGTGGGCTGCCTCGAGGGTCAAGGCGTTGACATGACCGACCAATCGACGTCCGTCAAGTGGATCGTCGTCGATGGCACCGGTCCCGAGCCTCAGGAGGTGCTCTCTCCTCGCCCACGGGCTGTCCTTGGTGGCGAAAACCACGAAGTCCGAGTGGTCGTTCAAGAATTGGGTGGCCTCGACGTCGAGTCCCTCGAGTTGGTTTGGCAGGTCGAAGATTTTGAAACAGGGGATGTCATTCGCTCAGGTCGCGAACCCCTCATCCTCGAAGGCGAAGCGATTGACGGCCTTCGTCTCGAATTGTACGGCGACATGAACCTGAGCGAAATCACCAACGAGATGCTCATCGATCGAATGGAGGTCAAAATCAGCATTGCTGGACGCGACCTCGCCGGCAACGATGTGACCGGCTTGGGGGGCGATCTCAACAACCCCTTCCTGGCGACCTGGAACATGAATTGGCTCCAGCCCGAATTCACGGTGGCGCCCTCGGCGCTCACTTATTCCCGTCTCTTGATGGAGGTTGGCGATACGACTTCGATTCAACTTGAAGTCGAAAACATCGGCAGCTTGCAGGGCGAAACCGCCGTCAGTTTCGAAACGGTGACCAGTCTTGGTGAACGCACCCTGATTCAGCGTACCGACGTGATGGCCGAAGCCGGGGCCTTGGGCCTCGTGGCCGTCGACTGGCAGCCGGAAACCGCCGGCATCCAGTGGGTGGAGGCTACCCTCGACAACGGCATGGTCGTGAGCGGACCGACGATTGAAGTACGCGTGGCAGAAGAACCGACGTTCACGGAGAAGGTGTTCGGCGACGTGAACCCCA
>CAXGZM010000006.1:0-30142 GCA_964014165.1 uncultured euryarchaeote | reverse complement strand
GGCGTGCCATCCCGACCGGCCAACAAGTTTCTGCGCGCTTTGACGGGCGCGGCAAGGACGTGCTTGAAGCGTTGAGGGACAGCGGGCATCAGGGACCCATGTTCCTCGGTTCGGTCATGACCGGGCGCGGCACATGGCGAATCGGCCCTTGGTGCGACGTGCTTCCGTGGACGCCGTTGCCCGACGGCGTGCCGTACGAGCGCCAAACATCATGAGCGAAGGTGCGCTTTGATCCGCTCCTGGGTCTCGGTGCAGTCGATGCCTTTGGGAGAGAGAAGCCAGCCGATGTAGGAAGGATCGTTGGCCTGCACCTCCCTCAAGTAGCGGCCACGATGGCGGCCAAAGGCGAGCACGAGGTCCTCCCCGTCCTCTCGTACCTTGCCCATGCTGTCCACGGGTGGCAGATCTTCGAGCCCTCGTCCCAAATCTGTTGCATCTTTTGCGCTGTCGCCGGTGACGATCCATCGCTCGAGTTCAGGGATTGATTTTCGGAAGGAGCCTGCGTGCTCAACGCTCAGCCGCCAGAACAGGAGCATGGTTGCGGCCGCATCCGCTGCTGCCGTGTGGGCTGCTTCCAAACGAATCCCGTGGCGCTGGCACAGCGCACCGAGGTTGTGCGGTCGTGGGAGTCGGAGCCGACGGACCAATTCCAACGTGTCCATGATGGCCTTGGGTTGGGGAGCCAGCCGCCCCATGCGGAGGAATTCGTTCTTCAGCATGGCATAGTCGAATTTTCGGACGTTGTGCCCCACCAAGATGGCGCCATCGATCAGCTCGGCCAATTCATCGGCCACTTCGGAAAGCGGTGGCTTGTCGCGCACGTCTTCGTTGTAAATCCCGTGGATGTTGCTGGCGTCGTACGGGATGCGAACGGGAGGTTTGACCAACTGCTCAACGTTGACGGGCGTGCCGTCCTCGAGGGTGCCAATGAGGGCGTACTGGACGATGCGGTCGTTGTTGGTCGACACGCCGGTGGTTTCCAAATCAAAGGCCAAGATCTTCTCGCCCTGGAAAAGGTCCTGTGCCATGAACATCAATCGCAGGGCACCCCCTTTGAACATCACTCTCAAACGCCATGACTCTCTCCCCCTGCCATGGGGTTGCGGGATTGGTTCACATCGTCTTCCAAGAACCCGAAGTCGGCGAAGCGTGAAGCAGAGGAGGACACCGCCTCAGAGGACGAACAGGCGTTTGCCGCTCTCCAAAACGCCAAGACGGAGGAAGCGCTTTCCCTGTTTGAAGAGGATGAACCGGAGGAAGCATCGCAGATCGCTCTGGATGCACCTTACGATGCCAGCGGTGCCGACGTGGAGGATTTGCTGACGGAGGGCGAGGAGAGTTTCACCCACCGCGACGAGGTGTCCATCGCAGATGTCAGTGATTTGGAAGACCCTTACCTGACCGCGACCGTCGTGGGCGACGTTCCCGAGGCGGTGGTCTTTGATGACGAAGAAAATGACACTGCTGTTTAGGCCATGCTCCCGAACCATTAGAAAGGGCTAGTGTCGGGTTTGCATCATGGTGGGCCTGCGTTCCGAGCGAACGGTTGCTTTGGGCATGGTCCAGGTCATGCTTTTGGCCATGCTTGCGGGTTGTCTTGGAGCACTGGACACCACCGTTGACCCGCGTGCAACGCTGGAGGCCTACCCCACCCTGATTCAGGAAGGCGAGATGGTCACCCTCGATGCTCGAGAATCATCCCCTGTCGAAGGCGTGATCACCAAGTACGAGTGGGATTTCGGCGACGGAACCACCGCTGAAACCGTCATCGGCTTTACCTCTCACACCTACCTTGCTTTCGGCCAATACACGGTCCGCATCACGGTGACCAACGACCAAGGCGGGACCGACGATGCCCTCGCCACCATTGTGGTCAACGGCGCGCCCGTGGTGAACATCTCCATGCCAGCAACGGTGCGAGCAGGGGACGCAGCCCTGCTCGATGCGTCGGACTCCTACGACCCTGAAGGCAATTCCCTGACCTATGCTTGGGATTTGAACACCCTTGTCGACAGCGACGGCGACGGTGATTCGAGCAACGATGCGGATGCGACCACCGACACCGTCCTTCTCGACACGTCCACCTCTGGTCTCATTTTCGGCTCCTTGAGGGTTGACGACGGAGCCGGTGCGTTTGCCGTTGAACCGTTTGAAGTGAACGTCACGACCCGAACCTTCCAGGTGACCTGGATCACCGAAACCTACGAAGTATCGTGGGATGAATACCTGGACCAGGGCGACTCGTGGTCTGGAAACATGACGCCCGGCGACATCGGTCGTGTGCTTTCGTTCAACGCTGTGCTTGAACTGGACCAGGACGTTGCCCCTCCCCACGACAACTTCACCCTCGCACTGAACATCGCCGAGGACAACTACAACCGCCGGGTGGCCACGGAAGCTGGAAATTACTCAACCAACGAACCCGCACGTGCTGAAATGGCAGAAGATGGCATGAACGAGCGCGGTGAAGACGGCATGTACACCTCCGATTCCGCCGAGGCATTGCTTCGCATGCTTCTCAATTCGAGGGACAGCGGTAACGGCCAAGGAACATGGGTGTGGACGGTCGTCGCTCAGCAATCCGACCCTGACGCTTTCATCGGTGAAGTTGACCCGGACCCGGGCAACGACTGGACGCTGACCGTCGAAGTCATCGTCATGCGCCCATCCTTGACCGAGGTGGCGTTGGGAAGCGCCAGCGAGTGATAGCGAAAGGGGTATGAAGCGGAGCCGCTTGGCATGGATTGGTTACGATGGTGGATACGGTAGAGATCGGACGCGTCACCCTCCGAGACACGTTGTCGCTGGACCTTTCCGTTTGGATGAACCACCCCGACGATTGGGACTTCCGCCCTGTCTTGAGCTACGCCGGCTCGACGCTCACCATCACGTGCGCCAACCAGGGCACGGAACTGGCAACCGTTGACCTGGACGACGAGCAGGATGAAGCACTGCAGCGCGACCGTGTTGCCGAACTGCGCGTGAAGTTTCAGGTTCACGGCATGCACGGGCGCCTCAACGACATTCATCCCATCATCGCTGACGGGAAGGCCAAGAAACTCGCAACGGCCAACTGGAAAACAACCCAGCCGGTGCAGTTCAACTGAACCCCCAACGAATCTTTGATAACGGTTCACGACGATTTGTCGGTTCATGTCTCGAGGACAAGGAAAGGGAAGTCAAAAACGGGCACGATTCGAACGCTTGGTCAGCGAAGTGCGTGCATTTGTTTGCGCCAACCCAGGATGTTCAGCCCAGGCCATTGTGGCCAATTTGAACCACGATCAAAAGATGCGGAACCACGGATTAACCCCCCGAAAAGTGGGATTCTTCATCACGCGGAACCTTCGGGACTCGTTGACATGGTGGCAGGATCACCGAGCCGGACGTCGCGTCTACGGCCCCTCTGCCGAGAACAAACAGAATTTGTGAACATCGCCGGCAAAGCGAGCGGTTCGCTCATGTAGGTTCGGCTCGGTCGCCAACCCATGGGGAGCACCGTTGCAGCGTACTTCGACCTTGACGGGACGCTGCTCAATGCCTCAAGCGAGAAGACGTTGACGGCCCACCTCGCTCGACGACGTCCGTGGCGCATCCCGTGGGGAACGGTGGCGTGGACCGCAGGCTTCCTCTCCAACCTTCTTCGGGGTCGGGCCGTCTACGATGCTGCTCGAAACCGGGGTCATCTCTCACTGGCCTCGTGGGACGTGCTCGAACGCTATTCGGCGCACCTTGCAAAGGAACGACTCAAACCCTGCATCCCGACCCAGGCATGGGAAAAACTCGCGTGGCATCGTGAACAGGGCCACCGCCTCGTGCTCGTCACCGCCACGGTCGCACCCATGGCCGAAGCCATGGCCGAGGTCTTGGGCATGGACGCCGTGTACGGCTGCGGGCCAGCTGAGCGAACGGGGCTTCTCTCGGGCTCAGAGCGTGGTTGGAGCGTCCCTCGTCGAAAAGGAAAGGTTCCTGTCGTGCAGGCGGACGCAGTCAACCACGGGCACGATCTGTCCAAGTGCTACGGTTATGGCAACACCCTTGCCGATTCCTGGTTCATGGCGCTGTGCGGCCATGCCGTTGCCGTCAGCCCAGAAGGGGCCCTTCGTCGTCATGCTGAGAAGGAAGGTTGGACCGTCGTGGACTGGCGTTCCTGAGTTTATGTAGACTCAATGCCCATGGATACCATGGAAGAATCCGTGGATGATTTGATGTTGATGCTGATGAAGGACGACGAGACGAAGTTCAACCACGGGTACAGGGACGGCACGGTCCAGGAACTTCGGCGCAACACGATGTTCATGCGAATGATGGGCGTTGCGCGGGCAGCAGAGCGTGCAGCCAACTTGGTGATGTCCATCGTTGAAGAGAACGAAGAGCGCATGCAAATGGACGACGACCACCACCTGCTCATCACGGGAACATTGGCCATTTACCGCGTTGACATCGGCTCTTTCTTGACCAAATTCGTCAACCCCTTTGATTACAACTCCTTTGACGTGGTGGAAGTCCATCCCAAGAGCGGGCTGGTCAAGGAACCAAAGACGGCTTGCGTTCAGGTTCAGCCCCAAAAGAACATGCCGGCCTACGACCTGCTGGCAGGCTACATCCTCGGTTTGCTCAACGACCACGTGACCTGGCTGCAAGACAGCTTGAGTCCACTTCGACGCACCCTGTTTCAGATTTACGGGCTGGCCCAGTCACCGCTGACGGCCAGCATGGAAAACCACTTTGCAAACTTGGTCGGGGGCGAGTTTGACTACACCAACGACACCTTCACGTTCGAGGGAACCAACGGTTGGTTTTGGCGTCTCCACTTCGGCCAACCGCTGAAGAACGGCTACAAAATGGAATACCAAAAGCCACGTCAGTCGTGGTGGAACACCCTGTTTGAGGACCATGAGCAAGATTCCACCGGCCACTACACGCTTTCCGGGTTCTTTGAGGTGGTCGAACATCTTTCGGACTGCCCCCGTCGTTTGAAGGAAGCGACCGACTGGAACACGGACCCGATTTTCCTTCGAAAGGTGGCCAGCGATTACCCGCCGGTGGCGAAAGCCATGGCCGGTCGCCTCATGGACGACGACTACAGTCCCGATGAGATATACTCGTTCTACGACGAACCTATCTCCTCTGAACAGGCTGACACCGTGCGCTTTCTCGACCACTTGATTCTGCAACGCGCTCACGCTTGAGAACAAGGACGTGCGTGGCTGGCTGCGAAAGCGGTTTGAGCGGCCCCACCGCGATTCGAACACGGGTTCGAGGCTCCGCAAGCCTCTGTGATATCCAAGCTACACTATAGGGCCACTTCGGCCCACCGGCCACCCCAATATAAGCGCGAGGGTGAGGCTTCGGCGGGTGAAGCAAGGGTTCATTGACGAAGCCCTCGTGCTCCTCGTATGGCGGTTGAGATTCAACGCACGGTTGAGTTCTCCATGATCGACATGGCCAACGTTGCCTACTACCCTCGAATCTTTGATTTGGCGCACAAAGTGTTTGAGCAGGCGTGGCAGGCCATGTGCGGCGTTTCCTACCCCACGCTCGTCAACGACCGCAGGGTTGGGTTTCCTGTCGTATCGCTCTCGTCCACCTTTCATGCCCCCCTCCGATACGGGGATGTGATCACCGCTACGGTCGCCATCGCATCCATTGGGACGACCTCCCTCGGCTGGAACTACACCTTCGCCAACCAGCGAGGTGAAACCGTTTGGACCTGCGATCAAGCCACGGTTTGCGTGAACATGGATACGATGGAAAAACAACCCATTCCCGATGACTTGCAACCGGGACTCCGTCATCACTTGGAGGGAGCGTCCTCATGAATCCCACGGACTTGGAAGTTCGGCCCGATGAAAAAGGTCCGAAGAACCTGGCCGTTATCTTACTCCTGAGTTCCCTCGTCGTCGCAGGCATGGGGTGGCAGGATTGGCAACTCCACAACGAAGGGCTGACCGACGAGCAAATCGAGACGTTCTTGGCGACACCCAACAGCCAACCGGGTGAGCCCACGACGGTTGATCAGTACCGTGATTTTGAAACCGATGTCCGCGAAAACAACGGCTACCTGTTGCGAGGCGTCTCCTTGCTCCTCTCTTCCTTGTGTTTGCTGGTCGGTGCGCCCATGTTGTACCGCTTGCAGCGCAACGGGGCGCGGTTGTGTTCCGTGGGAGCGCTGGTCGGTTTGGTGGGTGGCCTGCTGGGCAGCATCACCATCAACGATGCTGCGCAAACCCATCTTGGGGACGCCATGAAACTCACGTACGAAATTTGGGTCTATCTCTGCGGTACCACGATGGGGCTGTGCCTCGCCGTTGCCGCTCTCCCGCTCCTCAACGTGCGGGCCCGTCTCGCGCTCCACCCGCGTGTGGAATTGCTTCAGGAAGAAGAGTGATCGCTGGGCTGCGGCCATTTCTTCGCAAGCGCTTTGCGAAGGTCATCGTCCATCGTCGCGTTCCACCAGTCGCTGCCTTGCCAAATGGCGTATTTCCCGCGTATGCCGCGCAGGTCGGCCCCCCCGAATTGACAATTTTTGAAATTTGAAAGGTTCAGACGGGCCTTCCGCAAATCTGCTCCACGGAAATCCGAGCCGTCAAAAGCAGACTTCATCAAGTCGGCTTCCACGAGGGAAGCCCTGCGAAAGTCGCACCGAGTGAAGTCGCCTTCCGTCAGGTCGGCTCGGTCAAAAATTGTTCGACGAAAGTTGGAGCCCGCATGACGGCCTTTCCGTAGTAGGGCTTCGGTGTGGTTTTGAAAGGAGTAATCGACAACCACGGCTTGTTCTGCCGTTGACGCATCGTCTCTCGGATCGCCTTGCCCGCCGCCCGACATCACCATGCTGTCCACCTCAAGCGCTGGAGCGCTTATCGAGGTGGGCTTGGCCTTGGCGTGTAAGGATTGCGAATCGGTTCTTTTCTTCCTTCCCGGTGGGAACCATGAGGAAGTTGCGTTCCTTCAATCGGTTCAGGTAGAGCGAGAGGTTGCCCGGCGGATCGATGCCTGCGTCCGTAAACAACTCGTTGACCACGCGAGGTGGGCTGTCGTTGATGCCCTCAACGTCTCGGAGGTAGTGAATGGCCCCCAAGACTTGGTCTGGTTTTCTGGTCAACGCACAGTTTTCGAGCAGCGCTCGGAAGGCTGAACCACGCTCGGGTAGACCGGCGTCTCGTGCAGCGCTGACGGCCGCTTCAAGCGCCGCCTCCCGTGCTTCTCGGATGCGTTCAAGCAGCACCGTCCAGGTGTGCTCGGTTTTGGTTTGGAGCATCTGCTCGTCGATTTGGATGGCTGCGCCTTCCAAGTCGATCTCGACATCGCCCGCTTGAATCGTGAGTCTCAATATCCACGCCCTCAATCGTTGAACGCGTTGTGGTCATTGATAACATTATGTTGAGAAAAAAAATACACTGATGGTGCTTAAACGCGGTTCTTCAAGGCAAAACCGACATAAGAGGGGGGGCAACACACCGGGGCGAGGCCCTCCTATGATTCGACGTCAGTTCCTCGGTTTGCTGTTCGTTTTCCTCTTCATCGCACCGGCGTGGTCGGTCATGTTCGCGCAGGCGCAGGGCGGGAGCATCACGACCTTCTCGACGGGCAGCGCCGAAGAGACGGTCACCGTTGCCGGAGGTCAGCACAGCCCCGTTGGTTTTGATCTTCAGCGAAACACCACCATCACATCGGCCACCTTCTTCATCAAACCCACCACCTCGGGAGCTTCGCCAGGAGCGATTGAGGTGCATGCCAATCAAGACGGGGTTCCAGAGTGGGCGTTCAACGACACCGGCTACGGGGGCTTCGGCCATCAGACGGTGTTCGCCTCCGGCAACAGCACGGAAACGCTTGCGATTGATCCAAACCAGGGCGCAGTTACCAACCCCGAGTCGCCGCCGTTCTACATACCCAGCAGCGCCACCGTTTCCAGCACCGGGCTTGATGTCGGATTTTCGCCCACCTTGACCGGGGGCTACTTCGCCACCGGCTACATCCACAGCGTCGACAAAGGCGACCTGAACAACGACAGCAACGTTGACTTTGCTTTGCTGTCGCGCACCGCCAACGTTTCATCCGGGAACACGACGTCCCCGTCCTTCACGACGGCAGCGGCGTTCCGAATCGTTTCCTACCTCAACGGAACCGGCGTTTCGTTCTCACCGTGGCAAACCACCTGCACCAACGCCACCCGAATCATTGTCGCCGACGTGAACGGTGATGAGTTTGACGACGCCGTGGGGTATGCGCCCGCTGATGACCAACTCTGCATCCACTTCACCAACACCAGCAGCGGTGGATTTGAACCTCAAGTGAACGTGACGCACGCATCGAGCATCATCGATCTTGATTTTGCGGACATCACCGGCAACGGGCTTGATGAAATGGTTTCCATTCGGTCAGGGGGCGAAATTCACGTTGACGAGTTCAGCAACCGAAGCAACTCCTTTTCCAACCGGGACAGTGAAGTCGTGTACGTTTCAGGTACCAACAACAAAGCCACCCTCACCCACATGATGCTCGAGTACTTCGACGGGCCTCAAAACAACCCCACCGTCATCGCAGGGCAATCATCCGGCACAGCCAATCAAGCGTTCTGGTCGGCCAACACCAACTCACTCGCCGTGAGTACAAGCACCATCGCTGGCGTAGGCCCGGGTTCAGTGGTGGGTGATTTTGACGGCGATCAGGATTTGGACATCGTCGCTCCACGACCGACCGGCCATCGCTCCATCGAAAACCGAGGCCCACTCGGTTGGAACGGCGACAATCACAACCGACTGCTCACGCTCACCAACGCCACGATTTTGGATTATGACTTGGATTCTGCCGCCCACTTGTTGGTGCCCAATGTTGGTAACCCCGACGGCAACCCCGCTACCGTCACAGGAAACATTTCGGCCTACGGTTTCTTTTCTTGGGGGAACACACAGAACCGTGTTGAAGGGACCGCTACAACCGTGTTTGAGCCAGGAACTTCTCCGCGCGCCGTGCATTTTGGCGACATGGACGGCGACGGCTCAATTGAACAACTTGTCCTCGTCGGTGAGGGTTCGCACCACGGTGTGTTCCTCTCTGCCTACCACAAGGTTGGCTACGACATTGACCAAGACGGCAGCGTTGACTTCGGTGCGGAAGGATATGCGGGCAACGGCAGCAACGGCCTCTCGATGCTGATGATTCAAGACACGACTGGAAACTTGACGACTTCGCTCAACGTCCTCTCTCCCGGGTTGCCGTATGTATCCGACGGTTACGGCATTCAAATGGCGTTCGTGAACCTGTCCATGCACTCCATCACGGAGGGTGAATTCACGTTCAGTGGTTTGGACGTTCGATACACAGCGGACTTCCTGGTCAACGCCAATCCAAGCCTCACGGGCAACTTGAGTAACGCCCTGAACCAGCAGATGACGGCCGGTTCAGGAACCCTCCAAGTCCCGCTCCAATTCAACACGAGTGCAAACGGGAGTTTTGTGATCTACAGCCCCAACCTCGGTTACGTTGACGGGGCTCCAAACATTGCACTGCCGCCCACGCCGATTCTCAATTTGGTTGATGCCCAACCCGACCGGGTCGTGATCGACTGGCAACCCATCACGGCATTTGGCGATGATTTGCTCGACTTTGTTGTCTACCGTTCACCGGCCGGACAAGCTGTGAATTTGCAAACAAACTACGCCAGCACCCTTGCCAACAGCACCATCGACGTGGCGGTTCAGCCCGGCCAATCGTGGAACTATTGGGTGCAGAGCATCCACCAGTTTGGTGTTACCAGCAATCTTTCTTCGCCACTGACCGTCGACATTCCCTACCCAACGCCCAAATCCTTCGTACCGAACCTGACGGCGGCCGACGTACCGGATGACGAGGGTGGCGTGATGGCGATCTCTTGGAGCCCCGGCGACGACTCCATCGTCGAACATCGCCTGTTCGTGCTCCCCAACGAGTTTACCGATGTCGCAGACCTGACAACCACCCTCACGGCGAGCGCTTCTACCACCTCTGTCGCGGTTGAACAGGACAGCACGGGTGCGCCGTTGGTCGACGGCCTTGGCTACTATGTTGCAGCCATCGGTGTTGACGTGTACGGCAACGCCACAACCAACGTCACGGCGATTGGGCCGGTGTACACCCGAAACGATACGGCGTTGCCAACCAGCATTGATGTGGCGTACACGGATTTCGCTGACAATGCCCTCGAGGGTCTTGTCTTGCTCGCTCGAACACAGCCGCTCAACGCTGTGGCTCACCTCCACCAAAACGGAAACGGTATCGCCGATGAGACGCTGCTGTTGAAGGTCAATGGCGCCGATGAGTCCTACGCCATCGAATTGACGACCAACGAGACGGGGCATGCCGTCCTTTCCCTCGCCACCCTTTCCGAACTCGGGCCCATTGATGCCGTCGGTCCCATGCACCTGAACATCACCTACGAGGGCGACTCGGGCAATGCTACGCTGCAGCCGTTCGCTGAAACCCAAACCTCAACCGAAGCGTTTGGCACCGTTGTCGTGTCGGTGCGTGCCAGTGAACCGCTCGTTGCAGGTGATAACGGTGCCTTCTCTACCACGTTGGACGTCACATCAGAGGACACCACACAGAGCATGCTCCTCGCCAACATGGTCGTGAACTGGCACACCACGGATGCATCCGGTACGCCGATCGAGAACGGCACGGCCGAGGTTCGTGGAAACGAGTTGACCGTTGAGGGCATCGGCACCTACGACGGTCGTTTGGTGGTCAGCCTTGGAACCGCTCCTCCGACGTTCTACATCCCTGAATTTTCCACCTCGTTCGTCTTTGCTTCGGCACCCGATACGGACAACGAAACCAACACCACCGACGAGACCAATCAGACCGTTGAGCCGACCTTCCCCGATATCACCCTTCCCGCCACCGTTGATTGCGGTACGGCCACCTACGAGTGGGACAGCAACGCCACGGATGTTGGCATCACCTGCACGGTCACCAACCCGAACCCCTTCGACGTGATGGTTGGGTTCGCATGGAAGGTCGTCCCGGGCACGCCACCCGCCATTGAACTGGTCCACAACGAGGCAGATGGCGACACACCATCGCTCACCGCAGAGGCGAACGGTACCGTTGATCTCACGTTCTCCTTGGTCCGAAACGGCCCAACTGAGGGCATGTTCCCCGGCCTTCAAGGCGAGGGGTATGTCGTCTATCTCACCTGTCTGGATGTCGGCGACAACGCCTGCGATTCCATGACCGAGGACACGGCTTCCACCGAGGGAGAAATCACTTGGACGCTTGGTGAGATGCCCGTGCAGGTCGTTGAAGACGACCCCGTTGAAGACGAGGCTGAGGGTGCGATGACGCCCGTCTTGGTCGGCATCGGCCTGTTCATCGCCGTCGCTGTTGGCGTGGGTGGCGTGCTCTATCTTCGAAGCCGTGACGACCTGGACTTTGACGACGACGATGACGACGAGGAGGAGGATTATTTCGAGCAGGCCTTGGCTGCTCCCGCCCCCTCCACTCGCTCCAAGAGCGTCGACCTTGGTGCGTCCAAATCGCTGGACGAACTCAAGGGCTCAGGGAAATCACTCCACACGGACGCGCCGGAAGGACTGGCGGCATCCCCCTCGCTGGGAAGCAGCGCCGATGCCTTTGAATTCGGAGCTACCGCTGAAGACGCCCTTTCGAGGGACGATGGCGATGCGTCCTACGAGGAACAGGAAACCTGGGATGAGGAAGCCACGGAAGACGACGGCATCTCGGTCGACGAGAACGGCACGGAGTGGTGGGAAGACGAGGACGGCACGTGGTGGTACCGCGAAGAAGGTTGGGAAGACTGGGCCGTCTGGGAAGAATGAGCCATCCGTGAGCCTTTTTACAGGACCTTGATTGGGAGAGAATCGGAGTGAGTGCGATGGATGCGAACCTGCAATCCTATGCTTTGGTTCTCCACCAGGACGCTGACCCACGAACGGGTGGCGTGGCCGTGTGCGGCTTCACCACCGCCGGCATGGTGGGTGTGATTTCGACGTCTCACATCATCAAAACCCTGGGACTTCGGCAACTTGGCACGGTCATGCACAAGGATTTCCCGGCCGTCGCTTTGATTCACGACGAGGTACCCAAACATCCCGTTCGTGTCTATCAGGGTGATGGTATCGGTGTGTTCACGTCTGAAATTCAATTCGGCAACGAAACGGACATCCCCTTTGCCACCACGGTGCTCGAGTGGTTCACCAAAGGTGGCTTTGATCGCCTCATCATCATCGACGGTCTCACTCGCCCGGAAAAAGAACTCAGCACGGGCGAACTGTTCGGTGTGGGATCCATTCCTGCCGCACGAGAACGCCTCAAGCACCTTGACATCGAACCCATTCAGCAGGGCATTGTCTCCGGCATCACGGGTTTTCTCTTGGGTGAGGGCGACCGTTTGGGCATTGACATTACGGCGTTGTTGTCCGAAGCCAGCCCGATGTACCCCGATGCACGAGCAGCTGCGTTGGCCGTTGAGGCCGTGAGCGACTTGACCGGGATGGAGATTCCACTCACTGAACTGCTTGAAAACGCCCGCTCCATTGAGGACAGCGTCCGAGACATCATCGAAAACGCCTCGCAGATGCTTCCTGCACCCAGCGATGAAAACGTGACCGACATCGACCCCTCGTTTGGTTGAAGTCACCTGCGCTGAAGGTGGTACCGTGCCTCGAAAACGCCTCAAGCAGAAATGGCGATTGAGCGATACGTCCGCTCAAGAAGGGACGATCGTCCTCATCACCGGTTCCAATTGCGGCATCGGGTTTGAGATGGCGATGGAACTCTCTGGCAAAGGCGCTGAAGTGATTCTCGCATGCCGTAGCCGCCCCCGAGCAGAGAAGGCCAGAGAACGCATTCTTGAGCGGCACCCCCAGGCCATGGTTCATTTCATCGAACTCGACCTTGCAGACCTCAAAAGCGTTCAACGGGCTGCGGCTGAAGTCGTTGCGACTTTTCCACGGCTCGATGTTCTCATCAACAACGCTGGCGTTATGATCCCTCCACGCAGCACGACTGCCGACGGGTTTGAACTGCAGGTTGGTACCAACCACCTCGGCCATTTTGCGTTCACGGCTCACCTGCTTCCACATCTGGAAAAGGCTTCCAAACCCCGTATTATCACGGTGTCAAGCATCGCCCACACCGTGGGACGACTCGATCTTGCCAACATGCACGGGAAGGGAAAGCGGTACGACAAATGGGGGCAATACGGACGAAGCAAATTGGCCAACCTCATGTTCGCTTTGGAACTCGATCGCAGGCTGAAAGCCAGCGGTTCTCACGTGGTTTCACTGGCCAGCCACCCCGGCTATGCCAACACCTCCCTCCAGCGCCATTCGCTGATGTGGAGGGTGCTCAACACGGTGGCGCTCTCGCCAGAACGGGGCGCCGCAGCCACCGTTTTTGCCGCTACGGAACCCGAGGCTCTGGCCCATCCCTACTGGGGGCCGGTTGGCCCGCTTGAAGCGTGGGGATGGACCGGTCGAGCGAAGATGAGCAGGCGTGCCAAACACGTTGACGACGCAGCTGCGTTGTGGGCGTGGTCCGAGACCGAGACGGGCGTGTCGTTTCCCCTTTGAGGGAGCACTCACGCTAGCGATGCACGAACAATGGCCATGAGTTCATCATGGGGTGCGTCGGTCACAAAGAACGGGTCAATATCGGGGACCCGGGCCGCGCCAAAACCGCTCTTTCGAACGGCATCAAACAGCATCTCCATCTTTGGGGCGTGACCTGTCCCGGCCATGTTGGGCAGGTCGTCCATGTGGTAGAGGGCGTGTTCACGACTCATGAGGTCCGCCGCATCCGAGATGTACCTCACGCTTCGTACAAGTTCCCTTGCAGCGTACTTGCTGTCGTCTTCGTCCCACACCAGGCCCAGGTTCTTCGCATCCGTGAGTTCCTGTTCGGTTGGACTGCACAGTTCCAACACTCGCTCTTCAGTCATCCGACCTGCGATGTTCCTGTCCCACAGCGGACCGATCCACATTGGCCCGCTTCCTCGCTGGACCTCATCGGGAGCAGGATGGTGGGTGAAACGGTACGTACCGTTCTCGCCGCGAATCCTCCAACCCATGTGTTCCAAGACATTCGAGGCTCCCTCTCGACTGCGGCGAACCTTCACGCTAACCCGAACGTGGTGGCCGTCAAACAGGGCGAGAACGGGCTCAATAGAGCGGTCGTGTCGAGCGGCGGTCGTCGCAATAAGTCCGAGGAGGACCCTGATTGCGTCATCATGAGCATAGCTGTCGACGATGCCTTTTGCTCCGTAGCGGCGCTGTTGAGACGACGCACTCGAACCGGTTAGCGCCGCCGTGTCGGTGGCGGTCACCTCCAGGAACGCCACACGCGAAAGGCCCTGCACGGCGGCGTCAAGGAAATTCACGGGTGAACCGAACGGATCGAGATCGACCCACTGATAGGCAGCCTCCATCAGGGCGATTCGCGCATCGTTGTTCATGACAAACAGACCGTTGTGCATGCTGCCGCTGAGCGGGCGCTCGTAGCGGTCGTCTTCCAGTGCATGGTCAACGCTGGTGGCTGGAGGATGGGTGTCATGGGCGCTCGTCAGCCGGTCGAGCGCCACGCTGTCAAGGTCGTTGGCCGTGATTCGCAATCGTTGTTGGTGCTCGGCCGGGACTTCGTTTCGCCATCGTCGCACGCGAACGCCCGTGGCGCACAGGGCGTCCAAGGCCCGCAGCTCGTGGTCGGGTTTGACCAACCAGTCGTGCTCCAGCGCATCGGCCAACAAAAGCACCGAACGGGTTCGGGCGGGGGCCATGGCCGGATTGAGAAAACCCGGTCCTGTGCGTTTTGCAGGGCCTCGAGGCATGTGCGTCGGACGTTCCTGATCTGCGCTCAATTGAACCAGCGTCTTTCCTTCAAGCCACAGTTCGCCTTCGCGCTCGATTGGAGCAGGGGCGTCGGCCATGGTCGTGCCAGCCTCCTCTCCCTCAAGACCGCACCGATGCCTGAACGGCTCAGTAGTGGGAGAACTCCACGCCCTCGATGGCGTGAGTCACCCGGTGCCCGTGGTCCCGCACGTGGCCGACGACGGCAACACCGTCCATGCGGTCTTGCAGCCAGCCAAGAATGGCAGACGCACGTTCTGCGTCCACGGCAATCACCATGCCCATGCCCATGTTGAACGTTCGATACATCTCTCGTGTCTCGACACCGCCCGCAGATTGGAGCCAGGTGAATTCAGGAAGAACCGGAAGCGGTGAGTGGATCTCCCACCCAAGTGAGGGGTGGAGGCGAAGCAAGTTGGACAGTCCCCCACCCGTGATGTGGCAAATCCCTCGCACGTGCTCGATGCTGAATGCCGCATCGCCGCGGGCCGCGCTGAGCAGGTCAACCACCGGGTCACAGTAAATGCGAGTGGGGTTGAGAACCACTTCACCCAACGTGGGGGCTCCGTCGGTCCATCGCATCACGTTCCGCCCGTCATGTTCTGCGTCAAAAGGGGCCTCATCGGTGTAAGCAAGGCCGGCATGCTCGACGATTTTCCGAACCAGCGAGTAGCCGTTGGAGTGGATGCCAGAGGCAGGCAATCCAATGAGGACGTCGCCGTCTTGGAGGTGTTCGCCGGTGATGGCTTGACCCTTGGGCAGCCAGCCGAGCGCCGTGCCTGAGAGGTCGAGTTCGGTGACGATGCCCGGGAGCGAGGCGGTCTCCCCGCCGGCAAGCGTGACTCGAGCCAACCGGCACGCTTCGGCCAGCGATGCACCGAGCGCAGCATGGATGGCAGGGTCGGGTTTTGGGACGGCGACGTAGTCAACAAAGGCGATCGGTTCTGCACCGACGCACAGCAGGTCGTTGACGTTCATGGCCATGCAGTCAATGCCCACGCCGCCCCACTGTTCCAGCAGGGTGGCGATTTGCAGTTTGCTGCCCACACCGTCGGTCGCCATAGCGAGCAGGTTGTCGCCGAACTCGATGAGGCCGCCAAAGCCACCGGGCAAATCAACCGGTGCGCCGGGGGTCCCGGGTTGTCGCACGCTCGATGAGAGCGCACCGATGAGCGAGGCGACGGCTGACCCTTCAAGATCGATGTCAACCCCTGCGCTGGCGTAGTCCATGGGCTCACTCATGGACCGTCCATCGGTTGGCGTTTCATGAAGGAATCGCTTGACATTCACGCCTTGCTCACGAGGCGGGTGAGCTCGATGAGTTCACCCAAACTTCCGTGGAGACGATGACCGTCGTTCACCACGTGGAGGGAAACGTGGGGGAGGGCGCCTTTTGCTCGCTCGCTGTTGGCCAGCGGCACCACGTCGTCTTCGTTGCCGTGGAGGATGGCCGTTGGGTGATGAAGCGCAGGCCAAGCGTGCGTGCGAGCCACCTCAACGAAGGACCACGGCAACACGACCGGCTCGTCCCAACCAGGTGGGTGAAAGGCGTGTTCGCCCGTGTTTTCCCAGGCGGTCATGGCCTCTTGTCCGAGGGTTGAGGCAACCAATTCATCGTAGCCAAAGGCCGGTGCCAGCAGCACCAACCGCAGGTTGGCCTCCGGCCGCTGAGCGGCGGCGTTGGCCGTGGCGAGGCCGCCGAAGGACGAACCGATGAGCACGTCAAACGGCCCCAACTCGTCAATGGCTTCCACGACCACGCGGGTTTGACTGGCTTGGTCCCATCCGTATTTTCGCATGTCGAGCGTGGTCACGTCCCAACCCTGTGCACGCATCCATGCTGCCTTGCTGCTCTCGGTGCTTGACCACAACCCGTGGGCGAACGTGACCTTCATGCTTGGAGGTGCGGTTGAGGCTACATGGATTCTTCGTCGCTGGCATTTCTCCACACGACGCGAGGATTCTGGGAAAAATGGCTCGGGAACGCCACCAAATCTCCAGTGGAAACAGAGGGGTGCTTTGCCGCACCGAGAATGGTTATATCCCGTTGGCTTCAATGGCCAACGCCCGGAGGTGAGGACGATGTCTGCGATTCAAGAATTCGACCTCCCTGCGCGCTGGACGTCCCTCCTCCAAGACAAGTACTCCGAAGCCATCCACAACCTCGCAAAAATGTGGCCTGACGAGGGTTCCCTTGAGGTCTCGTTCCGTGAGGTGGAGGGCTACGACCACGAATTTGCACAGGACATCTTGGCCAACCCCGAGCATCATTTCCTTGCGGCCAACCAGGCGTTGCGCCAGTTCTTGTTGGACGCTGGCGAAGGCAACCTGATGCCGTTCGTGCGCATCATCCACCTTCCCAGCGACCAAGTGAGAACGGTGTCTCAACTCCGCGCCGATGACATTGGACGCATGATCGCCATCGATGCCGTCACGACCAAGATCACCGGGGTGCGCCCTCGCTTGTATTCGGCTGTGTTCGAATGCGTGGCATGCGGTCACACCATGGAGGTCAACCAGCCAAACGAACAGGAACTCATCGAGCCGCTGGAATGCTCTCAAATCGATGGCGGCTGCGGCAGAAACAAACGCCAGACCCGGTTTCTGCTCCAGCAACAAGCCTCCCATCTCATCAACTCTCAATTCGTTGAGCTCCAGGAACTTCCCGAGCAAATGAAGGGCGGGATTCAACCCGAACGCATCCTGTGCATCGGTGAACAAGACCTTGCGGGGCGCCTCAATCCCGGCGATCGTGTCAAAGCCAACGGTGTGTTGTTCATCCGTTCCCAGCGAAAAGGCGGCAAAGACACGCCGGTGTTCGACATCTTCCTTCGGATTCATTCGTTGGAGCGACAGAACATCCCGCTGGAGGAGATCATCATCTCCGAGGAGGAAGAAAACGAAATCAAGGACATTGCTCGCCATCCCGAGGTCTACGACCTGTTGACACGCAGCATCGCGCCGTCCATCTTTGGCATGGAACGCATCAAGGAATCCCTCATGCTCCAACTCTTTGGTGGCGAGGCACAGGTCAACGAAGACGGGACGAGAAACCGCGGTGATATCCACATTCTGTTGATGGGCGACCCCGGTGTGGCGAAGTCGCAACTCCTTCACTACATGTCCACCATCTCGCCTCGCGGCCGGTTTGCTTCCGGACAGTCCGCATCAGCTGCAGGGCTGACCGCTGCTGCCGTGCAGGATGCGGCGGCCGACGGGCGTTGGACCCTCGAAGCAGGTGCCTTGGTGCTGGCTGACCTCGGACTGGCAGCCATTGACGAATTTGACAAAATGAACGCCGCCGACCGCTCGAGCATGCACGAAGCGATGGAACAGCAGAGCATCTCCATTTCCAAGGCCGGCATCAATGCGAGCCTTCGAACACGATGCGCTGTGCTGGCGGCTGCCAACCCAACCAGCGGCCGATTTCAACCCGTCAGCGACGTGCCGTTCACCTCACAGATCAACCTCGCTCCTCCGCTCATCTCTCGGTTCGACATCATCTGGTTGTTGACCGACACGCCGAACGAGTCTCAAGACGAGAAAATCGCCGCTCACATCATTTCAAACCGCCACAAAGGGAGCAGTGAACTGCTGGTCAAGGAAGGCACCATTCCCGACCCATCTCGCCCAACCGCCCAACGGAAGGAGGCCAAGAAGGACGACGGCACGTACGAAGTCCTCCCCCGTGAACTCCTCAGAAAATACGTGGCCTATTCCAAACGGATGTACCATCCCAAACTCAACGACGATGCGAGAAAGATGATCGTCGCCTACTACGTGGAAACGAGGAAATCCGGCGGTGAATCCGAAGACAGCGTGGCCATCACCGCTCGGTCGCTCGAAGCCCTGTCCCGTCTCGCAGAAGCCAGCGCCCGCATTCGACTCTCCGAACTCGCTACCGCTGAAGACGCCGAGCGCGCCATCCGCTTGACCAAAACATGGCGTCACGAACTCATGGGCGAGCATTTCGACATGACCACCATCGAGTCGGGCAAGAAAGGCAAGGTTCGAAACCAAGAAAAAGCCATCATCGACATTGTATCGGTGCTTCAAAACGATTCGGGCACGGCTGCCAATCTGCTCGATGTCTTGACCGAGGCTGAGCGCCGAGACATCCCACGCAGCAAGGCCGAGGACATCATTGACAAGTTGTGCAGGGACGGTCGCATGATGCGCCCTTCCGGATACGATACCCTTCAGATTGTTTGAGTTTCAATCAAGGGTTGTGCTCATGAAGGGTGAGCGCTTGGCAGGCACATGGCCGATGAACCCCAAGGCGATGTTCACCAGCCGGCGCAGTTGGACCCCGAGCAACTCGGGTTCATGTGCGGTCTTGAGGTGCATCAACAGCTTGCAACGGGAAAATTGCATTCCCGTGAGAGCGGAGAACTGTACGACATCACCATCGATACCCTTCCCGACGACTGGCCGACCTTTGAACGACGCCTGCGTGCCAGCCGTGGCGAAGGAGGAGCGGTTGACGTCGCTGCCCGATTTGAATCGAAGCGGAACCGTACGTTTGTCTACGCACAATCGCCCAACGCTGGCCTCATCGAGTTGGATGAACAACCTCCCCTGGCCCTCGACGAGGATGCCCTTGACATCACCCTTACCGTTTCAGCGCTCCTCGACGCAAAGCCCGTTTCCCTGATCCAGACCATGCGGAAAACGGTGGTTGACGGATCGAACACCAGCGGTTTTCAGCGAACGTCCCTCATTGCGACCGGTGGCGTTCTGGCGACTTCTGAGGGGCCGGTGGGCATCGACGTGGTGTGCCTTGAGGAAGACAGCGCACGAAAGCTGGACACGGTCGACCTCGCTCACGGCCAGCAAGTCATCTACAACCTCGACCGCTTGGGCCTCCCGCTGATTGAAATCGCCACCTCCCCCGACGTACGATCGCCCGAACATGCCAAGACCACCGCCATTGCGCTGGGCCGCGTTCTGCGCCGAACTCGCCGCGTCCGCCGCGGACTCGGAAGCATTCGTCAAGACCTCAACGTCTCGATTGCAGCAGGCGACCGGGTGGAGATCAAAGGCTGTCAGGACCTCAATTGGATTCCGACCATTATTCGACTGGAGATGGCGCGACAGTTGCACTTCTACCGGCTGGCCAACGACCTCCGTTCCGATCTTGATCTTCCTGCGTTGCCACCTCACCGCGACGAAGACGATCCTGAAACCGAAGAAAATGTCGCTGCAGCCGTGGCCCAACACCTTGCCCTCGACCTCCACGACGTCTCGCCGCAGTTCGCCTCAACCCAATCGGGCATGATCGCAGAAGGCTTGGGCAACGGGTCGGTCATGATGGCGCTCCCACTCAAGGGGTTGCTGGGCCGCCTCGGGACGAAAGTGATGGACGACGATGGAGCACAGGTCCCCCGTCTGGGACGTGAGCTTGCAGGCGCGGCAAAGTTGGCCGGCGTGAAAGGCATTTTCCACGCCGATGAATTGCCCGCTTACGGCATCACTGCAGACGAAGTCCGTGCCGTCCGCACCGCCCTCAATCTCGCTGACAACGATGCGTTCGTTTTGTGTTGCGCTCCTTCATGGCAGGCTCGCTTGGCGCTTGAAGCCGTGCTCGACCGTGCTCGTCTGGCGTGGCACCGCATTCCCCAGGAAGTTCGCAACGTCGTGGTCAAGAAGGGAGCACCTGAAGACGGCACCACCTCGCCCATGCGACCGCTTCCGGGGCGGTCCCGCATGTACCCCGAAACCGACATCCCCCCGCTCGTGCTCGAAGCCGAAGAATGGGCGAACGTGATGGAGACGCTTCCCATGTCGGACGAGCATCGAACCAGTCGCCTTGCGGCTTACGATATGTCAACCGACCAGGCCGAACAGTTGCTGGCCAGGGAACTTGACGATGTGTTCTGCGAGCACGTTGCATCGTTGCCAGGCAAGGCTTGGGCGGCCTTGCTGTTGAACCACGATTCAGAACATCCACAAACACTGGCAAACATCCTCTGCCTCCGTGAGGAGGGAGCGTTGGCTCGCGACCACGTTGACGACGTGGTTGAGGCCCACTCCAAACGACTCGTCTCGCTGGATGAACTTCGCTCGTACTGTTCCAAACACGATTTGGCACCCGCTGATTTAGGCGGGCTGGAGGACGTGATTCAGGGCATCGTGGCGGAACGAATGGCGTTTGTGAAAGAGCGCGGCATGGGGGCGATGGGCCCGCTGATGGGCGTTGTGATGCAGGCGGCAGGCGGTGCAGACGGGAAGGAAGTCAGCGCTCTGTTGCGCGCTGCCATTCAAGCCGTGTTGGAGTGAACGGCCAATGAGACGCGTGCCTCTCCTTCTCGCTGCTTTGTTCCTCACGATGTTGCTTCCACAGGCGGCCGCACAACCTTGGACGCTAACATGGGAAGCCAACCTCGGTCCGGGCTACATCACGACCACCCCCTTGGTGGACGAGGAGCATGTCTACGTGCGAACCTCGGGGTTCTGGACGGGTGAAGAACGACCGGAGGTGCTGGCGTTCTCCCACGATGGAGAACAGCGTTGGACCTATCGAAGCGAAACGACCACGCAGCATGACATGGCGCCGCTGATGAAAGTGGAGGCCGGTTCGGGCCCTTGTGGCGCTTGGCCGGACTTGCTCTTGATTGGATGGGCGGACGGTTCGTTCACTTCGCTCCACCCGTCAAACGGAACCTTGCACTGGAAAACAAACTCGACGGTGGACGGGTGGGGAATCACAGGGGCCTCCCTCGTTGACGGCGACCGGATCGTGGTTCCGACCCGAACCGGCTTGATGCGCTTGTGCCTTTCCACCGGTGCTGCTGATTTCCACACGGAACTTGGCAAAGGATGGCGCAACGGCGTCACACTCCACGACGGAGCCTACTGGTTAGGGGATGAAGCCGGCCGGCTGTGGGCGGTGGAAACCAACGGGTCGGTTCGAGCGACGCACAACCTCTCAGGATCCCTCCGCCACGCACCGGTGAACATCGCTGAGGGTTTGCTGCTCCACGTCCAGGAAGAAACGCGCAGCCGCCTTCTTCGCTTCAACACCACGTCGGAGAGTTTCACGGAGCTCGCCGTGCTCGGACGGTCGCCGGCCATACCGACGGTCATGGAATCCTCCATCGTGCTGGGTGACAGCAGTGGATTGACGTCCGTCCAGTGCAGCCCGGATTGTGCAGTTGTCGACACCTATCCCACCAAAGTAAACGGGGAACTTGGACCCCGTTCACCCACGCAGTTGTTTGCGCCAGTCAACACCGAGGAAGGGGGATGGCTGAGCATTGACCTCATGGAAAACGGAACGTTTGGAGAAGCGAGCATGTTCACCACACCCTACGACGGCTACGGTACGTCCGCACCGGCTTGGACGTCCTCCGGGATGTTTCTTGGCAACGATGCGGGGGTGCTCATGGCTTACGGTCTCCAACCCGGTAACACCGTTGAAGCTCCCCAACAATCAACCGAACAGGACACGGATTCGCTCGTGGGCCTTGCAGCGGTCACCCTCTGCCTGGTCGGAGCAGCGTGGCTCGCAAACCGTGGACGAACAACGGATGCCTGGCGTGTTCTGACATTGATGGCCGTCGTCGTTGCGGTGCTGATGCTCCCCGACCTCTCCACCTCTTGGAGCACGTGGTTGGCGGAAGACGAGGCTTCTGTCGACGAAGCGACTTGGGACCCGTCTTGGCCGGATGCTTGGTTGGGCACCCAAGTCGTTGTGTTTGATTTCCCTGATGAGACCGTTGCAGTGGGTGGTCTGCTCGGCCACCAAACGGTGTGGGATTTGACGCGAGCGGCGGCTCAAGAACGCAACCTTTCCATCGATACCGAGCAAACCGGTCTCGGGCTCTACCTCGTTGCCATTGACGGCGTCGAGGGAACGGGTTGGGAATACACCATCAACGACCAGCGCGGCGCGCTTGCCGTTGACGATGCCGAGATTGAAAACACGCTCGTCTTACGTTGGCACTTGGCTTGAGGGTGGCAACCCTCAAGGCTGGCCACCATTTGGGATGGACCATGTTCCAAGCGCTGGGAGCTCACGGACCTGAGTTGTCTCCCGCCGGGGCTGCCGTTCTCGATGCAGTTTTGGTCGGCGCTGCGTTTGCCTTCCTGTTCTCTGCGCCTCGAGCCAACCGTATGACTGCGGCGATGTTGGCCACCATGGTGGTCGCCATGACGGCGCTTCGCGTCGTGATGCAACCGCTTCCGAACATCCAACCCGTTACCGTTGCAGCCCTGCTTGTTGGCGCTCATTTGGGAGCGAAGCGTGGCGTGGCGTTTGCCATTCTTGTGACCTTGCTCTCCAACCTGCTGATCAGCCATGGCTGGTGGACCCTTTTCCAAGCCTTGGGCTGGTCGACCGTTGCTGTGATCGGTGCAAAGGCGAACCTGATCGAAGGCGGGGAACTGAATCATCGTCGCCTGTACCTGCTTGCTGCGCTGGTCGCACCGCTCTTTGGCGTGATTGCAACGCTGTCGCTGGTCTCCAGCAGCATGACGGCCAGTCAGTTCATGATGCTGGTTTGGCAAGGGCTTCCCTTCGATGCCGTCCACGCCCTTGGAAATGTCGCCTTTGCAGTGTGGACGGGTTCGATGATTCATCGCTTCCTCAGCGGATTGACTGCACTTGAGGACGAGGTCCTGGCGACGGGTGAACTGCATGGCATCGATGCATGATGCACCCACCATGGCCCTCATCGTGCGTCAAGATTTGGCGCTGAGCACCGGTAAAATTGCTGCTCAATGCGCTCATGCTGCCGTTGACGTTGTCCGTGCCGCTCGTCGGTCACGGCTGCTTGAACGCTGGCGGGCCGGTGGAGCGAGAAAGGTCGTGCTCGCCGTGGACGACCTGGCGGCCATGCATACCGTTCACGCTTCGATTCCAAACGGGTGCTATTCAGCGTTGGTCACCGACGCCGGCCACACTGAAATCCCAGCAGGGACGGTGACCGTCCTCGGCATTCTGGGACCGAGGAGAGCAATGGACACGCTCCTGCGGCACCTGAACGCACTGTGAGGTGAACGGATGGGATTTCGCTCGTTTCTCCACCGAATCACGGCACCCACTCCCTCCACGGCTTCGGTTGAGGGTTCAATGAAGCTGGTGTGCGTCGTGAATCAATCGCTCAAGATGGGCAAAGGAAAAATCGCCGCTCAAGTAGGTCATGCCTCCGTTCAAGCTTTCCTTGGAGCGGGGGTGAGTCACCCTCAACACGTCGAGGCGTGGTTGGCAGGAGGGCAGAAAAAAATCTGCGTGAAAACACCGGATGCATCGGCGTTTGAGGAACTCACCCGTCTCGCTGAGCAACAACGGATCCCCGTGCATCTCGTTCGTGATGCAGGTCACACCCAGATTCCCAAAGGTTCAGCCACCGTGCTTGCGTTGGGCCCGTTCAATGAAACGGCTCTCGACGAGTTGACCGGCCACCTAAAACTGCTCTAATCACCGCATTCATGAAGGAGAGCGTTGAGCACTCACCATGCGGGAATACCCCTCCTCCCGAATTGACTTCCGCTCGGACACGGTCACTCAGCCCACGGCGGTCATGCGGCAAGCCATGCATGAAGCGTCGGTTGGGGATGACGTTCTCGGGGACGACCCGACCGTGATTGAACTCCAAGATCGCGTCGCTGCCATGTTTGGCAAGGAAGCCGCTTTGTTTGTGACGTCGGGAACGATGTCAAACGCCATCGCACTGCGCACCCACACCGTCCCCGGCGATGAAATCGTGTGCGACAAAACCGCTCACATCTATCGCTACGAAGGCGGGGGTTATGCAGCGTTGTGCGGTGCATCCATCGCGCTCGTTGACGGCGAGGGCGGACTGATGACCCCCGAACAGGTCAAATCGGCTGTTCGCAAGGCTGAGGGTTCGGGCAGCCACTACCCAAACGGGTCGCTGGTGTGTGTCGAAAACACCTCCAACCTTGGGGGCGGCTCCTGCTACGATCAGGCAACGCTGGATGAAATCGCTGCGGTCGCCAGGTCGCTGGGCTGTGCGACCCACATCGACGGGGCGAGAATTTTCAACGCTGCGATTGCCACGGGTGTGGACGTGGCACGCATGTGCCAACACTACGACTCCGTTTCGATCTGCTTCTCCAAAGGGCTCGGTGCGCCCGTGGGCTCCGTCTTGGTTGGCTCGTCTGCCTTCATTGCCAAGGCGCACCGCTGGCGAAAATTGTTCGGAGGTGGCTGGCGTCAGGCAGGACTCCTCGCATCGGCGTGCCTCCACGCTCTTGACCATCACGTTGAGCGTTTGGAAGAGGATCACCTCCGTGCGAAGCGCATCGCTGCCATGCTCAATGACCTGCCCGAATTCACGGTCGACCTTGCGACCGTGCAAACCAACATGGTCTACGCCACGACGAGCAGGCCCGCTTCGGAGGTGGTCGAACAATACGCTGCCAACGGCATTGACATGTTTGACCTGAGCGACAATCGGATTCGCGTGGTGGTTCATCTCCACATCACCGATGAAGACGTTGACCGATTCACCAACGTTTCACAGCGACTGTTTGGTTGAGCCTTCAAAAAGCGTCGACGTATATCGCTCTCATGACGACGAGCGTACGCGAAACGCTGTGTGTTCACAACGCAGCCTCCCCCGATACCGACCATGTCTGTGATTGGTGCCAATCGATCATTGACTTCCAGCCCCACCGCGGCTGGAATGCCCCCTTGCATCCGGAAGAACACGAACGGGCGATGGGTCTGTTTGGTGGACCGACCGGGACCTCTGCAAGAAAATGGAACACGTTGATGGTCAACACGCGCCACCTCGAGCATGTTCAATGGGCTCGACTCGAGAACGATGACGACCCGATCACGAACCCTCCGGATTCGTGGGACGCCTTTGATGACCTCACGCAGGCCGTGCTTCGAGGGGATCACCTCAGTCAACGTCAAGAGGCCATGTTGCGCGAAGGCATTGGCTTTCACGACGGTTCTGTTCTTCGCTACCTCGACGGGGAGTGGAACATTAACGGGTCCGTGCTTCACGGTCTCAGTTTGTTTGTCGTCTTCTCGCTGATGGGGGACGTTTCGAAGCGGAGAGGTTGGGACATCCCCGCCCTCTTGGTGTGCGCCACTTCGGTCAATCCAGAACTTCGGCACTCACCTCGCTTGGTCCAACACGTTCCCCGCGGTCGCCGTGAGCTGCGCCCCTCGTATCGCCCGCTGGCCGCCATGTTGACATGGCTTTCAACGCGGTTGAAGATCGATCGGACCCTGAGCATGGAGGCTCGCGAATACGTGCCGATGATGGCGTGGTCGCATGACATTCAATCGCGCATGTTTGAGCGCCAACCTCCCAACATGGAAGGCATGTTTCAAAATGCACTCTCGCACCACCCTCCGGGGCTGTTTCACGCATACGGGACGCCGTGGATGCAGGCATGGTGGGACCTTGAATCGGCTCACGAGCAGGCTGAAACTCAAAAGTGGGCCATGGATTTGAACCCGAAGGCGCTTCGAATCCGGACCCGAACGGCCTCCGGCTCCCTGCGTCTCATCAGGGTGCCCTGCGAACCGTCGCTCTGGGCGTTCTTGTCCTCGTTGGCGCTGTCTCCCTTGAACTCGGAGGGGGGGAAACTTCTCCTCGGTTTACAGCACAACTGGTCGGTAGGTTACATTGAACGAAGTCGTCCATCGCCTGCGTTGGTTCGTTCGCTGCAGTTTTGCCACAGCATCATGAACGACTTGGAAGGAAAGGTCCACCTTGAGCGAGCTCGAGCCTTGGTGGTCGGGCAACTCGGTCACGTGTACGAGGTCGCCGTGGAACACGGTCAGCACGGTGCCCCCTACACCATCCAACACGTCACTGACATTACGCCCAACGTCAAACGGTCGATCTGCATCCACAGCGGACAATTTGCGAACACGTTGCCGCTGGGGGACACGATGGGAAGCGTCCTTCTTTCCATGGTCAACGACATCAAAGCGTCCGAGGAAATTCCCAGCCTCGAAGAGGTCTTGCTTCACTATCCGCCGTTTGGTTTTCCTCGACAGAACATTCCTCCCGCCTGGCTCGACCGAGTCATCGGTGATGCTGCTCAGTACGTCAATCCAGCCCGGTACTTTTTCCAACATCTTCGCTGGTACCGGCGCGACCTGCTCGAGGTTGACGAGATGGAGCGTCGCCCGGGGGCGGGGTTGCACGAATTGTTGATTCGAAACCGCCACCACCGCCGTCGCCCTCCACGCTTCTCAGAACGCTGGGCAGCACGCTTCCACACGGTGTTTGACCGAGAAGGGCGTTTCCCGCTTGAGGAAGCCATCGCCGAATGGCGTGAAACCGTTCCTCCTTACGTGCCCGGTCGGACGGAAACGCAAGGGTTTGGGGACTACTTTGGACGCTTCCAGGAAGGTCTCTTCAACCGACGCTACCATCACTTGATGCCGCATCGACGAGGTGATGACCTTCACGAGGAAGGCGATGTACGCGACGGCGAGCGTCGTTGGTGTGAGGTTTTTGCTCGTGTCTGGGAAGTGCTCGTTCACCAGCCTTTGGGAGCGCAGTTCCGTCTCCCTCTCAACGACGGGGCTGCTCTGTCCCTCCAACATGCTGACCTTCGTGTGACCGTTCGCTCGGAGCTGGAGCGCAATTTTTTCACGCGTGCAGCGAAAATGCTCGGCTACGTCAAGGACGAGGAAGATCACACGCACGCCGTCTTGATTCGGCGAGACCATCCTCGCCCCAATGCACGCTTGCAGCTCACGGATTTGCTTCGTGACATGCAAGACCGGCAGCGTGTCCGAGGGGCCCCTCCACGTTGGTGGAATTACGTCGACGTGGTCGCTCCGCCACGCCAGGTTCCACACTTCCGCTGGCAACTGCACATGGACCATCAAGACACCCGGCGTGCTGCCGAACGAGACGATTCTGCAGACCGTGAGTTCAGCGGTCTTGGTGACCTCTTCGGGTGAAGGCCAACGCCAAGCCAACCACCATCAAGGTGGACACAGCGGACAACGCTGGCGTGTCTTCGCTTTCCTCGTCAGCCTGGTCTTCCTGAGGCGGTTCTTCCACCACGACGGGTACGATTTCGTAAATCAGGTGAATTTCCAGATCATCGCCGTCATGCGGCGTGGGGAGTGTCAACGTCGCCGTACCTTCGGTCTGATTGCCCAAACTCACGATGTTCCTTACGATGTGGGGGTAGGTGCCCTGTCCGTTTGATCCGTCTTCGTATTCTGCTGCTGATTCTACAATCCAGGCGGCCACGTTGAGGGTCATGTTTTCGAGGTGTTCGTCGTCGATGTCAAGGGCCCAGCCGATGGTGCCGGATGCAGCGCTCACTGGCGTCCAAGAGAAGGTGGTTGTGCCAGCGCCCAATGCCAGGTCTTGCTGGGCCAGGCGAGTAAATTCTTCTACACGGTTGTCGTGATCGTTGTCGTGAACGTCCACGTCCGTGTTCTTTCCAACTTTCTTCACCGTGCCGTTGAAGACCGACCCGGGTGGTGAATGAGAGTAATCCGTCAAGTGTGCATATCGGTCCCTGAAACGTTGTTCCAACGCCTCTTCGCCGAACGGGTCACCGAGTGTAGAATGGAAGTGATAGGGCGTGATGTGGCCGTTTTCGTGAACCTCTTTGAGAGCGTGCTCAACGTAGACGCAACTTTCGCACCACGTCGCTGTGTAGACTTCGGTTACAGCATTGAGGTCGCTCAAATTGGTGATCTCTGCTTTTGTCGTGTTGGCCATGGTCCACTGCCCGCCGATGACCATGCCGTTCTCAACGGGAACGGAGGGAAGGGCAGCGGCTGGGCTGGAAAAACCAAGCGTGAGAAGGAGCGTCAGGAACAACGCAAGAGTTGAACGCATGGTCCGGGGAGCGGTTGCTGGGATATGAACCCCACTTCAACCCGTTCACTCACCTGAGTCGGTGAACTCGCTCTCCTGTTCTTTCGGCTCAGCAGCCTCAGTTTCCTTCTCGTTGTCCTCAGCTTGGTTGCGCGCATAGTCGCTCGGAATGTGCCGTGGCGTTTGTTCGGAAACCTGCGTTTCTTCGTCAATCAACTCGTCAAACAGCTCGACGCCTTCTGGGAAGTCGCCGTTTTCGTAGCGCTCACGCATCTCTTCGAGACGGCTCTTGATGCCCGCACCGGAGCGCTGGACGGCTTTGGCCACGGCGCTGAGGTTGCCGTTGCTGAGACCCAAGCGTCGAAGGAGGTTGTGCATGACGCAGCCGGCCACCATGGAGATGGGGACGTTGGCCGTGCGAGCGTCCACACTGGGCTCACCGATGCTGGTCATGATATCGAAGAACGCATTCATGATTGCAGCGAGCGCCTCTTCGCTGAAGCGCTCAGCAAGAGCGTCGTTGAGATTCTCAGCGACCTTGTCAAGTTCGTCCTCGCGAGCTGCAGCGGCGCTGAGTTGTTGAGGGGGCGCTGCCCACTTCTGACGCACACGCTCTTGGTAGTGTTGCATGATGGCTTTCTTGGCGTTCTTGAGCTGCTTGGCCGTGATGCCGTACGTGTCCATCAGTTGCTTTTCGTTGATGCGAACGGTGCGGAACCAGCGAGCGGCGATGGAGGCGATGGCCAAGGCCATGATCTGCAGGTTGTCCAAATCGGTCTTTCCTCGAAGTTCAGGGTGCTCCTTCCCACCGGCGCGACAAATGGACGTCTTGGGGCACTTGAGTCGACGGCGCTCACCTGGCGTGAGTGTTTTGCGGGTGGCCTCTTGGGCACGGGTGAGCTTGCGTGCCGTGGCACGAGCCAACGGTTCAACGGCACGTGCCATGTCGGCACCGAACATGTTGCGGAGCGTGGCCATGAGTTGGGCGTAAATGGGGTCGGTGTCGCGCTGCGAACTTCGGTCAATCTTTCCGATTCGAGCAGCAAAGCGCTTCTGTTTGGTCGTCAATCGGTTGCCGCGACCGTCGAATTTGTCGCCGAAGGGGTTCATCTTTCCTCCCATTTTGGCGGCTCCGTGGCCAGCTTCTGCGTTGACTGCCTCGTTGTGGCGCCCCTCACCGAGGGAACTGCCGCTGTTGGTGTCGGCGTCGCTGCCCTGGATGATGTGCACCAAGGAGCAATCATCGCAGATGCCCTCTCCACGGGTCAGGTCAATCGTCAGGTTTCCGCCGCATTCGTCGCATTTTGTCATCATTTTTCTCAACTCCAAGTCTAATGTCCCGTTACCCCTTAAAAAGAATTCAATTTTTGGCATGTATCCATCATGAACTCTTCTCCCGCGCTGAAACCATGGGTTCCGGCTGGTTAGGGGAAACAAGACATATTCATGTTGGTATTTGTCATATATCTGTCTCTTATACACATCTGACGCTGCCGACGAGGTATAGGG
>CAXGZM010000005.1:0-35436 GCA_964014165.1 uncultured euryarchaeote | reverse complement strand
TGACGTCGTTTCGCAGGGACAACATCGGCTATGTCTTTCAATTCTTCAACCTCCTGCAGGACCTGACCGTCCTCGAAAACATTCTGCTGATTCAAGAATTGGCTGGAAAGAAAGACCCTGCTCGTGCCAAAGAACTGCTCGGGCTGGTCGGCCTTGATGCAGAGGTGGATCGTTTCCCGGGCGAAATCAGCGGCGGACAACAACAACGTGTCGCCATCGCACGAAGCATCGCCAAGCGGCCCACGTTGCTGCTGGGCGATGAATTGACGGGAAACCTCGACACGGAGACCTCCAACAAAGTCATGGAAGCGTTGGTCAGCGCTTGCAAAACGGAGAACATCACGTCGGTTTTTGTCACCCACGACGAGGGACTTGTGCGGTATGCGACTCGCGTGATTCGCATTGACAGCGGGAAAATTATCTCCGACGAACAGATTGCCAACGACGAACAAGCCTGAGGTGAACGCATGTCGGCTCTCCTGAACAAACGCTTGGCTCGCAGCCTGTGGCGGACCAAATTACGCCTCCTGGCCGTGGTCATGATGGTTTCAGTTGGCGTGTTCGCCGGCATCACGTTCGGAGGTTATTCTCACAACTTGGACGGGATGTACGAAACCCTCCAGGCCGACGATGAAGACGGAGCCAATCTGGCGGACCTCTGGATTGACAACCGAAGCGGGACGTGGTCGGCAGAAGAAGCGGCAACCTTCTGCGATGCTTTGGAATCCTCCTGGCCGTCGACCGGCGCAGCCCTTGACTCATGTGAGTGGCGAAACATCGTACAGGGGACCATGTTTCACACCAACGACACGGGCACGCACATCATCAACTCACTTTGGCACGGCATTCCCGACGATGCCAACGCCGACAAAATATGGATGCCTGACGACCACACCGAAGGTCGGGTCGCTTCGGCCGATGATGAGATCGTGATCGACGCTCACGTGGTCGAGGCACTTGACCTGTCCCTGGGCGATGCTGTTACCATCGGTGCAGGCACCGCATCGGCAGAATTCACCATCGTGGGCATCGGTTACCACCCGCTTCACGTGTTCATGGCTCCCGAGGGTTCGCTCTTCCCGCCCGAAGCGGGGCAATACGTTGTCGGCTACGTCTCGGACAGCGGCATGGCCCGCCTCACCAACACCTCGCTCGGCAGCAGCAACACCCTGCTCTTGGACGTGGAAGGAACGCCGTCGTTTGATCTACCGGACACCGAGGCGTACGAAGGCGACGAAATCGATGCCGTGAAGGACCTGGTTGCGGATGCACTCAATGCCGCAGCATTGGACGGCCGTGTCAGGGACAGAGGACAAAACGAACCCGTCGAAATCATGCGACAGGACCTCGAAGGGGCCAAGCGAACCAGCATCCCGTTCACGGTGATGATCGCAGCCATCGCCTCCATCACCATCGTGCTGAGTCTCCAGCGGCTGGTGCAGAGTCAGGCGAAGGAAATTGCAGTCCTGCGCACCTTGGGCGTCAACCGAACATCGCTCATGACCGGCTACCTCATGGCGCCTCTCGTCATTGGAGCGGTGGGTTGCGGCCTTGGAGCACTGATGGGGCCGTGGGGCGTCAACGGCATGTTGGATTTCTACGAGGGCATCGTTGGCCTTCCCATCACGGAGCGAGACGTTCCCGTTGCGCTCTACACCGGCGTGATGCTTCCAACCATGCTCGTCGTGTTTCTCTCGGGAGCCTTTCCCGCATGGAAATCCAGTCGCCTCGACCCGCTGGAGGTCTTGAGCGGCCAAACCCAAATGCGAGTGGGCTCGTCGCTCCTGCGTCGCCTCACGGCGTGGATGCCAACGACGTTGGGCCTCTCCATTCGTTCCAGCGTTCGCAAGCCGGTTCGACTGATGATGACGTTCCTGGCTGTTGGTATTTCCCTGATGCTCTTTGGCTCCGTGCAGATGATGTCCGCAGGTCTGCAAGACACCATCGTGGGTGGACTTGAGGAACAGCAGTCATGGGACGCTCAGGTGTACATCGGCGAGGGCGGTGAAGCCAGCATCATCGCCTGGGCTGAAGAGCGAGGAGCCACGTACGAATCCCTGATTGAAATGCCGCTGGGTACCGTGGACGACGCTGAGGGGCTGGAGCGCGTCTTCACGTTGGTTGGGCTTGATGCCTACGACGGAGGCATGCGCAACGTCAACGTCATCGAAGGAGAACGACCGCAGCCCAGCGACGGGCCGAGCGAAGTCATGATGGACGAAGGGTCCATGGCATTCCTCGGCTGGAGCGTGGGCGAGGAACACACCGTCTTGTTGAACGGAGCTGCGCACGACGTATCCGTGGTGGGCGTAACCCGAGGGGAATTGGTCCGCACGATGTTTTTCCTGAGGGCGGACCTTGGTGATGCCTTGGGCGTCAATGCGACTTCCATGTACCTCGCCCTCCCGGACGGCGTTGAAGTCGATGCCTCGCTTGCCGAAGTGTCCATGGGCGTGGTCGAGCGTCAAACGCTCATCAACGGCATGAACAGCCTCATTGAACAGCAAACACAAATCTTCCAGGCCATGATGTACTTGGGGCTCATGTTCACCATCGCAGTGATGTTCAACACGATGATCATGAACGTCGCCGAGCGAGATTTCGAGCTGGCCACGCTCAGGGTCCTTGGAGCGTCGACCCGAAGTTTGGGTCTCATGCTCCTCTTTGAGAGCCTCTTGATCGGCATCATTGGTGGCCTGGTCGGGGTCGCCTTTGCCTACGGTGGCGCCGTTGGTTTGGCTGCCTCGTTCTCCTCTTGGCAGTTCTTTGTCGCCATCGTTGTTGTCCCCAGCGTCGCGTACCAGCTCATGGCCGGCGTCATCGTCATCGCCGTCGGCATGACACCCATTGGCATTTGGCGACTGCGCCGCATGGATTTGGTTGAGAAAGTCAAGGACCTGTCGCAATGAAGCGATTCATTCATGGGGCGAGTCCGCCCGTTTCCGTGCATGGTGGCTTTGCCCGACCCGGGTGTTCGCATCAGCGCCACGGTGGTCACACACAACGAAACCGTCCAGCATGTCGGGCTCGTTCTTCCCCCCGCCGCCAAGGGGCACCTGTCCATCAAACTCGACAACGGCTACAACGTGTCCTACCCTGCAGAGGACGTCCAAGCATGGGAACCCGTTCCGGGAAAGGACGCCTCCCCTTCCGCCGAACTTGACCCCCCCACGGCCGATGAAAACCTGCCGCGCGTACGGCTGATTCACACGGGCGGGACCATCGCTTCCAAAGTGGATTACGCAACGGGAGCGGTAGAGGCAAAATTTGAGCCGGAAGAGATGTTGGACGCCATCCCAGAATTGGCTTCCATCGCCCAACTCGACGCTGTGAAGATCGGGAACATGTTCAGCGACGATATTCGACCGCAACACTGGAACATCATCGCCGCAGCGTGCGCCGATGCCTTCGACGATGGATGCAGAGGCGTGGTGATCGCACACGGCACCGATACGCTTCACATCACCTCGGCGGCCCTCAGTTTTGCGTTCGCTGGAAGTGGAGCGCGTCCGGCCGGACCCATCGTGATGGTGGGATCCCAGCGCTCGAGTGATCGAGGTTCATCGGACGCCACGGAAAATCTCCTTGCGGCCGTCCATTGGGCCGCCAGCGGACCGCTGCCGACCGGTGCTGCAGGGGACAGCGTTGCCGTGGTCATGCACCACAGCCAAAGCGACGGGGTCATGGCGGTTCATTCCGGACTCGCCCTGAGGAAGATGCACTCGTCAAGGAGGGACGCCTTTCATGCCGTCAACGGGCAACCGTTGGCCAAACTCACGCTCTCGCACGACGGATTTGAAACCGAGCCATCGCCGTGGTACGCCGCTGCGCTGAAGGCTGATGAATCAAGACCGGTGATTCAACGACCCACGACGTACGAAGCCGGGCAGCGCATTGCGCAATTCATCGCTGGACCTTGGCTGCATGCAGATCACATCGAGGCGGTCGTCGCCACCGGCGTTCAAGGGGTCGTGCTTCACGGGACCGGACTCGGCCATCTTCCCATCGATGACCCGCAGAACGATGCGCCCGAAAACGCCATGCTGTGGCGAATCCTCACCCGGTGCGTGAACCGAGAACTGCCCGTTGTGGTCGTGAACCAGTGCATTCACGGCCCGGTGGACATGAACGTCTATTCCAAAGGTCGAAAACAGCAAGCGATGGGGTTGCTGGGCCACGGCGTCAGCTCAACGCCCGAGGCGATGGTGGCCAAACTTCACTGGGTGCTCTCTCAGAACATGGACGTCAAGGCTGCGCTGGGAAGGAACCTCTGCGGAGAACACCGTGAAACCCTGAGAGAGTAAGCGTTTGAATCAAGAACCGAAAAGGAGTGGGAAACCCGTGGACAGCACACCCAACCATGCGCTCGAAGAGTTGCGAGCGAAGCGAGAAACCGCTCGTCTCGGGGGTGGACTCAAGCGCCAGGAGGCCATTCGGTCCACCGGGCGTGGTACCGCAAGGGACCGCATCGGCCTGCTTCTCGACGAGGGGTCCTTCCTCGAGGTTGACACGTTCGTGACCCACCGAACGGACGACCACAACATGTTCCTTCACCAGACGCTGGGGGACGGCGTGGTAGCGGGACACGGCACCGTCGAAGGGCGCCGTGTGTATTGCTTCGCACAAGATTTCAGCGTCCACGGCGGCAGCATGGGCGAAATGCACGCGCTCAAGATCGCCAAAATCGTGGAGATGGCCGAGCGCGCCAAAGCCCCACTCATTGCCATGTGGGACGGCGGAGGACAGCGAGCGCAAGACGGGGTGAACTCACTGGCAGGAACCGGAGAGATGCTCGATCGGCTCGTTCAATGCAGCGGCCGCATTCCCATGATCAGCCTCGTGTTGGGCCCCGTTGTTGGGGTGTCTGCCTTGGCCGCTTCTCTGTCCGACTTCACCATTCTCGGGGAAGAACACGGGCAGTTGTTTTTGTCTTCACCGCTCGAGACCCCGGAAGTGCTCAGCGGTGAAGTGGATGCTGCCGGTTTGGGCGGCGCAAACCTTCACGCCTCCCGCTCGGGCATTGCTTCGCTCATCGCTGACGACGAAGAGGATGCGTGTGAGCTCGCAGCCGCTCTGCTCTCGTACCTGCCCGACCACAACATGGCGGACCCGCCCATTCTCGCTACCGGCGACCCTGCAAACCGCCTCAACGAAACACTCCAGGACATCGTTCCGGACAACCCCAACAAGCCTTACGACATGGTCAAAGTGGTGGAAGAAGTGGTGGACGACGGCGTGTTCATGGAACTCTTCCCGGCCTACGCCGACAACATCATCATCGGATTTGCACGAATGAACGGATCCACCGTGGGCGTGGTTGGCAACCAACCAAAGGTCTTGGCCGGGTGTTTGGACATCGATGCTTCCATCAAGGCCGCCCGCTTCATCCGCACCTGTGACGCATTCAACATCCCGCTGCTCACCTTCGAGGACGTGCCGGGGTTCCTTCCGGGCGTGGTGCAAGAATGGGGCGGCATCATCCGTCACGGGGCAAAACTGCTGTTTGCCTACGCTGAAGCCACGGTTCCCAAACTGACCTTGGTCACCCGAAAGGCCTACGGTGGCGCCTACTTGGCGATGTCGTGCAAGCACCTGCAAAGCGATTACAACGTGGCATGGCCCACGGCAGAACTCGCTGTCATGGGTGCCGAGGGTGCCGTGAACATCATTCACCGCCGAGAGATTGGCGCTGTTCCCGATGAGGAAAAGGAAGGCGTCCGTCAGCGACTGGTGGACGAATACAAGGCAAAGTTCGGCGACCCTTACGTGGCGGCCCGAAACGGATGGTTGGACGATGTCATTGAACCACAGGAAAGCCGCCTGCGCCTGTGCCGTGCCCTCAACATTCTGAAGTCAAAGCGAGAGTGGTCCCCTCCCAAGAAGCACGGCAACATTCCGCTGTGATCACTTCAACTGCTCTGCACGAGCGAGCAGGCCGGTCCCCGTCGGCGCCGGCGCCTCCTCGGAAGGGGCGGGCGTCGATGCTTGTTCAGCGGCCGCTTTTCTTGACCGAGCGACCATGAAACCAACCACCCCGACCAGAACCAACGCTGTGCCGAAGCCGGCGATGACGACCACGGAACCGGTGCCCTCCACGTCTTCACTGGTCGACGTTTCGTTTTGATCGGTGCCGATCACCGATGGATCGACCACCTTGCTGGCGATGATGCTTCGGTCGAGTTCTGCATCGTAAATTTCGAGTTCGATGAAGAAAGATGTCGAGGAGTCGGCCGGTACCGGCAGCAGCGTGACGCACTGGAAGGCGCCTGCACCGCTGTTGAGGCAGGAATGGTTCACATCCACGGCAACACCGTCCACGGTGACGTTGGCTTGCGTGTCCACCACCTGGTCGACATCCACCACCGACCAGTACATGTTCGCTGTTGAACCGCTCATGCCCTGAACCGATTCGATGGAAACAAAGGGAAGGTCGCCCACCGCTTCCACGGTGACGGTCATGTTGTGAGCGTGAGCGGATGTCCCGTCCGAAACGTTCAACCAAACCCCTTCAAACACACCAAACACGTCCTGATTGGGTGTCAATTCCAGCGTCCCGTTGACGAAGGAGGACTGGAACGAGCCGATGTTCCCCTCGAGCGTCCACGCCAGCCCGTCGCCGTCAACGTCGTAAGCCAGCGGGCCCAACGGTAAGCTGAAGGTCGTGTCTTCGGGGAAGGACAGGTTCGTCCACTGCGATGCATTGACCACGACCGGGTCATCGACGGGGTTGACCACGACGGGCAATTCGACCATCAGGGATGGATTCTCACCGTCGCTGACGAGCACCTGGAGCACCGTTGCCCCGTGGGCGTTGGGCAGGGGCGTGAGAGTGACGCGCTCACCCTCGATGCTGAAACGCACGGGCATCTGCTCACCGTTTTTTTCACCGCCCAGGAACACCTCCAACGCCTTGCCTTCAGGGTCAGTAACCACGTCGCCAAGGTCGAACACCACGCTCGGCCCGTCCTCGTCCATCTCCTGGATCGGAACCGTTCCTTCCTTCACGGGAGGGTCATTGACCGGTGTCATGACCACGCGAAGCTGCGTGGAATACTCGTCAAGGGTCTCGCCATCGCTTCGAAGGGTGACATCCAACAGACACTCGCCAAGCCACTCCTCGTCGAGGGCGTGGCTGACGGTCATGTTCAACGCGCCTTGTGCGACGTCAACTCGGAAATGGAAAGCATCGTCGCCCGACAGCGTGGCTTCCACGATGCGGACCAACTGCCCGTCGGGGTCCAAGCCGATGCTGGAGGCCTCAACCGTGCGGTCTTTGTGCTGAGGGACGTAAATCACGGGTTTGGGGGATTGTGGGACAATGGGTGTGTTGTCCCGCAGCACAACGGCGCCAAACGTTGACGGCGCACCCTCCACCTCAAGTCTCAGCCATGCCTTTTGGAGCCCAGGTGCAACGGGTGCCATGGGGTACACGCACGATGCTGTGCCGTTTGCAGCGACCGTCCCCTCACCTTCCCAGGGGCCGTTGGACCAACCGCAGGTCAAATTGACGTCCCATCCTGCAGGGAGTGCTTCAAACGATGTCCCGTCGCGCAGCGTCCAATTGACCGAAAGGGTCAGGTTTTGAGTCCCGTTGAGCGGTGATGACGTGTTGTGACTGGCCGACGTTGCCGTCCAACGCAGGAAAGATGCTGCGTCGAGGTTTTCGTCCACGTATGCATTGGGGTCGCTCACGGTTTGCGGGCCCTCGCCTCGATTGAACGCGTCTCGGAACCGGGCGTGATCGCCGTGGAGCACGGTGTCAAGGTAGGCCACAACGTGTTCGGCCGAGAGGCCGATTTGAGCGGTTTGACTCATCGTTGCACCCTCGTCACTTTCGAAAATCGACCGCGCGTCTTGGAACTGGTAGTGGTCCGCACCCAGAAGGTGAATCCATTGCCAGGCCAGTCCGCCAAGGCGCTCAACCCGTTCCATGGTCTCCTGGGACGGAGCGATTTCATCGACCGTTCCCGTGATGAACAACCCCGTATTGGGCTGAGGGAATGCAGGAACGGCAACATCGCCCCACTCGAAGGATGCTTCAAGGTCCTCAAGGTCAAGCCCCAAGCCAAACACGGCTCGTGGCGGATGGACGTCGGCGGCAACCGTCGTTTGGTCCCAAAACGGGAACGAGAGGTAAGCCGCAGCTGCACCTTTACCGTGGCCGGATACACCCCAATGGTCAATGTCAATGTTCCCGACCGACCCCAACACGTGAACGTTGGATTGATTCTGCTGCGCCATGGCATCTTGGATATCCACGAAACGGTCGAGCGTTTCCTCAACGTCTGTTTCGTCGGAGAAGGCTTGCGTGATCACAACGATGAAGCCTCGTTTAACCAGTTCATCGCTCCACAAGTCGTAGTCGTCAAGACCTTCCCCTGAGTCTCCGACGAAGATGAGCCACGGGAACGGACCGTTGCCGGCCATGTCTTTGTCCTCGCCCGCAAACATCGCCGGGTAGACCATCCTGACCTCGGGTGAAAACGCGCCTCCAAGGTTAAATTCGGTCCAACCAACGGGGTAATCCGCCCCTTCATGCGACGGCTCAAACGATGTCCCCTCCTCGAGCAGGGCAAGCCCGGACGGCGCCCACAGCGAGAGGACGACGAGACCGATGAGCGCAATGTGTGGGCGATGCATCCGTATCAGTCCTCAAGTTGGGTTCGTGAATCAAAGAGTCTTCTGTTCTATGCATACGAAGCCAGCAAAGTTTCAGCCTCCAGCAGTCGGGTCAGCAACAACCCGAGCGAAGGGAGATCGGTGGCCCTCTCCGGAGCCCACAGGACCCGCCAACAAGCCAAGTGCTGCGCAACGAGCAACCACCTTCCGTCGAGAGCATCGCCCGTGATTGCAGCGGCCCGTTCCCCGACGGTCCCCTGCATGGGGCTGTAGACGGAGGACAGCACACGCAACCCGTCCGTGGTCAACCCGTCGTTGTCGAAATCCACGACCACGTCCGGCGCATCGTCGGTGATGGCTTCCATCCAAGGGCTGTCGTCAAACATTCGTCGGCTGTTCAGTTGATGGACACGGCCGCCGAGTTTTGCCCATGCGGCTGCTGTTGACCGGGCAGCGCCACCCCCACCGACCAGCCCGAGAACGTGCTGGGTAGGGTTGAGACCGTGGTGATGGAGGACGTCAGCGACGCCCGAACCGTCCACGCCGGCACACCACCAACCACGCCCGTCCCAACGAAGGACGTTCACGCATTTGTTGCTCATGGAGTCGTCCACCGCCACCACGGCACCCGAGTCCAACTGATGTTTCAGCGGAGCGGTCAAGTTCAACCAAACCTCCTCATCAAACATCCTTGTGGGTAATGGCGAGCGAGAGGGATGCACGGTCCCCGCGGTACCTTCGACGCCCACCAACATGGGATGGACCTCGTTCACCTCGCTTGCGGCTTCAAGGGCTTTTTTGACCAGGGCTTTGGTTCGGAATTTTCCAAACACAGCGTTGGTGTACGCCCATGGAATCGGTTCAGGAACTGCGCCCGCATAGCCCCAAGCCAAGGCATCGGGAATGTTGTCAACGTCCACCAGTTCCATTGTCAACTGTTTGTCGTTCAAGGAGATGCCCAAATGACGCGCCACCAGTGCGGTGAGAAGCGGAGAGAGGCTGTGGGCGACGGGACGGCCAGCAATTCCGTACCGAATTGCTGGCATGGTTTTCCCACGCCGAGACATCACAAAAAGCCGCCGCAACGTCGTGTGAACCTTCAAGAGGGAGTGCGCACTCCTTAGGTTCATGGGCAAAGCCGTCGCTCTCATGACTGCAGGTCTGGGCACCTACATGACCCTGAAGATGTGGTCCGAGTTCAACGAGGCCCTTGGAACGGTGTTTGGTGCATCGTGGGGCGTCATCATCGCCACCATCGCCTACCTCGTCTACTCGGTGGAAAAGAACGACAAAGCAGCGCGGGAATCCACCATGCAGGACCGAGAAGAGGGGCTGATGAGCAATTTGGCCAACGAGGACCAACCCCTCGGGTTCATCGTCGGCATGTACATCTTCATCATCTTCGTGTTTGAAGTGATCCTCGGTGCGCTTTGAGTGTGAGAATTGAATGCCCGGCATGCTCGACTTGCTTTTTCTCAAATCCGGAGCACCCGGCGCTGAAAACGAGGGAGAGCGGGCCTACCTTTTGATGCTCGAAAAAGCGTCCATGCTCATCGTTCTGTTCTTCATCTTGATGATCGTGGTGGCCCTCGACCTGCCAGGGTGGCTGGGAGGACTGATCGTGGGCGGTTCCATCGGTCCCGTGGTCTACGGCCACTATTACATCAATTACATCCGACGGCCAAGAAAAAGGCAGAACATTGATTTGCGAGAGGGAAGACAGAAGCGTGACGGTGATTGAGAATGGCCCTGTTTGATGATTTATTGGAATTGCTGGGTCTTGGAGGCATTACCGGTCTGGACGTTGTTTTTGCAGGGATGGCCATCGCTGGCACGCTTTTGTTCATCGTGTATTTTGGATTGGTGCTGATCGGCGGCGTGGCCGACGGTGCGCTTGATGCGGTTGGGATCGACGTTGATTTCGGCATGGATTCCGCAGAAGGTTCGTTTCAGATGCTGACCGTTCAAGGCATCCTCAGTTTCGTCATGATGTTCGGTATTTTCGGTCTCGCCACATCCCAAGCTGACCAGCACAACATCATCGCCGTCGGCGTTGGCGGCGTGGCCGGTGTCATCTCGATGTGGCTCGTCGGGAAAGTGTTCCAAGTGATGATGAGCCTCGAGAGCGACGGAACCGTCCGCCACAACGACGCCATCGGCGCCAAAGGAACCGTCTACAGAACCATTCGGGCCGGCAAGTCCGGTCAAATTCAGGTGGAATTCCAAGACGCTCTGCGAACCTGTGAAGCCGTTGCAGAAGACGAGGAATTGACCATTGAGACCGGAAAGTTCGTGACGGTTGTCGGCAACATCGCAGAGATGCTCATCGTTCGGCCGCTCAGTGTTTCCAGTGGCGTGGCGGAAGAAGAGTGACGGGATTGCCGACTCAAATGTCTTAAAGGGGTAAGCACTCCTCATACCATGGCAGATTCAAGTGCTATTGTCGTGATTGGTCTGGGACTCTTCGTCCTCGTCCTCGTTGGAACGGTTTACCTCGCAACGCGCAGGTACAAACTCGCACCCTCAAACCAGATCCTGGTCGTGTACGGGAACACCAAAGGTGCGGGCGCCGCACAGTGTTATCACGGCGGCGGCAAAATCGTGTGGCCGCTGATTCAGAACTACGGGTTCTTGGACCTCAAGCCGATGACGATCAACATCAACCTCGAACACGCCCTTTCGATGCAAAACATCCGGATCAACGTGCCGTCGACCTTTACCATCGGTATCGACACGAAGCCTTCCATCATGCAAAACGCAGCCGAGCGTTTGCTCGGATTGCCCGTCGCCCAAATCGAAGACATGGCCAAAGAGATCATCTTCGGTCAACTCCGTTTGACCGTTGCGTCCCTCACCATTGAGGAGATCAACGGCGACCGTGAAGCGTTCTTGAGCCAAGTGGTCAACAACGTCGACACCGAACTTCACAAGATCGGCCTCTACCTCATCAACGTCAACATCACGGACATCACCGACGAAGCCGACTACATCAAGTCGATCGGTGCCAAGGCCGCAGCCGAAGCCATCGCCAAGGCTGACGTGGACCGAGCCAACGCCACCCGCCAGGGTGCCGTCGGGCAGGCCCAAGCCGACCGAACCCGAGAAATTGAAGTCGCCCGCAACCAAGCGGAATCGGACAAAGGTCAGAAGGAAGCCGAAGCAGACCGACGTGTCTTCGTGCAGCAACAAGAATCCAAGGCCGTCGAGGGTGAGAACCTGTCCCGTGCAGACATCGCCAGCTTCAACGCTGACCTCGCCGAGCGAGAGGCAGAAGCACTCAAGCGTTCCGAAGTCGCCAAGCGCAAAGCACAGGTGGAAATCGAGAAGGCACAGTACGAGTTTGAAGGTCAGCGCCTGCGTGCAGAGGAAATCGCTCGTGAGGAAGTTTCGAAGCAGCAAATCGAAATCGCTGCAGAAGCCGAAGCAGAACGACAGCGCCGCATCGCCCAAGGTCAAGCCGACGCTACCCTCGCTGCGTACAACGCAGAAGCAACGGGTCAGCAAGCCGTCCTCGAAGCCAAGGCAGAAGGTTATGCCAAACTCGTGGCCAGCGCCGGTGGAGACGCCAAGGCTGCAGCCACGCTCTTGATGGTTGAGAAGATCGAAGAACTCGTGGCCCGACAAACCGAAGCCATTGCCAACCTCAAGATCGACAAGATCACCGTCTGGGATTCCGGCAACAACGGTGGCGAGGGTGGAGCCACCTCCAACTTCGTCTCTTCGCTCATCCAAAGCCTGCCTCCGGTCCACGACGTGGCCAAGATGGCCGGTGTCGACCTCCCGGACTACCTGGGAACGATGAAGGAAGAGTGAACCGACCACGCGCTTCCTAGGGTCGCCAAACCGGTTCCAACCCGCGCCAACCGGGCGACGGCTTCAAGGACCGGATGAACCGCAGCAAAGCAATGACCTCGGACCTTGAAATCGCTCGCGCCGCCAAGATGGAACCGATTGAAGCGGTTGCGTGGAAACTCGGTATCTCTGCCCACGAAATGATGCCCATGGGCAACGGTGTTGCGAAAGTCACCTGGCCGTCGCTCAAGGAGCGGTTCTCAAAACCCCAAGGCAGCCTCGTGCTGGTCACCTCCGTCAACCCAACGCCCTTCGGGGAAGGAAAGACGGTCACCACCATCGGACTGACCCAAGCCCTGTGCCGAATCGGCCAGTCCGCCACCTGCGTGATTCGAGAGCCATCGATGGGACCGGTGTTCGGCATCAAAGGCGGTGCAGCCGGTGGCGGCCACGCACAAGTCCTCCCCATGGAAGACATCAACCTCCACCTGACCGGCGACCTTCACGCCGTGACCTCCGCCCACAACCTGCTCTCTGCTCTCATCGACAACCACCTCAAGCACGGCAATGCCTGCAAGCTCGACCCGTCTCGAATCTCGTGGCCACGCGTCATTGACATGAACGACCGTGCGCTCCGCAACACCACCATCGGCAAGGGTGGACCCGCCAACGGCCTCGTTCGAGAAGACCGTTTCGACATCACGGCGGCAAGCGAAGTGATGGCCATTTTGGTCCTTGCAACCGATTATGCCGACCTGCGCAAGCGGTTGGGCGACATCGTCGTTGGCACCTCAACGGAAGGGCACCCCGTCAAAGCGGAAGACATCGGCGGTGCTGGAGCCATGGCGCTCCTTCTTCGCCAGGCCTTCCTCCCCAACATCACGCAAACGCTGGAGGGAAATCCAGCCTTCATCCACGGCGGACCCTTCGCCAACATCGCTCACGGAAACTCGAGCATCATCGCCGATCGAATGGCGTTGGCTGCAGCCGATTTGGTGGTCACCGAAGCCGGTTTTGGCTCGGACATGGGGGCCGAGAAATTCATGCACATCAAGGCCGCTACATCAGGGAAAGCACCGGATTGTGTGGTCATGAACGCCACGGTTCGTTCCATGAAACTCCACGGTGGCGCCTTCGGCGACCGAGGCGGCATCCGCCCGGACAAAGCCACCTTGGAAGCGGAGAACGTCGAAGCTACGTCGATGGGAGCGAAGACCAACCTTGACCGTCACATCCGAAACATGACGTCGTTTGGTGTGCCCGTGGTCGTATCCATCAATCGGTTTGCTTCCGACACCGATGCAGAACTGGCCGCCATCACCCAAGCGGCTCACGAAAGCGGAGCAAGTGCCGTGTGCATCACCGAGGTTCACGCCAAGGGCGGCGAGGGCGGAAAAGACCTCGCCGAGGCCGTGGTGAAAGCGGTGCAAAATCACGTGGCAGCAGGACGGCCGTTCGTCCCGCTCTTCACCCCCGAAACCGACGTTCTGGACAAGCCGAAGCCATCGCCAAACGCCTCTACAAAGCCGACGGGCTTGAGTTGACGGCCAAGGCCAACCGAGAACTCGACCGGATTCGCTCGTGGGGCTACGGGCATCTCCCCGTTTGCATGGCGAAGACCCAGTACTCCTTTTCTCACGATCCGGGGTTGCTCGGCGCTCCAACCGGCTTTACCGTCCCGGTCCGCGAATTCCGACTCAACGCTGGTGCTGGTTTCGTCGTGGCTGTCTTGGGCGACATGATGACGATGCCCGGCCTGCCCAAGCGCCCGGCTGCGCTTGACATGGACATGGATGAAGACGGGAACCTCCTCGGCGTGTTTGGGTGAAGGAATGGACGTTCTGGGCCGAGACCACCACGAATGGCGTCTGCGGGTGCAAACCGTCGACGATTTGTGGGTCTTGAATCGCCTGGTTCAGCCCGGGATGTCGGTCGGGATGCTCGGTGAACGACGCGACCAAACCACCGGTGGAGACGAGGGCGGTCGGTCAAAACAGGCTGAGCGAAAGAAAATGTGGATTCGACTTGCAGTGGACCACACCGAGCACCAAAGCTTCACCGACACCCTTCGCATCCACGGCATCATCGAAGAAGCGCCCATCGACATCGGCATGCATCACACCCACGTGGTGGGCTTGCGGGACGATGTCAAACTCTCATCGTCCAAGGGGTTCAGCAAGCTCGATCGAGATTTGCTCGACGAAAGTCTCCGCGCCGCCAACCAATCGCAGGTCGCCTTGCTGGTGGTGGAAGGCGACGAGATGATCCTGTATTTCGTCACCGCCCGAGGCTTGAGGGAAAGTGCCACCTGGACGATGCGGGGCGGTGGCAAACGGGGCGATCTGCGGCAAACCGACGGCATCGCCAAACAGTTCCGGGCCACCATCGTGGACGGTCTTACGAAGCAACTCGACGAAGTCATGCCCTTGGTGTTGTGCGGTCCAGGACGCAACAGGGACCGGATGATGGCCGACCTCAAAGCCGCAGGCCACCGACGTCCAATGATGTCAATTGGTACAACGATGGGTGGCCGAGGCGCTGCCAACGAGGTGCTTCGCGAGGGCTTGGCCGGCGACATGCTCGCACAACACCGCATGGTTCAGGAAATTGGCTTGCTCGAAGAAGCATGGCAGCGAATCTCGACCAACGGTGCCGTTGCTTACGGCTTGGCCGAGATCCAACGAGCAACGGAGGAAGGCGCTGTTGAGACGCTCCTCATCGGTGCCGATGTTCTGCGGGGCACCGACGGCGCCGACGCTGTGGCATGGTCCAGCATTGCGGTCAAGGTGGAGACCTTTTCCGGGAAGGTGGTGCAGTGTTCCGTGGACCACGATGCAGGCGAGCAACTGATGGGTTTTGGTGGCGCCGTCGCCCTGTTGAGGTACAAGGTGTAGCGCATGAATTGGATTCGATTTTCTGACCTCGGCGATGACCCACGGCACGCCATGCAGGGGCAGCGCTGGCTGGTGATGACGGCCCACGAGTTGCCCCACGCCACGGCTGCTTTGGCGTTCAGTGAGTTGGAAGACGTGCTGGTGGCCGTAGACCACCGCGGTGTGGCAGTTGAGCACGGGTTGTGGATGCGTGCTGTTCATCTCATGCTCGTGAACGAGGACGTTGACGCAAAAGCGCTTCAGGCCAGCAGCGGTATCACCCAGGTCATCGCCAGTGAAGCGCCGGTAGAAACGCACCTGTGGTAGTGGGTCTGGAGGGACTCGAACCCTCGATCAACTCCGTGTAAGGGAGGTGTCATAGCCGCTAGACCACAGACCCAATCCTCGGTGGCAGGGCCTCCTTTTCAAAAGTACGCCCCCAACGGAACGCTCAAAGCATGAGGGTACAACCACGGACCAATGGATGACACAATCCAAGCCGCTGCGGCAAGGTTGGTTCGCCGGCTCAAGGAGGGAAACCACACCCTCACGCTGGCTGAATCCTGCACCGGTGGCCTTCTTGCGAGCACCCTGACCGACATTGCAGGAGCCAGCTCGTGGTTCAAGAAATCGTGGGTGACGTATGCCAACGAGGCGAAGGTCAACGAACTGGGCGTGGACCCTGAAGAATTGGCCAGCAAGGGTGCCGTTTCGGCTCAAGTGGCCATCATGATGGCCAAAGGCGCGTTGAAGCGTGCGGAGGCAAATTTCGCCATCTCCGTCACGGGGATCGCTGGGCCAACCAACGAAGGCAGCAAGAAACCGGTCGGCACCGTCTACGTCGGCATCGCTTCGCACACCGGTTGGGCCAACGCCATCCGAACGCAAATTGGCGGCACACGAGCAGAAAACAAAGCCGGTTTCGTGTATTTTGCCCTCCTCACCGCCATGCAGTGCTGGGACGAATCCATGCGTCGACGAAAACAAGACGAACAAGACTTGCTGGATGCCGCTGCAGAAGCCCAACGCCTCGAGGAGGAACGCGAGGCAGAGCGGATGCGCAGGGACCTCGAAGCACGCGAACAGGCGCCGTGGCAGGACGAGGCGTGGTCTGAAGAACAGGAGGCCGAGGAAATCGGCCTTGAAGTGGAATGGACGGACGCTGAAGAGTAGGTCTTCAGCCTCCTTCAATGCGAGGCACATACCTTTTGAATCGTCGTCGTTATTTCGTGAGCATGGGTGAGCCGTGGTCCGACATCGTCACCCACTTGCGTGGGCAGCGGCTCCTGGCCCCTCAATCACTTCAGGAGCGTTTGCTGGGTCTTTCCGACCCCAAATCCGTCATCGAGGCAGCGGCCGCCCTCAACCTCTCTGGAGGCATGCTGACAGCAAGCATGCTCGACGACATGATTGCCCATGCCGGAGCAACGTCCTCACCGACACCCGCCCCTCAACCGAAGGTAAGCGTGGTGCAACAACTCCCCGAGGACTTGGCGCGAACGGTGGCTCCGTTAACGGAGCCCGAGCCCGTTGACCTCCTCCTCCGCAACAACCTGCCGGACTGGAACGAATCAGATTTCTCCATGCACGCCAGCGATGCTTCGTCCGACATCACGGTTCACTACGACATCACGGGCAACTCCACCACGGAGGGAAAGATGACGGACATCACGGCGTGCTTCAACGATCGCTTGCAGAGCATTCGGAAACTGATCGTCCAAAATTCCAACCTCCCACGAAAGCACCAGGAAATCTCACGTCTCCTCGCCGAGTATTCTCGGTACCAGGGCTACGACAACAAAGCGGTGGCCATCGGCCTGGTCAACGAACCACGCTACACCAAAAACGGCCACTTGATGTGGGGTCTTGAGGATGAAACCGGCGAGATGACTTGCCTGCTCACGAAGCGGAGCGGTGATGACCGAGACCGTGCCCACGAGCAGATCTTGGAAGCAGGACTGATGCCCGACGACGTGATGGGTGTTTCCGGTACGTTCAGTCAAACGGGCGACATTTTCTACGTCGATGACCTCCATTTCCCTCTCGAACACAAGCACAACAAGGTCAGCGCCGAAGCCGGCGTGAGCGTGGCCTTCCTCTCCGACATTCACGTGGGGTCGAAGACCTTCCTCGAGGCCCAGTGGCACAAGATGGTCCGCTGGTTCCACACCGACCCGCTTGCGAAGACGATCAAGTACCTCATCCTCTCGGGAGACTGCGTGGATGGCGTCGGCATCTATCCCGGCCAAGACAAGGAACTCGCCATCCCCGACCTTTTTGCTCAATACAGTGAATTTGCGCGACTTCTCGAATTGCTTCCCGAGTGGGTGGAATGCTTGATGCTGCCTGGAAACCACGACGCCGTGCGGCCTGCCGAACCTCAACCAACCTTCGAAAAAGACATCCAGCAAGACTACAACACGACCACGTTCGTCGGCAACCCCTGCGATTTCTCCCTCCATGGCGTGCGGCTTCTCTCCTACCACGGCAAGTCCATTGACGACTTTGTTGCTGGGTTGAGGACCGTCACCTACGCCGATCCGGTTGAGGCCATGCGGGAAATGCTCCGCCGACGGCACCTCGCACCGCAGTGGGGCGGAAAAACGCCCCTCTCACCCGAACCCGAGGACGGCTTGGTCATTCGCGAGGTCCCCGATATCTTTGTCACCGGCCACGTTCACGGTCATGAGTGCCTGGATTTCCGTGGCACCACCCTCGTCTGTTCCAGCACGTGGCAGGACCAAACTTCGTACCAGCGCATGCTCGGGTTCCAGCCCAAGCCCTGCATGCTGACCATCATCAACCTCAAGAGCCACAAGTCGATTTCAATTCCGTTCGCTTGACGAGTTTACTTCCAAGGGTCGTTGTCATCGTCGACATCGTGGCGACGAACCCGAAGGAATGCCAGCAGCACCAGCACCACAACAACAAGGGCAACGAGTTGAATCGTGGAACTCGAAACCTCCGAAACAGCGACTTCATCCTCATCGTCGTCCGTTGAGGAGGGCTCGTCGACCACCGCTGCGCCAACCGCCACGGTAAACGCCAGCGTGCTCGAGTTGAGATTGCCCGAGGCGTCGGCACTGACGACTTCCAAATCGTAGGTGCCGTCGCCGAGCACGGCGGTGGTGATTTGATGATTCTTCTTGGTTGCAAAGGCGTCCTCGTGAACCGATTCACCGTTGATGAGCACCGATTCTGTTGCGCGTTCCGAGGTGTACCACGACACGATGACACGACCGTCCTCGAGCACTTCGGCAGCGAGGTTGAGCACGTCAGGTGGCGTCTCGTCCACGACGTTGCTGGTGTTGAACCACAACACCACATCGGCGGTTTCGTTTGCACCGATGTACGCCCAATAGCTGGTGTTGACGGTCAGTTCGGTGAGCGTGATGGCGTGATCGGTACCCACCGAGGTCCACGAAATCGCATCGTTGGCTCCCGGTTCTTGACCGGCAGGCGCAACACGGACCGAGGTCGCATCGGCCACCGTTGTTGACCACGTCAATACGGCCGAGGAAGAGGTGACGGTGTCGACCGAAGCCCCGAAAATTTGCTGCGAAACTTCGGGCATTTCAAACCCGGTCAGTTGGGCGTACACGTGCCCGTTGACGTCGTAGCTGGACAACATCGCCGCTTGGCCTTCGCCCTCAAGAACGACGTCGATGATGTTGGGGTCGTAGTCAATCCCGTCGTCGGGCGCTGGGTTGGCGCCCCCGCCCAGTGTCCACGTCGCCGGTTCTTCCATGACGTCTCGCCACTTCCCTGTGCCGAAGCCATCCTGGCTGCCGATGACCACGATGAAGCGATAGTTGGGGATGTCGGAGCCGATGACGTCCTTGCTCACGGTGAACGTGATGGTCTTCGCTTCAACGTCCCCGCTGACATCGATGCCCCGAGCAGAGGCGCTTCCCGTCTCGGCCTGCACGGCTTGAACCGCGCCCGGTTCGCCGGTACCGCTGATGGCCACTTCCCATGCCCAGTCCGGATGGACCTCGGCATTGGCACCCGTCAGCATTTCCGTGCGGCCGTAGGAGGTCTCACCTTGGTCGACGTAAATCTGGACGATTTGGTGGCTGAACCCGTTGGCAAGCCCCCAGATATCGGTCATTTCGCTCATGGTCAAAATGAATTGAGCGTTCCAAGCACTCTGGCGTACCGTGAGGTGGGTGGCATCCCACAAACCTCCGCCGTTGGGCGTGTTGAAATCGGTCGCCAGCGGGTAGACGTAGTCGCCATCGCCCGTTTCGTCGCCGACGGCGTCATCCAGTTCGAGCAGCGTGACCCACTCCTCAAGGTCGGGCAGCACCATTTCGGCAGGGGCGGGCGGTGCCATTTCGGCATCCATGCCGTCGCCGTAGGAGAGTGAATCCCTCCACGAGGTGACGACCTTCACCCGAGTCGAATAGCGCGGTGCAAGACCGATGTCCGACCAGGGAATCGCAAACTCATACACGTCGTCCACCGCACAGCCGCCAAGGTTCGAACTCCCCGACAGGACCCATCGCTCTTGGTCGCCAACCTTCCCTTGAGCGCTGAACAGGTTCCACTTGGCGCGCCCGTCCTCTCGGACCGTATCAAAATCAAACGCCACCATGTACTTGGAAGGGAACCCGAGAATTTGGTTGCCGTAGTAGGTTCGGAAGTTGGTCTCGGCTTCGTTAAAGTTCACCGCATTGGGTTGCATGAAGTAGACTGCCAAATCGGGTGAGTCGTAAGAGGCGAGACCGGTGGCGTTGTCGAGATCGTCGAGCGTTGGCGCATCCACGCGCAAGAACACGTTTGATGCGTCGTAGCCGAAGTGGAAGGATTCAATGTCGAAGGTTCCCCCCGACACCGGCGCATCGTAGCGCGCCGCTCCGTCCCATTCACCGGGCAGGGCAATGCCGTCAATCATCGGCTCAATGATGGCCGAGGCTGCCGGTGCAGGCACGGCGGGGTTGGTCCAGAGGTCCTGAAGGTAGGGCGGCAAATCGAGGTTGATGGCACGGTAGATGTTGGAGAGGTGGACCTTGAACAACACGTCCCAGTTCTCGTCGTAGCCGCTGTCCTGGTCCAGGCCGTACCACCAGTACCAATCGCTGCCTTCAGCGATGTAGAGCGATTCCCAAGCAGCGTCAAGACCGGGGTCGTTGGGGTTGGAGGCTTCGAACGCAACGAGGGCCTGGCGCGCCTCGACCAACCGCTGCCAACCGAGGCTTTCTTCCTCTTCTCCGGCCCACGTTCGAAGGGTCCCGTCGATCCATGAGCCTGTGCCGATGGTTTGTATTTCAGGCAGCGTTGTTCCCTTCGTCAAGAATTCCGAGGGCGTCGTCGTCACAACGGTGGGGTGCTCAGCCAGTCGGCTGTACCACTCGGCCATGAACGGACGGGCGTTGTCTTGGTGTTGGAATTCAGACATGAACATCCAGTTCTCGCCGTCCAACGCAACCGTCAGCAAATGGTCGGCTGGATCTTCGCCGGCATCCAAGAGTTGCTGGCGCACGTTGTCGAGATAGGCGATGAAGTCCGAGACCGCTGCCTCGGGCGTCATCGTGCCGTACTGGAAGGCGATGCGGTCGGAAATCACACGATCGCGGAAGATGACCGCTATTTCTCCACCCTCGGCGCCCGTGACGGTCCAGGGCGTTGCCAGGTTGCTCGCATCTTCCACGTCCACGTATTGACCGTTGATGTCGGTCGACTGCTTGAGAATCTCTTCATCCGAAACCATCCACTGGATGCCGACATCGGTCACGGGCTCCACCATCGCTGGGGAGACGGCTTGCTCGCTGGGCCACATGCCGACCGGGCGGAAGCCGAGTTCCTGCTCAAAGAGGTCCATGCCGGTGACGAGATGGTTCTGAACGTCCTCGGGCCACGCCTCTTTGTTGACGCGGATGCCGTCTTCCATCGTCCAGCCGTCCATCATCAACAACGGCATGATGGGGTGGTAGTACGGGGTGGTGGTCAACTCCACTTGCCCGCTGGCGGCCAGCTCGCTGTACATGGGGAGAACGTTGCCCATGTGGTCGTGCTGTGCATCCAGCACGTAGTTGAGGTCCGACAGCGTGTAATCCCCGTCCTGCATGAACAAGGCGATCAGGCCGTCATCACGATGGCTGCTGTTGTAGTCACCCTGGACGTAATCGGGAGAAAACTGGTAGAGGTACCACAGCACTTGCAGGTCCAAGAAATCCTGAGGAGCAAGCAGTTCATCGTCCATGATCGTGTCGGGCTTGAGGTTGTGAAGCGTCATGTCGTAGAGTTCCTTGTATCGCATGCTCGACGGAGCGAGCCAGCCAAGTTTCTCGTCATTTTGAGAGACGTTGTAGATCCACCCGCTGTTCCAAAACGATTGGAACTGCATCGTGTGAAGTTCGAGGTCCGTGGCATTGGGGTAGCCACCCTCGCTCCACGAACGCTTGGCGATGTCGGTGTGCACGTCCAACGTTTCGTTGACGTTGTACTCCACCAGCTGTTCAATGAACGAAGGCACGAGGTTGTAGGTCACCTTGGTGTCGGTGTCTGCCAGAATGCCTGGAGAATCCACGTATTCGGTCATGGCGTGCACCCGCACCCACGGCATTTCGTACATCCCGGTGAGTTTGTTCTTGTAGTACGGTTGGTGCTGGTGGAAGACGATGGCCAAATTCAGTGCGTTGTCCACCTTCTCAACGCCTCCGGACTCGATGATGGGAAGTTGTTGTGGCGAGGTGACGTTGCTGATGTTTTCTGCGTGCCAGGCGTGCGTGAAGGTTTCTGCTCCGTTGTTGCTCGCGGGGTTTTGCATGGGGAAGGAGGCCCAGACGTTACCCCCGTCCTGCCACTGCGCATACACCACGATGTCGAACCCTGTGGGCTGGCCCAAAGCCGTCCAAGGGAGTGACAACTCAGTGGCCTGGTTGCCCGACCATCCCGCGTAAAGTTCCACCTCGGAGGACTGGTCGGTCCAAGCACTGCCGTCATAGGCCACGTGCTGGAAGTAGGTGTCGTCCTCGAGGACAAAGCCGTGGTCGGCGGCAAACGGAAGCGTGTGAGCAAAACCCCAATCCCTGGCGAGGATGGAACCCCCCTCCGAGGTGTTGAGGTAGACGAACAAGTCGGCCCCTTCATCGGTGGATTTCCAATCCGTTCCGTCCCAACCCACGAACAGATGGGTTGAGTTCCAGGTCAACCTGAAGTCAATCCCGTTTCCGTCGGTGGCCATCAGCGCATCCGCTGACCAGTCGCTGTAATCGCCGTCAACCGTGATGTCTTCAGGCGTTTGCCCTTGGACAAAACCGCCAAAAAGTGAGGCAAAAAATATCAGCACGAGGAACACGGCCTTCGAGCGCATTGCATACCGCTGTCGTGATAGATTGAAAGGCTTTGTCGCTTCTTGAAGACCATGGAAGGGAAAGGTGTTCTGTGTCACCTCACCTCCCTCCCCAACCCGAGTCTCGGCGACGCCCAACGCTTTGTTGGTTGGCTCAGTGAGAACGACTTCCGAGCGTGGCAGGTCTTGCCCGTTACGCCGCCCGACGAGCACGGCTCACCGTACGCCTCACCCACCGCGTTCGCTGCATGGCCGCACCTGATGATGGCCGACGGACCTGCACCGATGGAAGACGATGCGTACTGGCTGGAGGATTGGGGCTTGTATGCAGCCATCAAAGAGGACCAGGGCGGGAAGCCGTGGTTTGCATGGCCCGCCCCGTTGAGGGACCGAGCACCCGAGGCACTCGCAACCTATCGGGAACGAGCGAGGCAGCACATTACGAGGCAACAGCGGTTTGATGCAGCATGGCGCCGCCTGAAACAAACGGCAGCAGACCACGACGTCTCCCTGATCGGCGACCTGCCCATCTTCGTCTCCCACGATTCCGCTGATGTTTGGGCTCACCGCCATCTGTTCCAACTCGACGACCGGGGCATGCCCGAAGTCGTGGCTGGCGTCCCACCCGACTATTTCTCGGAAGGAGGTCAAAAATGGGGGACGGTCCTTTACCGATGGGACGCCCATCGAAGCGAGGGATGGCGCTGGTGGAGGGAGCGAATGAAGCGCATGTTGCGCTTGTTTGACATCGTGCGCATCGATCATTTTCGAGCCGTCCATTCCAACTGGGCCATCCCGACCGAAGACGAAGATGCTCGCCACGGGTGGTGGCAGGAAGGCCCTGCTGACGAACTTCTGGAAGCCCTCGTTGAGGCGAGCGGAGCGCCGGGACGCATTCTCGCAGAGGACCTCGGCATCATACCGAAAGAGGTGGTGGCTTTACGCCGTCGATTCAACCTTCACGGCATGGCCGTTCTCCAGTTTGGCTTTGACGGCAACGAAACCAACCCGCACCACCCGGCAAACATCTCTCGAGATCAGGTCGTGTACACCGGCACCCACGACAACAACACCACGCAAGGGTGGTGGAAGGACCTTGGCGACGAGGTCAAGCAGCGTGTTGCCCGCCTCTTGGAACCGGAGGAGTCACCGGCGGAAGGGATGATTCGCCTGGCTTGTGCGAGCGACGGAGCGATGGCCGTGCTTCCCCTACAGGATCTCCTCGGCTTGGGTGAAGAGGCGAGGATGAACACCCCGGGAACCTTTGAGCACAACTGGCAGTGGTCGTTCAACTGGGAGGACCTCCACGGCTGGAAGAACGGTCAACCGTGAACCTCATAACCCGTTTTTTGATAGGTTGGGCCGATGCCACCCATTGCGTATTTCACGGCCGAAATTGGGCTATGGTCCGAGCTCCACACCTATTCGGGTGGGCTCGGTGTGTTGGCGGGCGACCATGTCAAATCTGCAGCAGACGCTGGTTTGCCCCTGGTGGGCATGAGCCTTCTCTATCGGGAGGGTTACGGTCGGCAGCATTTGGATGCTCATGGCGTCCAATCCGAAAGCTACGGCCCCATCGACCCTGCAGACCACCTCACGAACACGGGGGTATCCATTCAACTCCCACTCGACGGGGAAACCCTGTATGCCACCGTCTGGAAAACGGACGTTGTTGGCGTGTCCGGCCACGTGGTTCCTGTTTATTTCCTTGACACGGCCCACCCAAACAACACGGCATCCTTCAACGGACTGGGCGCACGCTTGTACGGCGGCGACGATGAGATGCGCGTCCGACAGGAATACCTGCTGGGCGTGGGCGGTGTTCAAGCGCTCCAAGCCCTGGGGCATGACTTTGCGGGCATGCACCTCAACGAAGGGCACTGCACCTTTGCCATGCTGGAAATGCTGCGCCAGGGTTGGAGCCGAGAAGAGCTTGCCCAGCGGACCTTGTTCACCACGCACACCCCGGTGCCTGCGGGCCACGACCGATTTGCGTGGTCGCTGGTTCGAGAGGTCATCGGGGAGTTGCTGCCCGAGGATGCCCAAGACCTTGTACGCAACGCTGGCGACTCCGAGGAAGGTCGCCGCTGCTCCATGTCACACCTTGCTGTAGCCCTTTCCACGTCGGTCAACGCTGTCTCCAACCTGAACGCTCAGGTGGCCTCCACGATGTTTGGGAGCACCCACATCGCTCCCATCACGAACGGTGTGCATCACATCACGTGGACCTCCCCGCAGATGAGCGGGTTGTTTGATGCCCACCTCCCGGGCTGGAAAGAAGACCCTGGTCAACTCGGCTACGCAGGCAGCCTACCGGACGAGGCCCTCTTGGACGCCCGCCATGCCAATCGACGTATGCTCCGGGAACTGGTTCGCGCCTCGACCGGTGTGGAGCTTCACGAGGACCGGCTCACCATCGGTTTTGCGCGACGATTTGCAACCTACAAACGAGCCAACCTCGTTTTCAGCGACCTTGAACGCCTTCGTGCCATCGGCGCCGATCGCATCCAGTTTGTGTTCAGCGGTAAAGCCCACCCCAAGGACGAGGGTGGGAAACAACTCATTCGCGACATCTTCGCATCGGCCGAGCAGGTGGTGGATGACATTCCCGTTGCCTTCATTGAGAACTACGACATGGACACCGGCCTCGCCATGACCAGCGGCGTTGACATTTGGTTGAACAACCCCATACGTCCTCTGGAGGCCTCTGGCACTTCGGGCATGAAAGCCGCCATGAACGGTGTGCCCAACTGCTCAATTTTGGACGGTTGGTGGCCAGAGGGCTGCGAACACGGCGTCAACGGTTGGGCCATCGGCGAAGCCGAAGATGAGCGGGACGATGTGCGGGATGCGGAGAACATCTACAGCGTATTGGAGCAGGAAGTCCTCCCGCTTTGGGACGAGGGGCCGGAGCGTTGGGCGAAACTGATGCGAGCGAGCATCGCCACATCGGCTCGGTTCACCGGCACGAGGATGATCGCCGATTACCTGCACTTTTACGAGAAGTTTGCCTGATCGAACCCTTCGTCAACACCCGCTTCGAGTTCGTTCTTGGGTGGGCTTCTGCCCGTCACCACCAGCATGAGCACCAACAGCAGGACGATTCCAACCAGGACGTTCCTGACCGTCTCTGCCGACACCGTGGAGGTGGTCGCTTCATCTTCCTCGCACGGTTCGCACATGGCAACCGGGCAGGGTTCGTTCGCTGGGTGCTCGTAGGTCTCCCCGCAGCAAAGATCGCAGATTTGCATGTTGGTTTCGTTCTCCGTACCGTTCGTGGTTTCGCCCGTGCCGCCGGTTTCGTTGTTCGACGTCCCGTTGGTTTGGTTTGTCCCGTTGTTGGTGCTGTTATCCGTTTGATTGCTCGCACTGGGATCGACGCAACTCGGGCAACATTCGCCTTCCTCTGCAGGCAATGCGGTCCATCCGTCAGGGCATGCATCACAGAAGACCGCTGCGCAAGGGTCCTCCGGGTTCGTCGCATACTGGCACGTGCCGTCGTCCTCGGTCGCCGCTGCGTTGTGGTTGGTTGCGTTCACGTCGGTGCAGCCCAACACGGGCTCCACTGGGTACGTGCAACTGCCGTCGTCTTCGGTCGCTGTGGGGTCATGGTTCGAAGCGTCCGGGTCCGTGCACCCGAGCACCGTGGTGTTTTCACCCGACTGGTTTGACGGTGGCTGAACAACCGGGGCGTTCAACTCAATCACCGAGACCGAATGGGCTGGGACCGTAAGGGTCCCGTCGGCCAACGAGCCTGCCCCAAAACGCAAGGTGTCGTTGGTGGCAAACCCTCCCATTTGCGTTGGACCTCCTCGGTTCAACACGACGGTCATGGTTTGCTCGTCGTGGGTCATGTTGTAAGCGAGCATGTTGGGCATGGCAAGACGCGTGCTGTAGGCGCCTTGCCGCAAAGCGACGGATTCGAGACGAAGCTGCCCGAGTTGTGAGATGTTTTCGTAGAGCGCCGATTCGTGGTCGCTCCACGATGATTGGTTGCGGTACATGTGCCGATTGTCCGGGTCAGCGCCGCCGTACTCGCCGTATTCGTCGCCGTAATAGAGCAACGGTGCACCCGGCGTGGTCAGCAACCAGCCGTACGCTTGGAGCGCTGCGTGGTAAGCCGACACATCCCCCGGTTGTCCCGGAAGCCCGTTTTCGACCCACTGGTTGTAAGCGTCTCCGGTGCCCGTGTCGGCGCGACTGGTCAAGCGAGGAACGTCATGACTGCCCACGTAGGGGACCATCAGCGAACCGGGCGTGTACTGGTCTTGGCTGCGGTTGGTCCAGAAATCGAGATGCTGGTAGTTCTCGTTGCCGGAGACAAAGACGTTGTCCACCACGGCGTGATAGAGCACGAAATCGGCCTGACCGTCCAACCCGTCCGGACCCATGTAAGCGTTGATGGCCCCGTACTGGGCCTGGTTGTCTTCAAGCGAATGACCCGACCAACCCATGGCCGTTTCACCCTTGAGGTAGACGTCGTTGCCCACGGTCTCAAACCGTTCGTTGATTTGAGATACCAAGTTGGCCACCGCCAAATTCTCAACGTGCTTGACAGCGTCGATGCGGGCACCGTCGAGGTCGAACGTCTCCATCCACCACAACGCGTCGGCAATCATCTGCTCGGAAGCCTGTCGGTTCTTCCAGTTGACATCCGGCATGTACGCCGTGAACTGGCAGTCGAGTCGATGCTCGGTCCAATCGCAGTCCGCCTGACCGCAGATGCAACCTGAGGTGAACCAATCCGAGTTGTTTTGCACGTATTCATGGTCCTCATGAACGTGATTCACCACGAAATCCATCATCACGCGCATGCCGTTGTCGTGGGCTGCCCCAATCATTTCCTGAAGTTCTGCTTCTGTCCCTAATCGAGGCTCAACACCTCGAGCTTCAGTGGGCCAGTATCCGTGGAACGCAGACACGTCGTGCACGCCGTCTGCGGCCTTGCCGGTTCCTGTCGCTGCCGTGTTGAAGGGCGTGAGCCACAGGGCGTTGACGCCGAGATCGGCAAAATAACCCGATTCAATCATCTGCGTGACACCGGCAAAGTCACCGCCCTGCCAGTCTGCACCTTGTGCTGCACCGGTGGAAGGCCCGTCGTTGCTGGAATTGCCGTTGACGAAGCGGTCGGTCATGATCATGTAGACAAGCGCATCCTCCCAAACGAAATCAGCGTGGGGTCCGGTCCAAAACGGCACCAACAAATCGTAGGCAGGATGCCCGTCGGTGTCGAAACCTTCCACCTTGAGCGTGTGCTTCCCATCCTCGAAATTGGTTAGCGGTAAGGTCCACGTCGCGGTCGTCTCGTCCCACGTCGCGCCCGTGAGGGCGGATGGAACGCCGTCGTGAAGCGCCCCGGTCGAGCCCGCATGGTAGGTGACCTCAAGCGCAACCTCGGTCAAGGATGCGGTGTAGTGCGGGCGGAGGTGGTCGTCGACCCTAAGCAATGAATTCTCAATCCCATCGCAATACACCCGTTCGGGATTGCTCGGGTCGAACATGTAGGCACCGTCCACGATGAATTTGTAGCAGTAGAGGCCCTCCTGTAGTTCAATGTCAGCGGTCCAAACGTCGCCGTTACCGTTCATCTGCAAGGTTTCACTCCAGTTCCATTCGCCAACCAGTTCCACCGACGAAGCGTTACCGTTGTAGGTGAGGGTGATGAATTCACCTGTGCGACCCTTCGTCGCCTCTGCATCGTTGGCAACGAGGGGTGAAGCCAGGACGATGAGCAGCAGGGCTGTCATCACGAACGTGGGTGTACGAGCGAACATCAAGCCCCCTCCTCTGACGGACGAAGCAGCGTGTTGGCCGTTTCAACCAGATCGTCAAGATGGCGACACAGGAACGATTGCACGAATTCGTTGGCCGGTTCACGGTACGCCACAAGGGGTGGAGCGTGTTGTTGGAGCACCCCTTTGTCAAGAATGGCCACCCGGTCGGCGAGGGTCATGGCCTCAATTTGGTCGTGCGTGACGTAAATCGTCGTCGTTCCAAGTTCGTCGTGGAGACGGCGGATTTCATGACGCATTTGATGGCGAAGTTCTGCATCCAGGTTGGAAAGTGGCTCGTCCATCAAGAGCACCTTCGGGCGACGAATCAGCGCTCGACCCAACGCAACACGCTGTCGCTGGCCGCCGCTCAACTCCTTGGGTTTCTTGTCAAGATGGTCGCTCAATTCCAACATGGACGCTGTCTCTTTGACCCGAGCGGCAATTTCCCCGTCAGGCAAACGTTCGTCTCCCTTGGCCATGCGCAGTCCGAACGTCATGTTGTCGCGAACGCTCATGTGGGGGTAGAGGGCATACGACTGAAACACCATTCCCAAACCTCGGCCACCCGCGGGGAGGTGGTTGACCACCACGCCGTCAATGCTGACGGCGCCTTCGGTCACTTCCTCAAGTCCTGCAAGCATCCGAAGCGTGGTGGATTTACCGCATCCTGAAGGACCCAACAGCACCAAGAATTCTCCGTCTTTGACTTCCAAATCCAGGCCTGAGACTGCCTCAAAGCCGTCTTCGTACCGTTTTGACACGCCCTCAAATCTCACGTTCACCATGGTTCATCACCCCTTTACGCCTCCAGCGGAAAGCCCCTCGATGAGGAACTTCTGGAAGAACAGGAACAGCAAGGCAACGGGCAGGCTAACCAGAAGACTTGCCGCTGCAAAATCACCCCACGCCTGACCGGTGCTCGAGATCATCGACGCCAGCCCAACGGGCAAGGTGTACATGTCGTTTGATGTGTTAAACGTCAAGGCCAGCAAGAATTCGTTCCATGCCGCAAGGAAACTGAACAGGGCGGTGACCGCAACCGCAGGCAAGGAGAGCGGCAGCACCACTTTGGTGAAGACCTGGAATTGGCTGCAACCGTCCAACAACGCTGCCTCTTCGAGTTCTCTGGGAACCGTATCAAAGAAGCCTTTCAACATCCAAACGCACAGCGGCAGCGCCGTGACACAGTAGGCGAGAATAAGGCCGAGGTGGGAATTGAGCAGACCGAGTGTTTTCATGACCAGGAAGTAAGGAACGAGAATGATGATGCCGGGGAACATTTGCACGAGCAAAAATGCAAACATGGAGACGTCTCTGCCTGTGAATTTGTAGCGGCTGAAGGCGTAACCGGCCGGAACAGCAACGACCAACCCCAGCAGCGTGGTGCCGATGCTGACGATCAGTGAATTACGCATCCACGTCCAGAACGCCTCGCTCCCCAGCATGTTGGAGAAGTGCTCAGTGGTGTAGGGGCCACCGAGGCTACCTCCGAGTGCGTTGCCTGGCGACAGGGCGATGTCAAGAATCCATACCAGCGGGAGCAGCGTGAGCACCACGAAATGCAACAAGACCAAATGCGAACCAAAGGCTTGGAGGCGAGGCGCAAGGGATTGATTTCTTGCCAACCCGTATTCGACGGAACCGATGGACAGCGCCCGGGTCGACCACGCCGATACCGGACGTCCTGACACCCACAGGATGGTCAAGGCACCCGGCCCCAACATCCACGCGTGCATCCAGAGGTCAAACACGCCCATTGGCGTGGAGAGCAACCGAACCAACCCGCACAACAACACCGCACCTCCCAGCACAAGTGCTTGGTTGCGCGAAGCAGGGTTCTGCTCCTCGGGAAGTGAATTCAAGAGGGCGCCGATGGCGATGACACCCAGCACGCCGATGAGGAAGGATTCGCCTCCTCGAAGTGCGTCAACCGACAACAGCATCACGTTGACCGCCACGCTGACCAACAACCATCGCCGAAGGGTGGAAACCTCGACGGGCGTGTACCAGCGACGAACCGTTTCTTGCGAAATCATACGGTGGCCTCCGTTGCATTGGTCCGTTTCATGTACGTCCACGAGAACGCCAGAAGCATCATGAAAATCACCACCGACCACGCCGCTGCGACCCCGTACGCCCCGTCTCGGAACGCAACGTCGTACACGTAGGTGATGAGGATGTCCGTTTGTCCGGGCTCACCGAAGTAAAGATCGGGGCCACCGTCGGTCAGGAGGTAAATGACGTTGAACATGTTGAACGTCCAAATGAAACCGAGCAACGAGAGCGGTACGAGGGCGCTTTTCAAATTGGGGAACGTTAGATGACGGAAGGTGTCCCACGAACCTACCCCGTCGAGTTGGGCGGCTTCGTACATTTCCTTGGGGAGCGCCTGAAGAGCCCCGCTCAATGACATCATCATGAACGGCACACCGAGCCAGATGTTGACAAAAATCACAACGAGCTGGGCTCCCGTCGGATCGGCCAAAAACTGGAAGTCGGTTCCCAAGACATCGTTGACCAGGCCTTCGGGTTGGAACATGCCTTTCCAGACCAACACGGAAATGTAAGACGGAATGGCCCATGGAAGAAGCAAAATGGTCCGGTAGACCGTGGTTCCCCGGATGTTTGCACGATGCAAGACAAGCGCGAGAAACAGCCCAAGGCCGATGTGGGCCGTCACGTTGGTGACGGTCCAGATGAGGGTGAAAACGGTCACCCTCAGGAAACCTGATGACGTGAACACCTCGATGAAATTGACCAACCCTATCAGTGACTCGTCGCCAAGCCGTGTTGCATCAGCGTTGGTGAACGACAGCCAAATCCCGTACAGCACGGGATAAAACGTCAACACGGCGAGGGCCAGCATGGCCGGAGCAATGTAAACGTGAGCCGAGCGGGCATGCAGCCGACCTGCTTTGACGTCCATGTATCGCCCGATGCTGAGCAGGGCGACGAGCGAAACGACGATGGCACCCAGAGCGAACAAAACAGCGGACGTGTCGCCGGTTGACGGTACGACGTCGCCCACGTCCGTGCGCAGTTCCTGGCTCAGGACCAAACCGAGGTCGCTTTGCACCTCGATTCGATGGAGTATTCCGGGAACCATCCCCGTGAGGTCGCAGTCAATGCGGTTGCCACCATCCGGTATCAAGCGTGTTGAACCAACGTAGGCCATGGCGTTCCCGTCTGCCGTGCAGGCATCGTACGCTGGAAGCGATGAGGAAAGGAGCGCTTGGGTTGAGAGTTGCGAATGTTCTGTGCCGTCAACGAGGATCGTGTAGTTCGAAGAGCCGTCGGTGGTGAAATTCACTGCGATGGTCCGGTATCCGTCGTTTGGTGGGGGAGGAGCGGCTCGTTCCAAGGCGTTCATCTCTTCGATCAGCGCAGCGTTCGCCCCCGAAAGAGCCGTGGTGGCGGTTGATGTTTCGGTGTACACTTGCTCGAACGCAGTAACGAGTGGCCCGTAAACGAGGGCCATGCCACGTGTGGTCGGAGCGGGTGTTCCTGCATTCAACTGGTCCATGAATCCGGAAAGGACCTCGTCATCACGGATTTCATCGTCCTCGCCCAACTCAACGTGGGTCGGCAGAGTGTACGTCTCCAGCGCAAACTGCTTTTGCACGTCTTCACTTGATAGGTACAACGCCAAGTCAACCGATGCGATTTTGTGGATGCTTTGCTTGCTGACGGTCCAACCTTTGTAGGTGACGAGCGGCGCCACCCGCTCACCCGTCGTATCGATGATGGGAAGCATCGCTTGCCCCACGTCCAAGCGACTGGCTTCGTACGTGGCCCAGTTCCACGGGCCGTCCACGATCATGGCAGCTTTGGAGCCAATAAACTGGTTTTTCATGCCCTCGGTTTGGGTCCCGGTCGCCACCACGTTGTGTTCCAGTTCCAAATCAAGCAACCAATCCAGTGCCTCGGCAGACCCGTTGGAATTCAAGGAAGGCACACCGGTCTCATTGAACAGCGAACCTCCCCAACCTGCTTGGAATCCAAACCACCAGTAGGCGGATTTGACCGGAAGAGCAAGCCCTTGGACGTCCTGATAGGTCAAGGATTGAGCGGCTTCGAGCAGGTCCTGTTGGGTCCACGTTGAATCAGGATAATCAACACCGCGAGCATCAAAGATCGCCTTGTTGTAAATCAGCGACAATGCGTCCTGACTGGCTGGCACCCCGTAGAGGGCCTCGTCGTACCGCATGGCGTGAAGAGCTCGCTCGTCAAATTGTGCTCGTTGGGCTGGCGAAAGGTGGGGGCGAAGATCCTCCAACAGTGGAAAACCATCGACTCGAACCTCACCGATGGCACCCAGCTGATCGCTCGACAAACGCATCAAATCCGGTGCTTCACCGCCCTGGGCCGCCGTCATGAACAGGTTGTCTGCGTCGCCAAACGGAACAAGCGAAGCATCCACCGTGATGTTGGGGTGGAGGGCCTCGAAGGACTTGATGGACTGCAAGAACACGTTTTCTTCCTTGCTTTCAGCAGCGAAGGTGTGCCAAACGGTCAGCGTAATGGGTCCGTCATCGTCAACGGAAGTCGACGCAGTGTCGCTTCCACCCAAACAGCCGGCCATCATGACCGAGCAAAGGAGCAAAACGGCCAGAGCGGCTCGCCGAGCCTCTCGAAAGCACCGCACACCGGTCATGACCGTGGGATGGAGTTGATGAATTAAACACCTTAGGAGGCATCGTTCCCCTCGACTTCAAAACCCATCAGCGGTAGAATGGCCCGCAGATCTTTCACGTTCACGACGGGAACACCTGCTGCTGCAAACGCTTCCTTCGAGCTGTCTCGTGTCGGGTTAAAACCGATGAAACCACTGCCTTCCACCATCATGGACAGGTCCATTTCAGAATCGCCCACGGAAACGCAATCCTCAGCTGCCAGGTCGTTCATCGCCAGGAGTTTGGAGATGACATCTCCTTTCCCCGTGGCGTGAAGTCGACACACACCTTCGTCGGTCAGATAGCCGTCGTCGTCAAAGACAAACCCGTTGGCAATCCAGTCGTCCACCTTGAGCATGCTCGCGATGGAACTGACGAACAAGTCGACACCTGCACTGACAATCGCAACGAACACGCCCTCGTCTTGGAGACGCTGGACGGTTTCCCGGGTACCCGGCATCAGTTTGACACCTGCGTAGGCTCGAAACAGCTCATCCTGATGGATGGGATTTCTCACTGCCTTCCACATTTGGATGTCAGAGCGCATGAACTCAACGTCGCTGATCTCCCCGCGTATGAAGCGGGTGAGGTTCACGGCGTTGTCCGTACCGAACGAGTCGTGCAGGGTTCTCCACGAACTGACAGCGTCAACAAGCACGCCATCGCAGTCAAAGACCACGATTTTGGGTTGTTCCCGTGTCACCATGCGATTCACCTGGAGCGTGTCAAGCGCTTCGAGAGCACACCAAGGAGAGGAGGCCCCGAGGGGCCTCGCTCTCCGAGGCGGTCATCCGAAGATGACGTCGCTTCTACGTCCGTCAAGCCTCAAGCCTTCTTGTCGTAGCTCAGGTCATCCCAAGTTCGGAGCAAAGCACCGTCTCCGTTGATTGGAGCATAACTCAGGGTGATCGTAGCGTCTTCAAGTGGCGTACCGTCTGGTGCGTGGGTTCGGACAAAGATCGTATCTCCGGAGTTGAAGGTCGAGATCGACCGGGTCTCCGATTCTGAGATTTGTTCCTTGGTCACCGAGTCCACGAAGGTCACGAAGGCATCGCTGTTGGCAGGGTTGAACCCGTACACGCCGGCGCTGTCTGCGAGGTTGACCGAGAAGGTGTTGAGTGCACCCGTAGCGTTGGTGTAGAACACCTTCACTTCAACGGCTTGCGTAGCAAGCGGCGTTTGGGATTGCTCAACGGTGATGCGCCAGTGGCCTTGGTCAGCATCGAATCCGTTCACGTCTTCGATGCCAAAGGTCACACGGGGCACGCCCTTCACGTCGGTCTCAGCCAGGCTGGAAGCCCACACGTAGATGACACCGGACAGCACGACCGTGATGGCCACCATCAGGATGGTAGCGATCACAGGGCTGACGGCAGCGTCGTCTTCAGCCATCGATTCGACTTCCTCTTCGTCGTCAGCACGGCGGCTGGCGAAGGAGAGAGCACTGACGAAGAGACCCGTAAGAGCCACTGCAACAATGCTTGGGGCGAACGATGGAACGGCGCTGGCACCGATGGTTTCCACAACATCTGGCAGGAACTGGTCCGTGGCCAGGAAGTTGCTTGCTGGCTGGTTGGCGTGGTTACACACGTCAGCGGTAGCAAGCGACGTCATGATGTTGTTACACCAGTTGCTGTCCTCGAGGAGCGGTCGTCGCTCGGAGGTCTTCGTGGCGTTCTTACCGTACTGACCGGGCTTGGACCATGGGTCATCGCTCTGCACGTTGTTGATGATAGCGTAGTGCGATCCGGGCTCATCAGCCTGGAAGCGGTCTGCAGCGGTCACCGACATGTCGCAGGGGTTGGCCAAACAGGTCACAACGTCCATCTCAACCCACACGTGGGTCGTGTCCTTGGTGATGTAGACATCCTCGGTGAACTTGACGCTGGCACCGTAGTCGGGCACAGCGTAGTAGCGAGTCAACTCAACATCATCGTGTCCATCCGTGTGGTAGGTGATGGCCAGCATGTGGTCGTATCGGTAGGGGCCTTCGTCGCCACCGCCGTTGACGGCGACGGTGACCGGCACGTAGGTACCGGTCATGACGTTGGTGACACCGTTGAAGCTGAAGCCAGCCTGGTCGTCGAAGAAGTAGTCTGGCACTTGCTCACGCACGTTCTCAACACGGACACCGATTTCCTTGGTAGCCACACCTTGCTGGTAGTCAGCAATGGCCATGACGCTTGGGTCGTAGTTTGGCACGTAGGTGTTGTACTCGCCCTGCGTGGTTGGCGCAGTTGGTGTGTCTCGGAGGACCAAGCGGATCTGACAGTACTCAGAGCCGGACGGACCGATTTGGTGGATACCGTTGTTGTTGAGGTAGTCAATCTCCCAGTCGTTGGCGTTGGTCGTTGCGTCCTCGATGAGGTCGAACACGAGGTCATCACCGACGATGGTCGTGGTGAAGT
>CAXGZM010000004.1:0-36078 GCA_964014165.1 uncultured euryarchaeote | reverse complement strand
CATTGGTTGCGCTCGTCTTGTTGGGAACGTTGTCCACCACCACCCCGCTCGTCCTAGACGACTCGTCTGCTGTCATGCAAACGGGAACGCCGGACCGCGTGGTCATTGATTCGCCGCCGTCTTCGGTCTCTGCTGATGAGGTCATCGTGTTTGAGGCCGTCATTTACGACCCTGTCAACAACGTGCTCGAAGGCGATGTTCACTGGTCGGCCAGCAACGGGAGCATCTCGGACGACGGGATGTTCTACCCTTGGTCTGCAGGTGTGGTTGAAATCACTGCCGAACACAACGGCTTGGTCGCAACCCACAACGTGACCGTTGAGGCCGGTGTTCCGACTTCCATTGAGATCACGCGGCTGACGATGGGTGTCCTCGAACCCACCTCACTGACAGCCGATGTGCTGGACGGGCGCGGCAACCGAATGCCGGGACCTGCAACGATGGTGTGGGACATCGATGGCGTGTACGCCGGGCTCGGATCACCAACATGGACGGCGGAAGAGCTCGGGGAGGTTCACGCACGGGTTCGCTTCAATCAACTTGAGGCCAGAACAGCCATCACCGTCACTGCCGGTGCGCCGCATGCGTTCGTGTTTGAGGAGCCTTTGCTGGTTCGAGCCGGAACCCTCCAAACCATCACGCCCTCGCTCGTGGACATCAACGGCTACGAAATGCCGCTGTCCGCCGTGGGGTCCTTGGCATGGTTTGCCGAAAACGGGTCGTTCAACGCCCAAGGCGAGTACTTGGCCACCAACACCGGACGATGGCTCATCACGGTCTCCTCAGGCAACATCACCGGCAGCGCAACGTTGCAGGTGATTCCCGGCGATGCCGTGGCTTCTTCGCTCATGGTGGCGGACGCACCCGCGACCTACATGGCGGGAGAATCGTACGAACTCGTTTACGAACGAAGGGACGCCAACGGCTACATCGGGTTTGTCTCACCACCCATCCATTCGCTCTCGGCGTCGTCCGGTGGTCTTTCCATTGATGACGAGCAGCGCGTGTACTGGAATCCATCAGGAACGGGTCCTGCTACGCTGACAGGCATGGACGGCACCGTTTCAACGATGCTTGAACTCGACGTTGAGCACGGGCGAGCGATTGATTTAGCGTTTCAACTTGAACCTCGTCAGCCATCAGCTGGTGAGCAGGTGGTCCTGCAACTCGTGGCAGAAGATGTGAAAGGCAACCGCTGGGTTGTCGACGGCGACATCACCATGGGCATGGGCGCGGCTGAAGAACTCACTGAAGACACCACGTATTCCCTGATTCAGGCACAATCTGCGCGGTCGTGGAAGTTTGACGGGAACTGGTTCGACAACACTTCGGGTGCCATGTTTACCGCCGACCTTTCGTTCCAGGTCCAACCCGGACGCCTGGCGTTCATTACGCTTGACGGTGAAGGGAGTCGCGTTCCGGCCGACGGGTTGCTTGATCTCAATCCAGCCTTCTTTGATGCCTACGGCAACGAACTCGAACCGATGGCGCTGAACTGGAGCCTTGACGGTAATGACATCACCCTGGAGATGCTCTTGAACAACGGACGCTGGACCGCTACCACCGTGGGCGGGCATGAACTTCGTGTCAACGCCGACGGCGTCTTTGCCACCGTTCGACTGACCGTCGTTGCTGGAAACGCCCACGGTCTCATCACGGATGCAGACGAGGGTCTGGTGGTCAAGGCGGGGCAGCCTCATGATGTGTTCATTCAGGTGGTTGATGTTCACGGCAACGTTGCAGAATCAACCTCCGTAACGTCCTCACTCAACACCTCGTTGGGCGAACTTGACGCCTCACCCACCGGCCTTGGCTACTGGCAGTTTACTGGGAAAAAGGTTGGTTCGTACGAGCTCGTGCTTGAAGATGAGGGCGCCATTCACACCGTTCCGTTGACCATTGAAGCCGGCACGCCCGTTCGCATACAGGCCTCGATGAGCCGCGACGGCCTCGCAGAGGGCGATGTCGTTTTGCTCAACGCCTTCGCCACGGATGTGTACGGCAACACGCTCAGCATTCCCAAGGCCAACACCAGCATCACGTGCACGGCAGGGCCCGTCTCTTTCGTCACCAACGGCACGTGGGAGGTTGACGTTCAAAACGGTGGCACCGATCGCTCGTGCACGGTTCGTTGGAGTGGGCTGCTCGCTCAAACCTTCTACGACGTTGACGAGGTGCTTTTGGGTGGCGCCGTGGGTTCGACCAACGCAGCGATGACCATGGCTGCCGTGCTGCTCTTCCTCCTCCTCGCTGTCCTCATCACGCTCACACGAAAGGCCGCTGAAGTTTCGGATGAAGAATGGGTGGAGGATGCCTTTGAGGACGATGAGGACCAAGACGACGAGGAAGAAATTCGTGGTGCAGCGGTTCAGGATGAAACACCGCTGCATGAACGCCACGGGTTGACGTTGGATTCCATGAAAGCGCTGGCTGAAGAGGCCGGAAAGGTTGGCGTGATGCAGGCAACCCCTTCCACGACGCAGGGCCAAACAGGCTGGTATGTCGATGTCTCTGAGGAACTGCAATATTGGGAAGTAACCCCCACGGGCGAGTGGATTCGCCACGAATGACAGAACAATCCCATACGGAGATTAAAAATGGAGCGATTCCTAGGCTCGTCCATGGAAACTGCGAACCTCATCGACCGCCTCAACGAAGCCTTGGGCTGGGAAATGCGCGCCATGACCATGTACGCGCACTACGCCGCCAACGTTCAGGGCATTCACCGTCTCCAACTCGACCCGATGTTCAACGAGGAAGCCACGGAGTCGCTCGCCCATGCCGACGTGGTCCGCAGGGCCGTCGTCAAACTTGGCGGCGTGCCGGTCACGGAACGAAACCCCCACCCCATTGTTCACACCACCAACTACCAGTCCATGCTGGAACGGTCGCTTGAAACCGAAACCAAGGCTGCCGAAGTGTACGCAGGCATCATTGAGTTGCTGGAAAAAGTCGGCGACCAGGAAATGTACGACGCCATCGAGCAAATTTACTTCGCAGAACTTCGAAGTCTGGAGAATCTTCGTTTGATCCTGGCCTGAGTGGATTTACCCACAAACCTGTGGTGCAATCGGTTTTCTACTCCTCTTCGACTCCGGCATCGTCTCGGCCGAGGAAGGCGCTGAGCGGGGTGGACCCTTCTCGAGGTTGGACGTTCTTGCGTCCGTAAGCGTACCACGCAACCAACCCGATAAGGACCGCACCCGCACCACCGAAGAGTGCTTTCTTGCCCATCAGCACGAGCATCAGTATCCCTGCTACGGTGCCGTAAATTTGTGGCAGCGGGTACAGTGGAGACTTGTAGGGCGGGTTCCATTCGTGTTTTGGACCGGCCCCGCGCAACACGACCACGGTCAGGTTAAGCACGATGAAGACCATGAGGATGAAGCCGGAGGCGAGCTCGGCAATGACGTGCACGTCAAACGAGTAAATCGAGACGGCCATGAGCAGGCCGGTCAACAAAATGGGCCAGTGGGGTGTTTTGTATCGCTCGTTCAGTTCGCCCAAGGGAGCTGGAAGCACACCGTCTTTTGCCATGGCGTAAATGAAGCGCGACGAAGACAGCACGCCGGCGAGGGCCATGGAAGCCATGGCGATGATGGCTACCAAGGACGCCACGAGCACCACGGTGGTGCCCGCTACCGAATCTGCGAACACCGAGATTGGATTTTCCACGGCGTGCGCAGGCGTTCCCGTCATGAAGGAACCGGGGTCCATCACGGCGGTCATGATGTACGCCACGACAGCGTAGAGCACCGTGGCGATGACCAGCGACTGAATCATGCCTCTTGGGAGGTTTGTTTCGGGGTCCATGACCTCTCCGCCAATCGCTCCGACCTTGATGGCGCCGGAGAACGCAACGAACACGAGAGCAGCTGCTGTGCCCATGCTCAGGCTCACTGGCTGGAAGTTCTCGACGGGTCGACCAAGATCTAAATCAGGGGAGAGCAAGGCCATGATGCACAAAATCACGACCATGGCCATGGCACCCGTGACGATGGGGATCTGGACTTTTTTGATGGCCTTGACGCCCGTCAAATTCACCAAGAGGATGAAGGCAAGTAACACCATGGCGATGGCGTTTGCGTTGACGTTGTCAATGCCGTAGTGGTCGGTGATGACTTTCATGTAGGCTGCAAAGCCGACCAGCGCGAACGCTGACTTGAGCATGAAGGAGGCGAACAAGCCAAGCCCACTGATGGTCCCGATGATGTGGCCGTAGGTCCGTTCCGCATAGACGTAAAATCCACCGGACTGTGGCATGGCACTGGCCAATTCTGCCTTGGAGTACGCACTGGCGATGACCACACTACCGGCGAGAATGAACGCAAACCACATGCCAGGGCCCACCACTTCATGCGCAAAGGCAGGGAGGAGGAAAATACCCGATCCCAACATCGAGGAGAGGGACAAGATGACCAAGGTCTTCAGGCCGATGGTGCGGGCGAGTTCAACTGTTTTTTCAACACCCATTCTAATTCCCCGAATTCCGGCAAAGGCTTGCCTTATGCCCCCCGCTATTGTAAGGATGTCCTTGAACTCTTGTCCGTTTACGGGCGCAGGGCGCCGAATTCCGGAATTATTCTCCCAAGTGGACGATGACCTTCATCTCCACGGCGATGGGGGTTGGAAGCGCATCGATGGCCAAGGTGGTTCGTGTTGGCCCCACGTGCCCGAGGGTTTCCGCCCACACTTCGTTGTAGCCGGCAAAGTCCCGTTTCATGTCAACCAGGAAGGTCGTTACGTCCACAACTTGGTCAAACCGAGCGCCCGCCTCTTCCACGATCCGTCGGACGTTTTCCACCACAGCGTGGGTTTGAGCCTTGATGTCGTAGTTGAGTGGTTCACCGTTCTCGTCGTGAATCGGTCCGCCGGGGATGGCGTTGGTGCCCGGTTGGCGTGGTCCAACACCGGAGAGATAGAGCATGTCGCCAACGCGTCGAGCATGGGGGTAAGCCCCCACCGGCTTTGGAGCAGCATCGGTGTTGACCGAACCCTCCGCTTGCGTTGGGTCCCACAGGGCGGGGCCGCTGCCCACGGGCTCCTGCGGTGCGTTGCCGGCCGGTTCATCGTTGGCGTCATCGGCGTTGGCCTCCTCGGTTTCGGCACCGGTTGCCAACACGCCGCGCTCGCCATGGAAGTACTCCACGTCGTCCTCGTCGTATTCTTTGTCGCCCACACCCGTGGAGGTGGGGTCAACGTGAACAACCGCACCGCCTGCGCCGTGAATGGCCTCGTATGCAAGGACGTTTCCGGTCAAATCGTTGCGGTTTCCATTCATGGCTGAAAGCCACCACATGGGCTTGAACGCCACGACCTTTTGGACGCGGATTTGCTGGTGGATGGTACGAGACAACTGACCGACATCTTCGAGTCGACCCTGCTCCAGAAATTCAAGGATTTTCAGGTTCCATTCGTCGTCCTTGAGCGAGTGGATTTTGTCCTCGGCAGGTTCAATGAAATCTGTAAACATGCGATTGGAGAGCGACATCGCCGTGATGGCCACGGCCCGTCGCCCTTGGGATTTGATGACATCGAGGCATGATTTTGCCAGCACGGTTGTTTCCGTGCGGTTGGCGTACATGTTCGAGGAGACGATCACAGCAGGAATGCTGTTGTCGGGGTTCAACAGCGTCAAAGCGACAACGGACCCGACGTCGATGGGGAACCCCTTGTAGTTGACACAGCGGCTTTGCAGTCCTCGGTTCCGGTTGGCGTCGTCCCAAGCATGAGCGAATTCAGCATCGATGTTGAACGAATACGGGATGGAACCAAGGTCGTGGAAATCGTGGTCCACCATGACCCATTCGGGGTTGGGGTCGGCTTGGATTTGGTGGCCGATGATGGAGGGCCACGTCGTGGAATAGATGATGAGCAAGTCTGCTTCAAGGTCGCGAATCGTTTGTGCGGCCGAGTCGTAGGCATCCCTCAGCGCCCTCCAGCCGGGGTTCATGTCAGGTGCGAGCACGGTGTGCGGGTGAACCGGCACCACAAAGGAGGCGACGACGCCACCCTCGCTCATGCTTGTTCCTCCTCGTGGGCATAACAGGGCCATTCAACCACTGCATTGCCGGTGCCGATGATGGTCCCGTAGCCGTGCAAAATGGCGGGATAGTCCGGCACATCAAGGGTTGAAAGGAGCCATGAGAGCCCGCCGCCGTCACTTTCTGCGATGGCCTGTTCGGTGAATTCAGGCATCTCATCGAGGATACGTTGTGCTTGACCGCTTCGCATGTAGTCGATCATCCGCATGTCCCACAGGTGCATCGCATGGCTGGTGATGTGTTCTTTGCTCATGTCTTCCGGCATCTCCGATTCGGTGGTGAAGTGCCGGTGCGACAGGGAATTGCTGGCGAGAACGACGACCTTCTTGCCCGAAGCTTCAATCGCCTTTCGTGTGACTTTGCCGAGTTCCATCATGATTTCCTGCATGACCTCGACCGAATAATAGGCCGTTGAACGATTGCTGGAGATGACGACCAGGGGCTTGTCCCAATCGGGGTTGAAGAGGTGGCCGGTGGTGATGGTACCGTAATCCACCCGGAAATCGGGGTTTTCCATCATCTTCACGGGCAGCCCGGCGGCTTCTGCTTCGTCGTGGATGGCTTGTGCGAGGTCGACATCCACGTTCATGTCGTAGTGGTAGCGGAACAGGTTCGGGAAAATAGGGTCCACCGAGAGACCCTCAAAATGGGGAAGGCCGAGAAAGTGGGTGCCAACGTAGGTCTGCCAGTGGGGTGAAAGCAACACGATGGCGTCGTAATCCTTGTCGGCCAGCGAGGCTCGCAAGCGTTCGTAGCCCCAGCGCAGTTGTTCCCAACCCCCCTCGGCGACCGGCTCGTTCTGAGGGGGATTTTCTGCGTACACGAGGTGCGGAGGGTGGGGAGCGATGCAGCCGGCGACAATGCGTCCTTTGCCCATGAAGGTAGGCAGGCCGGCCGGGTTTAATTCATCATCGGCACCGTTGACCTGTATTGGGGGACGAGGGGTCATAAACGACCGCCGGTGAGGCAATGCCATGGACACGTCGGATGAGGAGGTCCCCGCCATTGCCGTGGCGGCCCAAGTTCCTCGGTCGGCCACTTGGCGGGAAACCTTCGACAACGTGATGGCTCCGACAGCCTTTGGAATGCTCGCCGGTGCACTCTGGGAAGCCATGGCCATGCCGCATTTGTCGTACGGCATGCCCAACCCGCCCCAAGGTGGCTTGCTGCTCATGCTGCTCTTTGCTCCGTTGCTTCACCGGTTGCTCACCCATCATCCCCAACACCGCTGGAAGGAATACCTTGCAGGTGTGGCAGCCCTTGGTTTCCCGCTCATGCTGATTTGGTCCACCGGGTTCGGCGGATTTGTTTGTGGGGGGTACGTCACCGTGGTGGTATGGATTTGGGTGAGCACGTCGTGGTGGCGCTTTCACCTTCCCCCGTTTCGTCTGGCCATATGGCACGCCATGGGGGTCAACATTGGCGCCCTCGGTGGGTCGCTGCTCTACTTCAGCATGATGGCGTGATCACGAGGCGTAGGATTCGTCATCGTTGGGGAAATCTCCCGAACGAACGTCATCGCAGTAGGATTTGATGGCACCGTCGATTTCCTCGGCGAGGTTGAGGTACCGGCGAAGGAAACGAGGGGAGAAATCCATGGTGATGCCCAGGAGGTCGTGCAGCACCAGCACCTGGCCGTCAACGTCCGGTCCAGCCCCAATGCCGATGGTGGGGATGCTCAGCGCTTCAGAGACTCGCTTGGCAAGTTCGCGTGGAATTTTCTCGAGGACAATCGCAAAGCATCCGGCTTCCTCGAGGATTTTTGCATCTGCGATGAGCTTGTCTGCCTCTTCCTCCTCCTTCGCTCGAACCGAGTAGGTCCCGAACTTGTAGATGGATTGGGGTGTAAGGCCCAAGTGGCCCATCACCGGAATGCCGGCGGTCAAGATACGCTGCACGGACTCGGCAATCTCTGCGCCGCCTTCCAACTTCACGGCGTGGCCGCTGGATTCCTTCATGATTCGAATGGCGGAGTCGAGCGCCTGCCGGGAGTTGCCCTGGTAGGTCCCGAAGGGCATGTCAACCACGAGCAGGGCGCGGTCGACCGCTCGTTCCACGCACTGGGCGTGGTAGATCATGTGGTCGAGGGTCATCGGAACGGTGGTGACCTGACCGGCCATTACGTTCGAAGCGGAATCGCCGACCAGAATGACGTCGACACCGGCCTGGTCAACCAGTCGTGCCAGCGAGTAATCGTAGGCGGTGAGCATCGTGATTTTTTCACCTGCTCGCTTCATCTCCTGGAGCGTATGGGTGGTCACTTTCCGTGCTTTGCTGTAGACGGACATGAATCTTCCACCGCCCTCGGTGTTTTCAACGCGTCGCCTGCGGTCATTCTTCTTCGTTGACCAAGCCGAACACGTGGGTCTTCAGTTCGTCAAGGGCTTCTGCAGCCGATGGACAAGCGAGCAACTGTTGGCGGGATTCCAAGTCGTTCAGGCAAAGGGCTGCGATGTTGTAAATCGAGGTCCTGTCTGCGTTGATTTGCTCTTCGCAGATGGAGGTCACCCACTGGTTCAACACGGCGGCATCAACGTTCATGCCTCGCCCTGCACGCTCCACGACGTTGCGCGTCAACAGGCGCAGGAAGGCTTGGTCCTCCTCGTCGAGTTCCCCCGTTTCCTCCAGGTACCGCACGTTCGCAGAAATGTAGAGGCGGCTGTGCTGTGCATCTTCGGGAAGGTGGTCGAGCAGCGTTTCAATGTCGGGTGCGACGCCGTCGTTGATCAGGGTCGCCATGGAAGGGTCAGAAAAAGGTGGCAGTGCCGGTTCAATGACGTCTTCCACGAAGAAGCGTCGCCCGCCGGTGATGGTGATGAAGTGGTTCACGCCACGGGTTTCGTGGTTCAAAATGATCGCTTCGCATCCGTGCCTTCGCGGACCGTCCCAGCCGTTGGTCGGTTCGAACGGGTCGTTCATCACCAATCCGAACGGACGCTCGTCGAGGATGCACGTGTCAAGCATTTGGCGATACCGTGGCTCAAAGACCCGAAGTTCCTGAAGTTCTCCGGGGAAGAGGACCATGGGCAGGACGAAGAGCGGCAGCGGTTCCTCGTCCATGTCTAAATCTCTCCACGGGGTCATTTGAACATGTGTTCTCAGGGTTGTTGAACACAGATGTTGGTGAGCTCAGAGAAGAAATTGACCGACCATGCACCGCCTTCACGACCGACACCGGACTGCTTGACACCGCCAAACGGCGTCCGGAGGTCACGGTTGAGCCAGGTGTTGACCCAAACGATGCCCGTGTCGAGGCGCTGAGCGAGGCGGTGCCCGCGATCAGAATCTTTGCTCCAAACCGAGCCGGCCAAGCCGTACTCGGTGGCATTCGCCATCTCCACGGCTTCATCCTCGCTGTGGAAGGGGTGAAGGGTTACCACCGGTCCAAAAATCTCCTCGGTTGCCGTGCGAGAGGTGTGGCTCAACCCGTCGATGACCGTTGGCCGCAGGAAGGCTCCGTGCTTCGGAACGCCTTCAACCGGGGCGTCTGCGGAGGTTCCACCGACGAGAATCCGCCCGCCCTCTTCTTCTGCGAGGCGAATGTAGGATTCGATCTTGTTTCGATGGTCTCGTGAAATCACCGATCCCATCCCCGTGCTCTCATCGCTCGGGTCGCCGACGGTGATGTTCTCAACAGCGTCAATAAATTTCGATTTGAACGACTCGTAAATCGAAGCGTCAACCAGCACCCGGGAACCGCACAAGCAAACCTGACCTGAATTCGTAAAGGAGGCACGTACAAGGCCGTCCATGATGTCGTCAAGCGGGGCGTCGTCCAGGACGATGGTGGCGTTTTTACCGCCCAATTCCAACGAGAGTTTCTTGAACATGGGTGCGGCGGTGGCGGCAACGATCTTTCCTGTGGCCGTACCACCGGTGAACGAAACACCGCGAATGTCCGGGTGCTCAACGATGGCCTGACCGACATCCGGTCCCAGGCCGTGGACGAGGTTGAAGACACCGGCGGGGAAGTCAATGCGCTGCATGACGACAGCGAGGTGGTGTGCAGTCAACGGGGTCAACTCGGATGGTTTTGCGACGATGGTGTTCCCCATCAGCAGGGCAGGGGCCACTTTCCAGGTGAGCAGGTACAACGGGAGGTTCCACGGTGTGATGAGACCCACGCAACCGATGGGGGAGCGATGAAGGTGGTTGACAGCACCGTGGTCCGTGAAGGTGGGGTCGTGATGCTGGGTCCCAAATTTAGCAAAGAAACGGAAATTTGCGACCGAGCGAGCCGCATCAACACGTCGAGCAAGTGCGATGGGTTTCCCGGTGTCCATGCTCTCCAGGCGAGCCACGGTTTCGCTGTCCTCCTCCAGTTCGTCGGCCAATCGGTGCAACCAAACGATGCGGTCCTCCATGGACGTTGCAGCCCAGCCTTGAGCGGCTCGAAGCGCCGCCGTTGTCGCCGCCTCGACATCACTGGGGGCGGACCGAGGGAGCGTGGTGATGACGCCACCCGTTGCAGGGTTGACGGTGTCGAGGGTGGCGCCACTCTGTGCTGGAACGAACGCACCGTCGATGAAATTGAGGACGGGCTCCATCACTTCACATCCGGTTCGTAGTTCCAGCGGTCTTGGTCGGGGTCCCATTCGTCCCATGTCGGAACGGTTTCCAAGGCCCCGATGTAGCGCTCGGGCACGATGCCCGGCACGATGAAAGCCTTCTGGCGATGGAGCGGGTAGGGGTTTCGCAGGTTGATGCCGAGGACGCCGAGCACGGCACGAGCCACGTACCACGTGGCCTGAGAATTCCAGCCGTGAGCAATTTTGATGACGATGCCCAGCCCCTTGGGGTAGTCCGGATGTTCGATGGCCATGCCGAGCAGACCGTCTGCGCCTTCCTTGGCGATCACCGTCCCTTCGCCGGCCTTCAAAATCGTGGAATCAAGCCGGTTGAAGCCGCCCACCAAGTCGGGATGACGGACCATCGCTTCCCAGATCCAATCGTGGTCTTTGTCCCGCACGAGTCCGGCGTAAATCTGTGCCAGCTCGGCCACGGTGTTGGACACGGTGGGCAGGCCGCATCCGTCCTTGGCGATGCGTAGCGGGGACCAGTCTTCGCCAAGGTAGGTGCGGAGCTGTTCCATGTAGGCGTGGAACACTTCGTGGTTGGGCAGGGTGTAGCCGGCACGCTTCCAACCCTTTTTCCTGCATCCACGAAGAATGGCGGCGTGTTCCCCCGAACAGGTGTGAAACCATCGCCTGGGCCGACGGACTTGACGCCCGAACTGAATAAGGGGGACGTCGAGCGGCGTGAGCATCAACGGCCATTCCGGTTCAGTGAGGAGGGATTGGGCAGCAGCGACGTGCTCGGTGTCGCCGTTGTGCGATGCCACGGCAATCGCCTTCTGCTCCCACGAGCAATCGTCGAGTTCGTCGGTGAACGCTTTGAGCATGAACGGCTTCATCATTGAGCGGCCGTAGCACAGCACATTTCCACCAAAGGAATGGATGACTTCGTCGCCGTGAGCCCATGCGACGGCGCCATGGATGGTGGTTTCCGACACACCGTTACGCCGGTAGTCCACCAGCGGTTCCCATGCGACCTCTCGGCCGGTTGGAATGCCCTCGACTTGCTCGCCGAGCGGTGAAACAGGGTACATGGCAGAGCCGGGTTTACCGGGTTGAACGGCGGAAAACGTTTCGTGGCGAATACCCATTCACGCACCCCCCAGCATGGATTCGACCAGCGGAACAACCTGCTCCATGTAGGCGGTCATGTTGCGGCAGACCCTGTCCGAGTCGTGGTTGAAGAAATCAAACCACGCCATGATTCGGTCCTCAGGATGGAAGCGTTCAACCATCTGATGCGCCACTTCCGCCACGTTTCCGATCAGTGCGTTGTTGGCTGCACGGTTGACTTTGTCGGGATCGATGGTGCCTTCGAGCGCGCTCCAATAGGCACCAAGGGCCTGGTCGGCTTCGGCCTGTGCGGCTTTGGATTGTTCCTCGGGGGTGAGTCCTTCTTCTGCGTTGAGGAACACAAAACTGGTTCGCGGCATGTCGCCCCGCTTCCACGCACCACCGTCGGGGTGGTACACTTCTCGCATGCGCTCATGCGTGGCATCGATGACCTCCGGGGAGGTGATGGAGAGGTTGAACACTTTGACGGGCAAGATGGAGTTGACGAAGGTTTGCGCTCGTGGGTCGTGGGTGCCCGCCACCAGCCGGAGTAACTCTTTTCTGAATTCGGTGGGGACGATTTTCAGGTCCTCAAAGACGTAGCGCGACGGGATGTCGACCGCATCTGGCCGTCCTTCGAGCGCCTCAAACTCAACGGCTGCATCCTGCACTGCCTGCCAGTCCTCGTCGCTTCGGAAGTTGGCCCGTGTCAGGACGGTAGGGCGAATCATGGTTGAATTGATGATATCACCTCGCAACAAGCGGAGGAAGATTTCGGCCGCTTCCATGAAAATTTGACCTCGCAGCGCAGGCCATGCTGCCTCTTCGATGGCGTTGCGGGGCACGATGCCGTAAGGGCGAGCCATGAATTCAAACCGACCGGCGGAAAAGCCGACATGGAGGCATCGATGCTCGTTCGCATCAAGACCGTGAAGGCTCAGGAGGTTCGCCATGCGTTCGGCTTGAGCGATGGGTCCTCCCGAGGCGAGAATGGAAACGACGGCACTCCCGATCTCGATGTGTTGCGTGCGTCGGAAGGATTCGAGTGCAAGTTGGGGGAAGTCCGTGCAGAGGCCGACCTCCCCTTTCCAGTGCGGGACCACCGGTTGTGCGTTGGATTTCTGGGTTTCCGTTGAAAGGTGAGCCTGGGCAATCCATCCAATTCCGAAACCGAGTTTGTCCGCACAGGCCAGTTGCTGGAAGTAGTTCCGCATCATGGTGGCCTCATCGGGGATATGGCCGTGCTCGTCGGGCGTTTGTGAAATGGAGAAGAAGATGTCATGCTCCATGGCCACGCACCGTTTGTTCCACAGCGCCATGGCACATAATGGTGTGGCGCCTCAATCGTCGCTGGGGGTTCCGCCGGGTTGGTTCCGCAATTCTGTCAAATCTTGGATGCGTTGACGCAGCGGCGTGGGGGCGGGGTTGTTGGCAGCAATGAATTCGTGAAGGGCATCGGACAACACCAACATGGCGGCTTCGTAATCCTGTTCGATCTCTGCGAGGTCGGCCAGTCCCCAACGTGCGACGAGTTGACCCGAGAGGCTCTCCAAGCCTTTGGCAAGATCAAGGGAACGTTCGAAGAGGTCCCTCGCCGCACCAAATTCCCCGATGGTGGCCTGGCAGTGAGCGAGGTCGGCCAGGGCTTCCATCTGACCTGCTTCGTCTTTCATGCCCATGAGAAGTTCGAGTCGTTCGGTCCCCACTGCAATGGCAGTGTCTTCGTCATGCTGCCGTTTTGCAACCGTCATCAGGAGCGCCATGCCAAACGAAATGCCAACCTTGTCGTCCATGGTTTGTCGGAGTCGCAGTGCATGTTGTGCGGTGGCTCGTGCCTCTTCCAGCTGACCTTCGGCCATGTAGAGCAAGGCCACGTAGTGGTGAACGGCGGCATTGAGGGCCTGCCCGTCTTCAATGTGTTCGGATTCCTCTGCAAGTCGAAGGTAACTGTCCAGCGTGGCGTCCATGACTTTCAGCGCCTCGAAACGAGCCCAGCCGCGCTCCTCATCGGTGTTGGCCACCGAGGTGGCGTGGTCCAACAAACGCTCCACCAATGCGTCGTTCTCAAGTTCCTGTGCAAGCGGAATGAGTCGGAGGGCAAGGGAGGTGTTGATGCTGTCCATCGAGCCCCCACCGGTCAACATATCGAGGACCTGAAGGGCCATTTCCGGCGACATGTCTGCGTCCATGGTCTCACCTCAAATGGAGCGGAGACGGCCGCCGTCCACGGCCAAACTCACACCTCGGATACCGCCCGATGCGGGCAGGCAGAGGTAGGTGATGGCGCTGGCCGTCTCGAGCGGATCGATGAGGCGGCCGATGGGCACTTGACCCAACCATCCTTCTCGGACGGCCGCAGCGGATTTCCCGGTACGTTCCTGGATGGAGGCGGAAAGGCTGCCGAGGCGCTCGGTGTCCGTAAATCCAGGGAGCACGTTGTTGATGGTAATGCAGGGGGCCAGTTCGTTGGACATGGACTTGGCCCAGGAGGCCATGGCTCCACGAAGCGTGTTCGAGAGTCCAATGTTCGGGATGGGTTCCTTCACCGAGGTCGAAATGATTTGGATGATTCGCCCGTACCCTTCTGCCTCCATGCTGGGAACAGCAGCTTTCACCAGCGTGTGCGCAGCGTGGAGGTGGCGTCGGAACGGGGCCTCGAAATCACCGACCTCGTTGTTGAGCAACGGGCCACCGGGAGGTCCACCCGCGTTGTTGATGAGGATGTGAACGGGCCCGAGGGTTTCGGCAGCCGACGCGAACGCTCCGGCCAACCCCTCGGTTTCTTCCAGGTCCAACATCAGCGCTTGGTGTCGACCATCGCCCAAACCAGCAAGTTCCTCGCACAGGGCGGTCAGTGCAGCGCCGTTTCGGGCGCAAACGGTGATGTCGGCGCCTGCCTTGGCCATCATTTTGGCCGTTGCTTCGCCGATGCCTTTGCTTGCGCCGCAAACGAACGCGTGCTTGCCGCGAAGGGCCGTAGCTGCAAACGGATAGTCGTCGCCCAGGAGGTCCATGCCCTTCGCAAATCGCCATGGGTCATAGCCCTTGGGTTGAGCCCGGTCCTCAACCAAACCGAATCCTTGCAGGCGGCGTTGCGGTCCAATCAGAGCCAGTCAAGCACGGTATTGAGTTGGACCAACCAGTCGTCGGAGGCCACGTCGATGATGTCGTAGTGGTCTCCGGGCAGCCAGACCTTCTGGACATCGGCTCCCTTTGCTTTCATGATGCGGGCATAGGTTTCCGATTGTTCGAGCGGCACGTCCACGTCGTTCTCACCGTGGAAGAGCAGAACACTGGTGTTTGGGGGATGGTCAACCGGGTTGAGTTGCCGCCACACCGCTTCGTTTTCCTCCGGCGAGCAGCCAATCCACCGTCGCACAGCGTCGCCCTCGTCCGAAAGTTTGGCGTGGTCCGCACCGATAAGGTCCGTGATGGGGGCTTGAGCGATGGCGAGCCAAGGGCGGCGTTCCGCCTTTGCACCCATCAGCAACGCCAGATGGCCGCCGGCTGAATGACCCATGACCATGGAGCGCATGATGTCAATACCGGGAATCAGCGCAAGGTGCCCCCAGGCTCGTAGCACGTCCGAGAGGGTGTCCATCCAGACCCCTTCGTCGCCCGGGGCCCATCGTTTGAATTCAATGTTCCATGCGGCGACGCCGGCTTCTGCGAGGTCTTCGGCGATGGGTTGCATCAGGTCGAGGGTGTACTGCTGCTTCCAGAAGCCACCGTGAATGAGCATGACGCACGGGATGCCTTCGTCCTTCTGAAACGGTGAGGGGTCATCGGGCATGTAGAGGTCAGCGATTTGCCACGACTCTGCGCCCCATTGGACTCGGTCAACCGCCATGATGTTGTCTCAAGTCATTGGGCTATGATGCTTGTGTCGCTCCATCAGGGGAAAGGGCTTTCATACGCCGAACGGTACACAACCTGTGCATCGGTGGGTTGTGCTTCTGCTTCTGCTGGTGCTCGCACCGCTTCTTCCGATGGCCGAGGCGACGCAGGGCCGTTCAACCATCGTCAGACTCGAATTCACACGACATGACTGGACCTCCAATGAGGTGGTTGAAGTGGATCTCCGGCTTCGCAACGCACCGTTTAACGAACAACTTCGGGCAGAATGGATCCTCGGCGATGAGCAGGGTTTCCTCGACAACGGGACCCTCAGGTTCACCGCATCTGGTACCTTTACAGTCATCGACCTTGATTTCTCAGCATTTTATCGTGGTTCGCATTTCCATGATGTTGAGGTGATGGTGTACGATGAATCCGGTGCGCTGCTGGGGACAGCCGAGATTGAATTCGTGGTCTTTCGGAACGTGAAGATGGCAGCACCTGCTTCGTTGCTGGCCTTCGGAGATTCCCTCTCTGATATGGGCAACGCCAAAGCGTCCATCCTCAACACGCCCGATGTTCCTCCGTACTGGCAGGGGCGATTTTCCAACGGCGAGGTGTGGCTTGGGGGCTTGTACGATGCGTACGGCCTGACCAGCAGCATCGGCTCAGGGTTGGCGTCGAGCGGTGCCAACCGTGCCTTTGGCGGCGCTCAGACCGGTTCTGGATATGCTTACCTCCTCATTCCCAACGTGGGAACGCAAATCACGAATTATCTTGCCAATGTTCAGGCGACCGTTCCGACTAACGCTGTTGTGAGCTTGTGGGCGGGAGGAAACGACTTCCTGTACGGTTCAGCAAACGCCGACACCATTGCAGCCAACATGGAGGCGCACATCCGACAGTTGGCCGGAGCCGGCGCCCGTACGTTTGTCATTCCAAATTTACCTCCCCTCGAAGACACACCCGAAATCCAAGGGCGTTCTGCCTCACAACAGGCCACCATTCGAAACGAGGTCATCGACTACAACAACCAGTTGGCCACCATTATCGTCAACCTTCGAGCAGAGTTGGGCATCACCGTTCATTCTGTGGATGCGTGGTCCATCTTCGGCGACATCACCAACAACAAAGCAGCCCTGGGGCTGACCAACGTGCAGGATGCTGCATGTTCGGGAGGAAGCACCCTTCTTCCTCTTCCCATCTGCAACAGCAGAAGTTCAATTGCAGCCAACGTGGACGAATACGTGTTCTTTGACAAAGCACATCCAACGCGTGTGATGCACGACATCATCGCCCGGTATGCCATCGAGGCCGTTGGTGAGCCAGACACCGATGGGGATGGCGTGATTGATGTCAATGATGCATGCGATTGGACGCCAACCGCCGAACAAGCTGATTTGAGCGGCTGTGCTTGGAGCCAGCGAGACGACGATTTGGACGGTGTGGACAACGGTCGCGACCTCTGTCCTGGAACGGTGAGTGAGGAACCAGTGGACGCGGATGGATGTTCAACCTCTCAGCGCGATTCAGATAGTGATGGATTGAACGATGCTGTGGATCCATGCCCGCTCAGTCCGAACCTCTTCGACCACGATGGTGACGGTTGTGCGGATTCGGAGGATGAAGATGACGACAACGACGGGGTCGACGACGAAGAAGACGCTTGCCCACAAGGCTTGCTGAACCCTCATTTGGCCGACTTGGATGGCGACGGTTGTGCGGACACAGAAGACATTGACGTGGATGGTGACGGTCTTTCGAACAACGACGAAGCCAACGCCAACACCGACCCGCGAGACGAGGATACGGACGATGATACGTGGTTGGATGGCGAGGATGCCTTCCCGCTTGACGCCACGGAATGGAAGGATACGGATTTGGATGGGTGCGGTGACAACATGGATCGCTTTCCGTTTGACCCCAGTGAATGCACCGACGCAGACGAAGACGGTTACGGCGATAACGCTGATGCGTTCCCAACCGACGACACCGAATGGAACGACCTTGACGGCGATGGCGTGGGTGACAATGCCGATGCTTGCCTGTTGGAGTACGGATTGTCGGCCCATCCTCCGGGTTGTCCGGACAGGGACGGCGACGGCTACGCCAACACCAACGACACCTTCCCCAACGACCCAACAGAATGGTCAGACCAAGACGGCGATGGCTACGGTGATAACGTTGACCTCTTCCCATCAGATGCCTCTGATTGGGCCGACCAAGACAACGACACGTACGGGGACAACCGGGATGCCTTCCCGCTTGACCCAAACGAATGGAACGACACCGACGGCGAGGGTGTAGGGGACAACAGTGACCGATTCCCATCCGATGCTTCGGAGTGGAACGATACCGATGATGACGGGTGTGGTGACAACAGCGACGTCTTCCCGCTTGACCCGAACGAGTGCTACGATTCGGATTTCGACGGCATCGGGGATCGGTCTGATGCTTTCCCTGACGATGCGAGAGAATGGCTTGACAGCGACGGCGACGGTATCGGTGATGTCGCCGACCGTTTCCCCAACGATCCGATGGCTGCTTATGATTCGGACGGTGATGGCGTGGCCGACGCTTACGATGCGTTCCCCGACAGTGCAACGTTCTCATCGTGGTTGGGCGTGTTGAGCTGGTTGGGTGCAATGTTGGTTCTCTTCGGTGGTGCTGCAGTCATTTACGGGCGGCGCCAAGTGCAACCTGGTGATTCGTTGGTGAACGTTGAAATCGAACACTGGGGCGTTGAACCTTCCTTGCGCCCCGCGAGGGCGCCAACGTTTGAGAGGCCTGTTCCGGAAGGTCCGACGCTGAGGGCCGAGGTCCAGCATGCACTGGAGTCCCCGGCTCACATTCACCCGCCTCCAGCCATTTCACCTCCTGCGGTTCCTCCTCCTGCGGTTTCTCCTCCTGCGTTTTCTCTTCCTGAAGTGGAGCAACTTGGCTCTGAGGGGTCCGTCCCCTCCTCCGAAGCAGAGAATGAAGTCGTCACGGACACTTGGGGTGCGTTGGATTCCGAATGGACCGATTCACCTTGAACGGCCAAGGATGAATTCAGCGCATGCAGTTCTCGTGGATTTCTCTGGCGCCCTCAGGGACAGTATCGGCGAAGGTCACGTGGGAAGAGGACCGTCTCGCGCACGTTCTTTGCGCCGGTCAACTTCATCAAAATGCGCTCAACACCAAGCCCCCAGCCCGCATGGGGTGGGACGCCGTGGCGGAATCCAGCCACGTAGAATTCAAACTCCTCCGGGTCAAGGTCCATGTCTCGAAGGTTTTCAATCAGCACGTCAATGCGGTGCTCGCGTTGTCCACCTGAGGTCATCTCGTCCCTTCCAAAGTTCAGGTCAAAGCCACGGGAGAGTTGTTCCCCGGTGCTTCCGATTTCACCCTCGATTTGATGGATGTAGAACGGCTTAAGGGACATGGGCCAGCGGGGAAGGAAGTAGAACTGCGGCAGGTCTTGGGCCAGCAAATCCGAGTTTTCTGCGTCGATGTCGTCGCCCCACTCAATGGTGCCACCTTTTTCCTTGATGATGCGGATGGCGTCATCGTACTCAACACGTGGGAAGGGCAACTCGGGAACGATGACTTCCACCGCTTCTTCGCCTTGCTCTGCACGGTAGGCATTGATGGTCGCGATGAGGCCTTGGGATTCCTCTTCTTCTGCAACCGACTTCCAAATGTGGTGAAGCATGCGCTCAAGGACGCCCATGACGTCGTCGTCGTTGGCCCAAGAGCATTCGATATCGAAGGAGATGAACTCGGCGAGATGGCGGTACGTGTCGCTCTTTTCGGCACGGAACGCAGGGCCGATTTCAAACACACGCTCCAAGCCACCGCTCATGCAGAGTTGCTTGAACAGTTGAGGGGACTGGTTGAGGAAGGCAGGGCGGTCAAAGTACTGCATGGGAAACAGGTCAGCGCCGCCTTCGGTGGCCGTTGCAACAATTTTCGGCGTGTGGGTCTCAAGGAAACCTTCCGAAATGAGGTGTTCTCGGCCGAACTGGAGGACCTTCCCACGGAGGCGGAACATGGCGTTCACGTGCGCTCTGCGAAGGTCGAGAAAACGGTTGTCGAGGCGTGTGTCAAGTTCGACTTTCACGGTATCGGTGACGCCCAACGGGAGCGGGGCCTCGGCACGGGCGATCACGGTCACCGATGTCGCCAGCACTTCGTAGGCAGGCGGTGGCGTGGGCTCGCCTTCCTTGACCTTTGGGGGGCGCTTGAGGGCCACGGTGCCGGTGAACTGCAGGGTGGATTCTCGGGTCATGCGTTGAACGGTGTCAAGCGCCTCTTCGCCGACGTTGTCGGCCTTGAGGAAGATCTGGGTTTTTCCGGTCCCGTCGCGCAAGTCGACGAAGCAGATGGCGCCTTTTCCTCGGTTGGCTTCCATGAATCCAATGACGGTGACGTCCTTGTCGATGAGGTCAGCACCGTTGGCTTGGAGTTCGCCGAGGGTGTGGGTTCGATATGCGGTGGGGACCCAAGTGGTCATGCTCGGTGGGGCAGGGGCGAAGAACATGAAGCATTCGCTTCGACCAGCAGCAAAAATGCCTGCGAAATGACGGATGCTTGAAGAGAACCGGTGTGTCGGCGACGATGCAGTGGGTTTCAAACATCGCAACTGGGAAGTTGAAGGCTCCCGAAGTCTCTTGAACAGCGTCGCACTGGTCCGGCCATGTCCACCCGCGCTGGCCGTGCCGTGTGTTGTGTCCTCGTCCTCATGGCCATGAGCCTCTCACCCATGGTGGCACCTGCATCGGCCCACTCCACGATCCTCCTGAGCGTTGATGTTCAGCACGTCGTTGCCGTCCCCGGACAGAGCATCAACGTCACCCTGACCGTGGAAAACAATGCATCGGCGATTGAATCCTACAACATCTCCGTTGACGAAAGCACCCTCGCTTCCGTTTGGTCCGTCCACACCACCGACGCCACCGTTGACAACGTCTTCCCCACGTGGAGCAAGAACACCACGCTGGTCGTCCGGCTTGCGGAGGGCGCCACCGTGGCGGACAGCGGTTCCTTCACCGTGAGTGTCACCGAACCCGACAACGGGTACATCTCAACGCTCACCGTGCTGGTTTCGGTCGCACCCGCATACCATCCTTCGCTCAGCGTTGACGGTTCACCGCTGGTGCACCTCGGAGCTGGTGGAAGCACCAACGTCACGTTCACGGCCCACAACCTCGGCACGGTGACCGACACCCTGCTGCTGGATGTGGAAGTGCAACCCGACCTTGCCTCGTGGTGGGCCAACCACACCAACACGAGCACGGGCAACAACTCAGGGAACACCTCGGACGGCGAAAACAATTCCTCGGACAACGGCACCGGCAACGGTACGGGTTCAAACGGAACCAACACCACCTCGGTGTCCGTGCTCATGATGGGCAACAGCTACACGGGTGCCAACAATTTGGCAACGCTGGTTGACGACGTCATGGATGCAGACGGCTACAACGCCACCCTCGGTTCACTCAACAGCGGGGGCATGAAACTGCCTCAACACTGGTCCAACGTGAACACGTCCGGCAACCAGTGGAACACCACCCTTCGAGGCTCGCCGTGGGATTATGTCGTGTTGCAAGACCAAAGTCAGGTGCCCTCCTTCCCGTCAACCAACAGCATGTGGCAGGACAGCAAGAACGCCTCGGTTTTGCTGAGCGAAGCGATTGCCGACGAAGGAGGAGAAACGGTGCTCTTCATGACCTGGGGCTACCGCAGTGGCGACAGCCTGAACAGTTTCAACAACAATTTCACCGCCATGCAGGCTCGATTGACCGAGGGGTACACTCGCTACGCAGAGAACATCTCCTCGGCCGGTCATGCCGTTTGGATGGCTCCGGTCGGCTTGGCGTTCAAAACCGTGCACGACGGCGTCGTGGCGGACGGCGATGACCCGACCGTTTCTGGCAACTTGTTCTACGATCTCTACACCTCGGACGGCAGCCATCCGTCGCTGTCGGGGTCCTACCTTGCGGCCTGTGTCTTCCATGCAACCATCACGGGCGAGACTTGTGCGGGGAGCACCGATACGGTGAACCTCAACAGCAGCACCAAATTGGCGCTTCAGCAAGCAGCAGATGACACCGTGTTCAACCAAACTGCAGGAATGTCCTACTACCCGTGGGAAGCTTCCGGAATGGCAGCTTTCGGCCTTGGTTCCTCTGTCCCCCAGGGCTGGTACATACAATGGCAAGACGACGAACTCTCCAACATCCCGGCGGGCGGCTCAGCATCGGCCACCTTGTCCATCACGGTGCCCTCGGACGCTGCACCCGATTTCTACGGTTACCGATTGACCGTGGGTTCCACCAACGGCAACATCACATCCTCCACCGTCTTGGTGGTTGAGGTCGAATCAGAACCCGAAATTGCCACGGCGTTCCTCCGTCAAAACGACGTCTTCCTGCCCGGAGAAAGCACGCTCACCGCCGCCCAAGTCACCAACACAGGCAACACAGCACTCGACATCGATTGGGACCTCGCGGCTGCCACTGCCTCGGGTACCAACCCGTGCACGGGCTCGTTGGTCGCGGCCATGTCGGGCAACCTTGCACCGGGTGCGATTGAGGAGATTGAAATGATCATTGACGTCGACGAGGACGTTGACAGTTCAGCAGCGTGTTTGTTCACCCTCACGGCCAGCCACAGCACCGGGGGCTCTGTTGAAATCTTGGACGTGCTCGATTTCACCGTCAACGTGGATGAAGCGGTCAACTTTTCCCTCTCTGGTCCGCTTTCAGCCGTCGACATCGTCCCCGAGGCTGGCGGAAATTACGAAATCCGCATCACGAACCACGGGAGCGACGATGCGACCTTCTTCCTCGACGTTGAGGGCTCGACCGGCCTCACCACCGTGCTCGTCAGTTCTTCGGGTGTGCTCGTTCCGGCGGGTGAGGTTGGCACCTGGACCGTGAACACCAAGGGAGATACTTCGCTTTCCGGTCTCTTCCAGCAGGCCTTTTCCTCAACCTACAACGGCCAGACGGCTTCGCTCCTTGTGGACATCCACCTCCTCGAGGTTGACGGGCTGTCCTTGCTGCCACCCGGCGAGGACCGTGTGTTGGTGGCTCCGGGAGAGGTGTCCACCACGGCCATGACCTTGGTGAACAGCGGCACGTCCAACCTGACCTTGCTCCCAACGTTGACCGGACTGCCCAGCGACGTTGAGGTATCCTACGATGTGTCCGAAGTCAACCTCGCCCCGGGAGCACAGGAAAACATCACCCTCTCCTTTGCCGCTTCCACCGGTGCAACCCCGGCGTCATCAGCGCTCACCCTCACGCTCCAAGACGGCCCTTTCAACGTCACCTACAGTTTTGATTTGGTCGTCGTCGACCGGGAAGCCGTCGTGGTGAGCAGCGTGCAGGAACGAATCTTTGCCAGCCCGCTCTCAGCATCAACGCTCAACGTTGAAGTGACCAATGTGGGAACGGCCGCTGATATGTTCATGGTGGAATGGACAACGGAAAGCACCGGTAACTGGTTCGAGTTCACCGTGTCGCCGACCACGTTCCAACTCGGGGCAGGGGACACGCAGCAAGTCGCCATCACCGTCAGGGAGATTTCCTCAGGGGCGCCGGACAACGGGGTGATCTTCACCCTGCGTACCGTTTCGACTTCAAACGAGGCGGTCAGCGATTCGGTGGACATCACCGTTGACCCTGTGGTCGCCCAAGCGGAATTCGCCGTGCTGGTCGACAAGGCCTCTGCGGCTCCCGGTGGTTCCGTTTTCGGTTCCATCGTCGTCACGAACACGGGAAACACCGAGGACACGTTCAGCCTTACCACGGTCGGCAAGGACTGCGGCCTGGACGCTTCGGTCACCATCGGTCCGGGTCTCTCCTCAGCCCCGCTTGGCTGGTCCTGCGTGGTTGCCAACGATGCACAGGCCGGTCAGCAGGCCTTCTCGTTCCGTGCCGTCAGTGCCGTGCGGAGCAACGTCGTCATCGAGCAGGTCGCCTTTTACACGGTTGAAGCGGATTGGCCGGGCGATGCTCGAGTTGCACTGGCGTTTTCAGAAGGCCGTGCTTCGTTGGGCGTGGACAGTTCGACCTCCGTGGTGCTGACGGTGTCCAATCTGGGCAACGCTGAGGTGGAGGGTACGCTCGACGCCCACGGCACCGACACGGGACTGGTGGTCCTCGAATGGCTGCGAATGAGTGATGATGCCGCCACCAGTGATTTTTCGCTGACCGCCGGTTCAAGCGCAGATTTCTTGCTGACCATCACCTCGAACACGGCCCGAGCAGCGACCCTAGAAATCGAGGTTCGTTCCACTGCGACGGGCGGCGGCGTGTTGACCACTGACGAAGCCGTCCCGCTCCCGGTTACCATTGAGGGGCCTGCCCTTCCGCCCAACGGACTCGCTCTTCCCCTCGGCGTGAACGTGAGTCAACCTGCTGCGCTGGGTGCCATGGGCGCTGGCTGGCTCGTGGCCTTGGTTGCGATTCAACTGCTGCGCCGTCGCTCGGGCGGAAGCAACGCCCCCGAAGAAGAGGTGGTGGAAGAATCGGAAGAAGAAGAGGAAAAAGATCTCCCTGATCTTGGCTACAACGAGTGTCGAATGGACGGCGAATCCAAGGTCAACTGTCCGAGTTGTGATGCCCGTCTCGGTGTTCCTCGTGGAAGCACGCCGCCGTTCCGATTTACTTGCCCGCAGTGTGACAACAAGATACGCGTGGTTGAATGAATGCTCGTCAACGTCGGTTGAGTGCGCCTTCATGACCGATACCGTGCCTCACAATCGCTGAGCGACCAGCAAGAAGGCCGTATGGCCGAACGGCCCGTTGACCGGTCGCATCCCGCCTTTTGACGCCCTGCCCCACTCCCGTTCCATCAGTTCACCGGCCCATTCAACCGTTAGCCCGGCCGCTTCGCACGCTTCCCACGCTCGCTCCATTTGGGACGAGACCGGGCAGTAGCAAGCCAAGCGGCCACCAGGGAGCAGGAGACTGGCGGATGCTTCGATGGCCGGGGGGTGGTCCGGGAGGTCGAGGACAACGGCGTGGAAGCCGTCGACCAATGAAGCCGCCTCGGCGGCCCGCTCTTCCAAGGTGCCCTCAAGATGGTGGTGAACGGGGCTTTGTTCCCAGCATGCGGATGCCCGACGCAGGTTTTCAAGCGCCACCGCCGCATGTTCTTCCCGTGGTTCAACGGTCACGTGAACGCCTTCTTGGCCGAGCACCCGTTGAATGTACATCGATAATCCACCGCTTCCAATCCCAGCTTCAAGCACGGCATCGTTCGGACCGATGCCGAGTTTGGTGAGGAAAAAACCTGCATCTTTGCTGCCGATGGTTTGGGCTCGGCGGACCATGCCGCGGCTGAGCTCAGGGAGCCGGGCAGGCATTCGTTTCAGTTCCTTCTGCCCGATGACGACCGATTGACCGATGGGGGTGTTGTGCAATGCCTGATGCGGATTGAAGACGCCAAGCCCCTTGATCTTCTGCTGCTGGTCAACCAGCTCCACGACGTAGGTTTTGCCGTTCTCTTCAACGAGGACTGCCCAAGTGCTTGCGCTCACAGGTTGGCGAAAAGGTGCTAAATGTTAAGCCTCCCCAAACCTCATTCCAATGTTCTTCGAGACGTTCTATTAATCGAGGTCACATGGTTCGCCGGTCTTTTTTTTGTGGGTGGACGAGAGCCCGTTTAGTTCATATACCAACCGAAGCCTCCTATTAGCATGAAAGCCACGCGTAGCCTCGCTTTTGCCATCGTTGCAATTTTCCTCGGGAGTCTCACTGCCGGGATGATGGGCGAATTGTACCAGCCAGCCATCGAGTTGGAAGAAGAAACCGTTGTGCTCAACCCCTCACAGGCAACCAGCCCCGGGCACGTCGTCTTTGGCCAGTACATTTCCTCGGACAACTGCGGCCATTGCTCAAAGACGGGCGGTGGCTCTGACGCACATCACGCCATCAAAGGCAACCACCCGGACGAGTACGTCTACATCACGTACATGTCCGCTTCGTTCGGCCAGACCAACACGGCCCGTGCAGGCAACGTCGCTCCTTACAACTGGGCATGGACCACCGGCGGTGCTCCTGACGCTTACTTCGGCGACCGAACCGACAAGCGCCAGAGCGGGGCCTCCTCAAACTACGACACCTACGACAGCCAATTCTCCAGCGGTGGCGGCATGCACAGCACCGTGAACGACTACGGCATGTCTGCAGCCATTTCACAGAACGGTGGCAACTACGACATCAGCATCTCGTACAAGTACAAGGGTTCGGGAACACCGGCCTCCAACATGAAACTCTACGCTGCCCTCGTTGACAAAGACTGCACGGGCTACTCCTACTCGTCCGGCATCCCCCACGGCTACAACTGCTGGATGGCCTGGTTGACCGCAGGCGACACGTACAAGTCAAAGAACGCTGGAACGGGTTCCGCTTTCCACAGCGTCACTGTCGCTTCAACCGACACCACCCAGTCGTGGACCTCCGTTCCCACCTCCGTCGTTCCTGGCGGTATCAACAAGGCCGTTGTTGTCGCAGCCCTCATGAGCGGGAACCAAGTTTCCGTCGGTGGCAGCAGCCCCCACGTCTACCACGCCATCGACTCGACGATGGGCCCGAAGATGGACATCGGTGTTTCCGGCCTCACGGTCAGCAACGACGAAGGCACGGAATCCTACGTGCGCGGCGACACCCTCACCCTCCAGGCCGATGTCAAGAACACCGGCGATTTGGATTACACCAACGGTGGCTCGCTTCAGTTCTTCTACAAGAACGGGGCCTCCACCACGCCCATTGACACGGTTTCCATTCCGACGCTGAACGTCGCACCGGGTTCTCCGTTCCTCACGGGTACGGCCACGTTTGACACTTCAAACCTGCCAAGCAACGCTTGGTCCACCAACTTTGGTGCCCGACTCGTCGGGATTTCCGGCGACATGAGCGGCAGCAACAACATCGTTGAGATCGGTGTCGATCACGACCGTGTTCCACAGGTGAAAACACCCCAAGTCTTGGGGTCGGACGTCGTGGAGCGCGGCGACTACGTTTCCGTCCTCGCCAAGGGTGATGCCAACGACAACGTTGACACAATCGACACCATGTCCTTCGAGGTTGAGGTTTCCCCAGCCAATCAAAACACATGGGATGCGAGCATCGTCTCCGGAGGCGAAAATGTCCTCTACCGTGATTCAGCTCAAGAAGGCCGAGAGTACGTCATCTATCCCAGCATGACCATGGCGGCTGGCGATTACGACGTGCGTGTGCGAGCCGTTGACAGCCGCGGACAGACCAGCGCGTGGACGGTGGCTGACGACATGTTTGAACTTGCCAACGGACGTCCGCTGATCGTCGCAGACCCCGTGCCCACCATCCTTTGTGATCTTAGCACCAAAGTGAGCATGGACGGTCATGTTTCCGACCCAGAAACGCCCCTGGGCGACCTGACCATCACCTCCAACAGCCCGAACTTCGTCGCTTGGCACCCTGCCAGCGAAGAGATCGAGGTGATTTTCCCCTACGACGAGATGCGTCAGCAGTGCCCGCTCGGTCAGAAAGGAATTGAGATTCGTGTGGACGACGGTGGCGACTACTCCGAAACCGGCGAACTTCCCTACGGAACGCTGCTGTTCAACGTCATCGAAAACGGCCAGCCCCGCTGGGAAGGCCTCCCCATTCAGGTCGTCGACGAAGGTGGCAGCGGTGTCCTCGCTCTGTCTTCCTACCTTTCGGACACCGACGACACCGGTCAAGCCGTTGACATTTCCGAACTCACCCTTCAGATCATCGAAAACTCCAATCCTGAGGTGATCAGCGTTGAACTGCGAGACAACAACCTTGGCTTCCAAACCGTTGACGATGATGTCAACGGCGAGACCGTTGTCACGCTCCGTGCGAGCGACGGCGAGCAATACTCCGATCAAACCGTCACCGTCCGGATCACCCCCATCAACGACGCACCCCGTCTCGACATGACCGACATCGAAGAGATCTCCATGAAGACCAACCGTCAGAAGGTCATCAACCTCAACAGCCGGTTGTCCGACGTCGACAGCCCTCAAGGTGCCTACTGGGTGAACAATCCACAGTCCACCGAAGTGGGTTCCGCTCGTTTGCTGACTGGCGACCTTATCCTCAACTTTGAGGAGGTCGGCATCCACACCGTGACCCTTTCGACCACCGACGGTTATGCAACCAACAGCTACGAAATCATCGTGAACGTGTACGATTCACTGCCGTTCTATGTTTCAAAGACGGACGACGGCTCCGGTTATCTTTCCGTCAACATGGTTGATACGTATGAAACCCAAACCCCAACCGCCTCCTTTGCGTTGACGGACGCTGCACCCACCTTCACGGTCATCTCGGTGACGTGGTCGCTTTGCAATGAGTTGTCGGGAACCTGCGATGGATTCTGGGAATACGATTTGGACATGTCTCGCTCCGCTACCGGCTGGACGCAAGAAATGAACATTCCATCGTCCTATGGCGACGGCGGCTTTGCTCGAACCAACGGCATGCGAAACATGGACTACATCGGACTGACGGTCAAGGCCGTGGACGATCTTGGCCAAGAATACAAGACGACCGATACCACCAAGTGGATGACGACCGAAGAACTTCCAGCACCTGCGGACATGGACGATGACTTGCTTGCATGGTACATCGCAGATCTGACGGCTGACATTGCCGATCTTGAAACTCAACTGGCTGAGAACCCCAGCAGCACCGAAGTTGCATCGTTGGATGCGCGCTTGATGGAACTCAACGCCAAATTCGATGTTGCCTGCGAGGACCCGCGGGCGGATTGTCCCTCCGAGAACGTTCAGAGCAACGGCGGAGACGACGCTGAAGGTGGACTGAACACGAACGTGATTGTGATCGTGATCGGCGTGCTCATCCTGGCTGCTCTGCTCGGCTTGATGTTCATGCGAAACGGTGGACAGCCCGATGAACCCAAGTGGAACACGGAAGCACTCCCCATCCACGACACCGTGGCGAACTCCATGTACGGCGGAGCCGCAGACATCTTCCAACAGCCGGTGGCGCACGTTGCGCCCGTCGCACCGCTTCCCGCAGTGGCTCCCGCTCCTGTTGCAGCTCCTGCGCCCGTTGCCGCACCGGCTGGCCCACCGCTTCCCCCGGGTGGTCTGCCTGCCGGTTGGACCATGGAACAGTGGACGTACTACGGTCAGCAGTACCTCGACCGCCTGAATCAGAATTGATGAATTCTTTTTGACCCCTTGCCGAGATGGTCCCAAAGCATACCCCTAAAGGGGAGTGAGGAGAGGAAGTAGCGTGGCCGAAGAAACCGTGACCCCTTCCGATGAAGCCCTTGAAGAGGGCCTTCAAGGACTCGAAGAGGTTGCGGATGCTACCGAAGAGACCGTGACCACCGTCTGGTCGCCGGAGCCAACCGGCGCCGACGAGGTGCTCAACACATCGGTTGAGGATTGGATCGCTGAAGTTGCGTTTGAATCGACGGCCGACGTACCCATTCCCGACCGTTTGGTTGACCAGGTCATCGGCCAGGAAGCCGGGTCGGTCGTCATCAAGAAGGCAGCAGAACAGCGTCGACACATGTTGATGATCGGCGACCCGGGAACGGGCAAGTCAATGCTGGCACGCTCAATGACGGACTTGCTTCCCAAAGATGCGCTCGAAGACGTGCTCGTGTATCCAAACGAAGACGACGAAAACGTACCTCGGGTGCGAACGGTGCCCGCTGGCCGAGCCGAACGTATCGTCAAGGTCCAAAAAGAAGCCATTCGTCAGCAACGAGAGAAATCACAGCGCATGTTGTTCATCGCTTTCGCTGCCATCGGCTTCCTCTTGCTCATCGCCGCCCTCCAATCCGGTGATTTGTTCACCCTCCTCTTCGGCGGTTTCTTGCTGGTCTTCGGGTACATGTTCATTCGAAGCCGTCTCGGTGCTGTTGACGACAGCCGCATTCCGAAGGTGCTGGTCAAGCACGACCTCAACGAACTTCCACCCTTTGTGGACGCCACGGCCACGCTCTCGGGTTCCCTCCTCGGCGACGTCCGCCACGACCCGTTCCAGTCCGGTGGCATGGAAACCCCTGCACACGACCGTGTTGAGCCAGGCGCCATTCATCGTGCTCACAAAGGTGTTCTCTACATCGACGAGATCAACCTGCTTCGCCTCGAAGAGCAGCAAGCCCTGCTCACGGCCATGCAAGACCGAGCCTTCCCCATCTCGGGCCGGTCGGAGCGCTCCTCGGGTGCACTGACCAAGACCGAAGCCGTTCCTTGTGATTTCATTCTCATCGCAGCAGGCAACCTCGATGCCATTCAGGGCATGCACCCGGCCCTTCGAAGCCGTATCCGCGGCTACGGCTACGAGGTGTACGTGAACTCTGAGATGCCCGACACCTCCCGCAACCGTCGCCGCCTCATCCGATTCATCGCCCAAGAGGTGTTGCGAGACCAAGACACCGTCCGAGAAATCCCCCACTTCGACAAGAGTGCTGTGGCCATCATTCTGCGAGAAGCACAGCGTCGCGCAGGCCGCCGAGGCAAACTTTCCCTTCGCCTTCGAGAACTGGGTGGACTGGTTCGAATCGCCGGCGATCTCGCCGTCGAAGCAGGCGCACCGCTGACGTCTGCGGAACACGTGCTCGGCGCAAGGAACATCGCCAAGCCGCTGGAGCAGCAGGTTGCCGACCGAATGATTGAGCGTCGGCAAGACTACGCCATGTTGGTCAACAGCGGCCAGCGTGTTGGACGTGTCAACGGCCTCGCCGTGCTTGGGGCGAACTCCGGTCTCTCTGACTTCAGTGGGATCATGCTTCCTGTTGAAGCCCTCGTCACGCCCTCACAGGGCGGTGGCGGGAAAATCCACGCCACCGGTGGGTTGTCCGATTTGGCCAAAGAAAGCGTGACCAACGTCAGCGCCGTCATCAAGAAACTCACGGGCAAGGACATTTCCGACTACGACATTCACATTCAGTTCGTCGATACCCACGGTGTGGACGGCGACTCTGCTTCCATCACCATCGCCACGGCCATTATTTCTGCCCTGGAGAACATCCCGATTCGCCAAGATTTGGCCATGACCGGTTCACTCTCCGTTCGTGGCGAAGTGCTGCCCATCGGAGGCGTCACCGCCAAGATTGAAGCAGCAGCTCGTTCGGGTGTCAAGACCATCGTCGTACCGCGAGCAAACATGCAAGATGTTCTCCTCGACGATCGATTCGAAGCCATGGTTGAGGTCGTCGCCGTTGACACGCTTGATGAAGTCATGCAGTATGCGCTCATCAAGCACGAACAAAAAGCCGGCTTGGTGGAGCGACTTGAAGCCGTCATTGACCGCTTAACGCCTGAAGTCCAGAGCAAGATTTCGCTCGTCTGAAGAAAACCTCTCCCGTGCGGGATTATCGGGGTGGCTTACTAATACCATCCGCGCCTCGGAGAAGACAATGTCCGAGCCACATCAGCGTGATGCAGGGAAAGGAGCCCTCGTGGTGCTCTTCCTTGTTACGATGATTGACATGATCGGGTTTGGCATCATCATTCCTTTTCTCACCTACCTCGTCCAAGACCTTGCGGCAGAGGAGGGTGTGGTTCGTATCGGTTTGTGGGTGGGATTGCTCATGACCGGGTATTCCTTCGGCCAGTTCCTCTTTTCACCGATTTGGGGTTCGCTCTCCGACCGCATAGGTCGGCGCCCTGTTCTCATGATCGGCCTGGTTGGGAACACGGTGTTTTTCACGGCCTTCGGCCTTTCATCCACCCTCCTCTTCGCCCTCGCCATGCGATTCCTTTCAGGGGTGTTCAACGGAAACATCGCCGTAGCAAGGGCGTACATCGGTGACGTGAGCACGCCCAAACAACTTGCTACACGCATGGGTCTCATCGGTGCTGCCTTCGGTCTGGGCTTCACCATCGGTCCGTTCCTCGGCGGTGAGTTTTCCAGCCCGGCAGAGCGTTGGGGCATGTTTGTTGGTACGGTGTTTGAGACCTATCCCTACCTCTTGCCCTGTCTGATTGCGAGCGTGCTTTCAACCGGCTCGCTTGTTATGGCGTACTACAAGCTGCCGGAATCCCTGGATCTTGACGCGAAAACAGCCTCTCCATCTGCCTCATGGGGGCGAGAGGTTGCCTCAATGGCCAGAAACTCGGTGGCCATGTTGAGTAAACCCGGCATCGGTCTGATGATCTGGGTGTACACGCTGTTCATCTTTGGCTTCACCATCATGCACTCGGTTTTCATCCTCTATACGGAGATGGATTCGGCCGTCGGTGGCCTTGGATTCTCGGAACAAGACAACGGGCGAATCTTCGCCATGATTGGCCTTCTTGGCATCCTCACCCAAGGCGCACTGATCGGGCCGCTCACCCGTCGTTTCGGCACGCGCCGTCTGATCCCGTTGGCGATTCTCTTGACCGGATTGGGGTTGACCCTCATCCCCTACACTCAAGCCAACATGGCCTGGCTTCAGTTGTTCTTTGTCGTGACCTTCATTGCCATCGGGAACGGTGTGTTTCAGCCCTCGACCAGCACGTACCTCACCCGTCTTGCTCGAAAGGATGGATACGACTTCGGTGTCGTGATGGGGGCGCAGGAATCACTGAGCGCCTTCGCCCGTATCTTCGGACCCTTAACCGGTGGAATCGTTTGGGAATTGACCGTTGGTCGTGGCTATCCTTGGGACTACCACACCGTCTTCCACGTTTGCGGTTTGTTGATGATGATGTCCGCGCTGCTGACCCTGCGCCTCCCTCATTTACCGGATATTTCTGAGGGAGAAAGCAGCGACAGCCTTGCTGAGATGAATTGAAGTCCCCGCCGGGGGTCGCTTGACCATGGATACATCCACTCCGGCGTGGACCAGCCAGAATTTTCGACAGCGGGTAACCCTGCTTTCCCACGCTGCCATCATCATGACCCTGGTCACGATTTGGCTGATTCAACTCGTCGACGTGTTGCAGCCGCTGTTCATCGCTTTGGGGATTTACTTCGTCCTCAAGCCAGGTGCTGACTATCTTTCTGCCAAGGGTTTCCCCATCATGCTGTCGTACATCACGATGTTGATGTTGGCCATCCTCATCGTGATTTCCGCGGGTTTCTTTGCCTATCAGCAAGCCGACTCGTTGTTGAGTGATGACCAGCGCATGGACGAGTACACCGAACTCTTGGACGAGCGGTGGAACGACGTCAAAGGCATGCCACTCATTGGCGCCACCATTCTCGACTCCGGTGCTACGCTCAACGGCACCCTTGACGACGACCTCACCAGCATGGGTCTCCTCGAAGGTGGTTCGGGGGTATCGGACGCCATCAGCGGACTGTTGTCCAGCGTGGGCATGTTCTTCGTCACCGGAGTGACCGTGCTGTTCTTTTTGCTGTTCATCATCTTCGAAGCCAGCCTTCTGCCGGGACGGATTGAACGAGCCTACCCGGGCGGTGGAAGCGAACGCGTGCACATGATTCGCGACCAAATCGAAGCCAGTGTGAACACCTACGTGGTCGTCAAAACCGGCGTTGGTTTTGGCACCGGTGTTTGCGCCGGTCTGGTGATGCTCCTCTTCGGCATTGATTTGTGGTTTACATGGGCCTTGTTGACGTTCCTGCTCAACTATGTGCCCTACATCGGTTCACTCTTGGCAACGATTCCCCCGTTGCTCCTTGGCTTCATCCTGCTTGAACCGTCCATGCTTCTGGTGTTGACCGTGCTGTTGTTGACGAATCAGCAACTTTGGGGGAACGTCATTGAAACGCGCTGGGCTGGCCGCGCCCTCGATATTTCGCCGGTTCTGTTACTCGTCGTGACGGCCTTCTCGTTTTGGGTCTGGGGCATCGTTGGCATGATCCTCTCCATCCCGCTGGTTGTCATTTTGAAAATCGTTCTCGAGAACATCGATGCCACCCGCCCGCTTGCTATCCTGCTCTCGGAGCGGGCCCCAACCCTCGAGGAAGCGTGGCGAGAGGCCATCAAGGACGGTCGCATCACGGCGTACGAAGAGCGCATGTTGCGAGAGTTGCAGACCGTGTTGGGGTACAGCGACGGTCAGGTAAAACTCATCTCCGCCAGAATCGCTGCGGAATATGCGCTGCGCCGTGGACGGTTGAGTGTGGATCAAATTGACCTCATTCGCATTGGCATTGACCACATGCCGCTCCCTCAGGAATGGAGCGACCAGTTGGAGGAACTTGTGACGGAAGGCAAACTCTCTGTCAAAGAGCGCTTGTTCCTCGGCCGTCTCGTGTTTGCTCTTGATGACGACAAGACCGAAGAAGAATGAATCAAAGGACTTCGGTCAAAATACGCTCGAGTTCGGTGTTGATGGTCAAGATCAGCGTTCCGAATTCGGGTGGGATGTTGGGGTCCTCGTAGAGTTCCTCAAGTTTTGACTGGGCCATTGCGATGCGAACATCGAGTTTCTTCCCCTTGTTGAGGAGCCAATTTTCGCAAGCTTCTTTCGCTTGACGACGGATGTTTCGCGGGACTTTGGGGTCGTCAATTTGATTGATGACGGTGGCAACTTGTTCCAATCGTTCTTCGATGTTCATGACGCTCACCTTGTTTCACGCATCCGTTGGCTGGTCGGCGGCCGTCTTTAAGGTGATGGCCGGCTTGGTTGAACCATGGAGCCGACCAACGAAGCCATCTTGGGATGGACGAGGGTTGGTGTTCTGCTGCTCGGCATGGGCTGGGCTGCATGGATGGATCATCGATCACGGAGGGTGGCCAACGAACACTGGATTGTTTGGGCCAAACCTGCGATTTTCATCTGGGCGCTGGATTTGATGGTCCAAGGTGCAGACTGGACGATTTACCTCACGGCTGCGGCTGTGGTAGCGTATGCGAGCATCTCGGTGTTCGGACGACCGACCATCAAGGACGCACTGAACGGCTCATGGATGGACCGTACGTTCCTGCTCTGGTACGGAGCGGGTGCAGCCGGTGTTGTTGCGGGTGCATTGCGCTATCAGGCCACAACGCCCGTCGAGGTGCTCCTCAACAACGGCGATGCCCTCGGCATGTTGTGGTGGCGTACAGCCGGACTGTTCCTCGTCATTTTCTTCATTGACGTGGCTTGGCGGCTTCGTCTTCTTCACGGCGGGGCGGACGCCAAAGCCCTGATGTGGGTCAGTTTGGTGTTTCCAACATGGGCTTCCGTCCCCCTGCCGTTCGGTGTCGTGGGTGAGGAAACGGTTGTTGCGCTTCCCGTGAGCATCTCGTTGCTGATTTGGGGCGGTCTTGCCTTCCTGTTCATTCCGTTCATCATGCTCGCCCTGAACATGAGTCGCGGCGACCTCCGACGGTTTGGTGATTTACGTATGGCGTGGCACGCTTCGATGATGGCTGTCGATGAGGTGGCCAAGCGACACGTATGGTTGTTGACCGATACAATGGAGATGCCCAGCGGTGAACGTCGCGTGGTTCACGCTGCTCGGGCACCGCGAACAACGCCCAGCGACGAGGAACTTAGCGAGCGTTTGGCTGCCCTCAAAGACAACGGGGTTGAGCGTGTTTGGGTGAGCCACAAGATGCCACTGTTGGTGTTCTTGTTCCCAGCCGTGCTTCCGCTCGTGTTGCTGGGAGACCCAACCACGCTGCTGTTGCAGTGGATTGGTTGAAGGGATCAGTTGCCCTTTCGCTCGACGTTCTTGGGACGAAGTCCCTTGTAGCCGCACTTGCGACAGCGGGTGGCACGCATGGCGTTGCGAGCGTTGCAGCGCATGCAAATCTTGCGATGAAGCAAGCGGGCTTCTGCTTCGGGGAATCGTGCCATGGTCGGGCGACCGAATCCCCCTATTTAACCGCAACCACCCGGTTTGGGTATGTTCAAGACGGGCCGTGAGGTGGCGACACCATGAAGGTCGTGAGGCTGCCAGGCATCCATCACGACGGCAACGTGGTGTTGGTGTCGGGTTCGCTTGGCCACGTCCTCATCAACTCGGGCACTTCGTGGTACCAAGCCTTGCAGGTAGAGCGCATCACGGGACAGTTGGGCGAGAACCAACTGGACCGCATCTTGCTCACCTCACGACGCTTTCCCGTCTCCGGCGGTGCGTCGCACGTTGCGGCAGCGTTCGGTGATGTCCCCGTTCACATTCACCGAGACGGCCAAGCGGCCCTGGAGACGGGCGATTTCTTCACCACCTGGGCCAATCGCTACGATTCCGATATGCCTCGCACATCCACCGAGCCGTTGTCTGAAGACGATGTGTTTCCCATGGGCGACGGTGAGGTGATTCCCGTTCACCTTCCGGGGCACACGAGTGACGGCATGGGCTTTCACATCCCTCACCTTTCGACCCTGGTGGTCGGTGCCCTCGTACCTCGGGCTGACAGGCCAACACGTTGGGACATGCCGGGTGGCTCGCTGGTCGACATCGTGGCGAGTTTGAAACGAATCAAACGCATGGACCTCGCCTCGATCGTACCGCTCCAAGGACCAGCGATTCGTGGCAAGGCGCACGTTGAGGAGGTGCTTGATCGCCATCTCTCATTTTTTGAAGAGGCCGTGGTCAACGAAGGTCAACCGCCTTCGTCGTGGGACCGGCCCGCCACCACGGCCGTGTGGCTCACTCCTCGGTCTGTCTCTTATACACATCTGACGCTGCCGACGAGGT
>CAXGZM010000003.1:0-39576 GCA_964014165.1 uncultured euryarchaeote | reverse complement strand
TCGTTCGCTGTGGGCCGAGCGCCACCACGAGGAACAACGCCGTCATCATGCCGAGATGAACCGTCATCAGACGCCCGGGGAGGGTGCGAACGGTCGGATCGCCGTGCGACGCCTCCACGTCGTCCACGCGCTGAGCTGCTGCTGCAATGAGCACGATGCTTCCGAGGGTGAGGGCCAGCGCCCAGCCGGCCTCCAAGCCGTAATTCCACGCAATGGAAAGCGCGGCCATTGACCAAACGATGACCAGCGTCTGTGGACGACCACGATGGAGGCCCAACCAGGTCATGCCGGCGTGCGCCAGCAACAAGATGGCCATGCCACCCAGTGCACCCAAGGCCGTCACCCCCGCAGGGCGAGTGGTGGCGACGAACGAGAGACAAGCCAGCAGGAAACCAAGGTTCCAGAGCGTGAGCATTTCTGAATCCCGAACACGGGAGCTCATCTCCGAGAAGCCTGCGAGGCCGCCGGCAAGGTTGAGATTCGCATCACCAAGACGGTGGTTGACACCCACTTGCTGAACGATCAACAGGACCATCCACACACCGAGATCCACCTCGGACAACACGATCGGTACAAGGTCGGCGTTGACCAAGCGCTGTTCGACGTCCGTGGCAAATGCAAGCAACCAGAGGTAGGGGGCCAGAACGGCAACACCGGCGATGGACGGCGAATGGCGCAACACGGCGATGGCACCCAAGCCGAGCCAAACGGCGGCCTGCGACACCAAGAGAAGCCGACCCTGGCGACCACCGTCCTCGGCGGGGATGAGAAGGGTCAGGAGGAGGACGATGACCAACCCGCCCATCCACAGGACATGGTCGGACACGTTGGCTTGGTGCGTCAGCAACACCCCAATGCACAGGCCTGTCGTTGCGAGCGCAAACATGGAATATTCGCTCAACTCGAGCGGGAAGGTGAGGGTGAGAACGCCCGCATTGAGCAAGGCCAAGCCGGCGATGAGAAACGGCATGGGTGCGAGCACGAACGGCATCAGTTTGGTCCACGGAACACCGCGTACCACCAGGTACGAAGACGTGAACGCCAATGTCAAGAGCATCAGTTGCGCAAGCGCATACCCCGTCTCTGTTCGGTGCGCAGCAATGGTCATCAGCGCGCCCACCATCCCGAGGGAGACGGACACAGCCCACAAACCGGGTTTGCCGAGACCAACCGCATGAACGGCTTGACTCAGCCAATTTTCATGATGCACAAAGGCTGCTGCCATGGACGCGTTTGCAGCCGTCACCACGCTCAGGAGAAGGAACAGTGTCAGGTCGTTATCCACGGGCAACAACGTGAGGGAAAACACGGTCCAATCGTTGGAAAGGGCGTGGACGCCCACCCACAAGTACGACATTGAAATCCCGAGACTGGCCAGGTTCCCTGATGAACGAATCAAGGCCAACCCGTGCATCAGCGCCATGGCCAAGACGATCAGCACCGCAATGCCCACCTCACCGTAGACGGCGCCGGCTGAGCTTCCCACGGCAAACAAGACGAGCGCCGATTGAGCGGCAATCGCGTCTTCGTCATGGCGGAACGCCAGGGCGACGTTCACGCCAACAAGGGCCAGCATCAACCCGCCGAGCACTTGGCTCTCTGGAACACCGAGACCTTCCAGCCACCCCCATCGCCAAGCGTCAAGGGCCAAACCGTACAGAAGTTTCATCGAGATAATGACCCACGTAATACCGAGCAAATGCATGGCATCGCGCCGAATCCAGCGCTCGCCAAGCCAAAGACCGACCATGGCCATGGTCAGCAGACCCAGACCACCCAGCAAGGGCGGAAGAACCGTTCCGACCAAGGCGCCGATGGCCGTCCAAACCACCACCATGGCCACGGCCAAGCCCTTGCCGATCGTTTGCTCACCGTGGACCGCCATCTGCGTGGTTGAGTCGGTGGGGCGCTCCTCGGTGCGTTCCATGGTGAAGAGCGCTTTGACATCGCCCACGGCGGCGTCTTTGTCATCCGCTTGTTTGCCGTGAGCCGTCGTCTGCGTGGTTGAGTCGGTGGAGCGGCCCTCGGGAGCTGAAATTGCCTCACCGGCGCCCTCGCTGTCCGGTGGGTCGGCGACCGGTGGAGTGGCCACCATGAACGAGTCAAGGTTGAGGCCTTGAGGTCGCTTGAACGACTGTTCCCGCAGCACGTCGTCGTCCTCGGAAGGCGTGACGTCGGCGGCCCCGTCGTTCCCTTCCATGCCTGTCACCACGGCGTGCTGGACATGAACTTGTCCGCCACGGACGGCCATGCTCGTCGATTTTGACCGGTTTTCTCCGCAGGAGAGCGGTACCCTTTGCAGCGCCCTTGAACGCCGTGAAGCAGTTGTTGATGAGCCAAAAGGGACAAAGAGGGGCGGCGGAAACGGCTGACATGGGCGGCACCCACGGCACCCCCTCCGGTAGCCTCGATTTGCACGGCATCTCCCCCAGCGGTGATGTCTACTGGAACCTCGAGGCAACAGCACTCATCGACATGGCCATCCAGCGTGGAGAAGGCGTCTTGAGCGCCCACGGGGCGCTGGTCACCGAAACCGGTGAGCGAACCGGCCGCTCGCCCAACGACAAGTACATCGTTGACGAGCCGTCGATCTCCGACGACATCAACTGGGGCGACGTCAACGTCTCCACCGACGTGGACACCTTCACCCGCATGCGAGCAAAGGTCGTCGATTTCCTGTCCAAGCAAGACGCGCTCTTCGTCCAGGATTTGTACTGCGGCGCCGACTTTTCCGAAGCCCTTCCCATCCGCGTGGTCAACCACAACGCCTGGCACAACACCTTCGCTCGAAACATGTTCATTCGGCCCGGCGCCGAACAGCTGGCCGAGCACGAGCCCGAATTTACCGTTCTCCACGCACCGCACTTCGAAGCCGACGCCGAGAGCGACGGGCTCAACTCCCAGTGTTTCGTCATCGTCAATTACGCTGCCAAAGAAGTCATCATCGGCGGCACCCGCTACGCTGGTGAAATCAAGAAATCCATCTTCTCCGTCATGAACCTCATCCTGCCCAAGAAGGGCATTCTCCCCATGCACTGCTCTGCCAACACCAACGGCGAAAACACGGCCATCTTCTTCGGCCTCTCCGGCACCGGCAAGACCACGCTTTCCGCCGACCCGAAGCGCGCCCTCATCGGCGACGACGAGCACGGCTGGGGCGCCAACGGTGTCTTCAACTTTGAAGGCGGTTGCTACGCCAAACTCATCGATCTCTCCGAAGAAGACGAGCCCGCCATTTTCGGCACCACGCGAAAGCGCGGTACGGTGCTGGAAAACATCGTTCTTGACAGCGATGGCGTGCCCGATTTCCACGACACGTCGAAGACACAGAACACACGCGGCTCCTACCCCATCGAATTCATCGACAATCGAACGGCTGATTCCAAGGGCGGCCATCCGCAAAACGTCATCTTCCTGACCTGCGATGCCTTTGGTGTTCTCCCGCCGATTTCACGTCTCACCCCCTCCCAAGCAGCCTACCACTTCATCTCCGGCTACACCGCCAAAGTTGCCGGTACCGAAATCGGTGTGAAGGAACCTCAAGCCACCTTCTCCGCCTGCTTCGGCGAGCCTTTCATGCCCATGCACCCTGGCGTCTACGCTGATTTGCTCTCCGACAAGATGGACCAGCACGGCTCCACGGCCTGGCTCATCAACACCGGTTGGTCCGGCGGCGCTTACGGCGAGGGGAGCCGAATGAAAATCAAGTACACCCGAGCGATGCTGAACGCTGCGCTTGACGGCGATTTGAACGACGTTGAATTCGTCACCGACGAGCGATTCGGCTTCGAAATTCCGACCTCCTGTCCGGGCGTCCCCGCCGACGTGCTTCAGCCAAAAACAACGTGGTCCGACGGCGAGGCGTACGACGCTACCGCCGACAAGTTGGCCTCGATGTTCAAGGACAATTTCAAGCGCTACGAAGCCGGTGTTTCAGCTGACGTCAACGCTGCTGCCCCTGTGCCGCTGGCGTGAGTCCGTCCAGGAGACGACGAAGCATTGGGATGTTTTCCCGCTCGCTGTCATCGAGGGCCAATTCGGCTTGAACCATGCAGGTGCTGAGGACCTCATGCCGTTCCTCTTCTCCCGCTATCGTCGCACATTCCATTGATTCGTCAAAGAGCTCAATCGCCAATTCCGGTCGATCGATGGCCAGCAACGCCTTGCCAACCCGTTCAAGCACGGTGGAGCCCGCAGAAGGGTCCGCCATGAGGTGCGAGGAGGCGTTGGTGACCCATGTTTCTGCTGTAGAGGCATCCCCGGTCAACGACGAAGCGATGGCGGCGAGCACCATGGACGGGACGGCATCAGCATCGTGCACGGTCGGTTGATTCGCAGCGGTGGAGAAGAGGTTGAGCGCACGCGGATAATCCTCGCTCTGGAGCGCCAACATGCCCAACCGGCGCATGGCTTTGCATTCTGATCCCACGTCGTCCACCAGCGTCGCCAAGTGCAGCGCTCGGGCGAGATGTCGCCGCGCTTTTTGATGGTCGCCGGCCATACGCGCCATCAAGCCGAGGGCTGACTCGGTGCGCAACAGGCTCCCTGCCATGGCGCGATGAGCGATTTCAGCCTGTTCTTCTCCCAGAGGAGCGAGGCCCATGCCGACCTCTTCCATCACGTTGGTGAGCAGCGTCGACGTGGCGTCAATGGCGTCGTGAAGACGTTCGTCCGCTTCCATCCGAAGGGTCGAAAGGTGCTTGTCCAACTTGGAGACGGGGGCACAAATCTCTTTCAGTTCGCCCAATGCCTCCAAGCGTTTTGGTTTGACCTTGTAGCCTCGAATCACCCGGGTCAAATCGGCAATTCGACGACGTTCCACTCGGTCAGCGTCCTGCTCCTCATCGTTGGCCAGCGCGTGGCTGGAGGAGAGCAACGAATCAACCATCCAGGTCAGTTTTCGCTGAACGTCGTACTCGCTGCGCCGGCTGATGGCGTACTTCATCTCTGCAGCACGGACCTGGCGCGAAAGGCTTCGGAACCTGGCGTCTCGGCTTGCATCGGGTGCGTCAGCCACCAAGCGTTGCAGAAAGGTCGAGGGGGGGCATGTTTCGAAGCGCAGATCGGTGCGGTCTGCGGTGGTGGTCATTTTGAAATCGTCCGACACCAACACGACATCGCTGCTTTCAGCGCCCAAGCCATCGGCCAGCACCATCAACGACAAGTCCACGTCCTGAGGGGCGGCTGATTCCCCGATGCGTTGGGCGAGGGACCGAACATCGTCCTCGTCAACGGGGACGCTGTGAAGCATGGAATCAAGGGCTTTCAGCAGGTTTGGGCGTCCCTCGCAGCGGCGCAAAGCAACGGTGGCAACCTCTTGTTCGACCCCCGGCGTGATAAGTAACTGGCGGCCTCGCAAAACAGCCTGCAAGTCTTCAACAAAACCGTCCTCGGCTTTCTGACCGAGGTGGATAAAACAGTTTGAATCAACGACCCAAACGGAGCCCATGCACCGAATCAATCGCTCTCAAATCATCATGTTTGCGCCGCAACGTCATGACCGGTCGTCCCGGCGAGGCTGCCGTCGATTGGAACGATTTGAGCGGTTTGAACGGTTTCGGTTGGAAGCGTTGGAACGGCCTTGTTGCTTTCCACGGCGCTGGTTGGGTTGGGGTGGCCTGCCACCTGACGGACGGTTGGGGCGGTCGCTCTTTTGACCAGGCTTGCGGTTGGACGGTTTTCTTCCACCGTCTCGTCCGCCTCGATTGCCGTCTCGCTGACCGCCCTTGCGGCTGCGGTCGTTGGCGTTCGGCCCTCCTCGGTTGTAGCGACGCATGTTGCTCCCACGACCGGTACCACGGCGCGAGCGCCCACCCGCTGGCGCACCCTTGACACGACCGGGTTTTTGCCCGGGTTTGGGTCGGGCCTTCTCAAAGTGGTAGGGTTGCTCTTCGAGCACCTCGATGTCCTCCCCAAGCAGCTGTTGGATGCCAACCAAATAACCGGACTCCGTTTCATCACAGAACGAATACGCCAGCCCCTCCCGTCCTGCGCGGGCCGTGCGGCCGATGCGGTGAATGTAAACCTCGGGCTCGTTGGGAAGGTCGAAGTTGAACACGTGGGTAATGTCTTCGACGTCGATGCCGCGACTGGCGATGTCGGTGGCCACGAGAATGAAGACGTCGCCGTTTCGGAACGCTTCCAGTGCACGCGTCCGTGCGGTCTGGCTCTTGTCACCGTGGATGGAATCCGACGGAATCCCAACCTTGCTCAATTGTTTGGCAAGACGGTTCGCGCCGTGCTTGGTTCGGGTGAACACGATGCCGCAAGCCACCATTTGGCCCTCGAGCAGGTCGATGAGCAACTGACGCTTGTCCGCTTTCTGGACGAAAGCCACGTACTGTTCGATGCGATCGGTGGTCGGCGCCTCGGGACTGATGTCGACGTGCACCGGACGGTGCAGCATTTGGTTGGCCAGCTCGCCGATGGCCTTGGGCATGGTCGCACTGAACATCAGGTTCTGTCGCTTGCGAGGAACGAGGGCGAGAATGCGTTCGACGTCCTTGCTGAAGCCCATGTCGAGCATGCGGTCGGCCTCGTCGAGGACGAAGTGTTCCACCTCGCTCAGGTCAACATGACCCTGCTGGTACAGGTCGAGCAAGCGACCGGGTGTCGCAACGAGCACGTCCACGCCGCGCCGGAGCGCCTTGACCTGCGGCGACTGCCCGACCCCGCCGAAAATCACGGTGGAAAACAGGGGGAGGTGGCGGCCGTACACGCGCAGGCGATCGCCGATTTGTGCGGCCAATTCACGGGTGGGCGTGAGCATGAGGGCACGAATGGGGCGGCCGTTGGAGGGTTTCCGTGAGGAAAGGTGATGAAGGATGGGAAGGGCGAACGCCGCCGTTTTCCCGGTGCCCGTTTGGGCGATGCCGAGCACGTCTCGACCGTCCATGAGAGCAGGGATGGTTTCGGCTTGCACCGGGGTCGGGTTGCGGTAGCCTTCGTCATCGAGGGCGTCCAAAATTCGGTCGTCGAGGTGGAGTTCCGTGAAGGTTGACATGTGGCTGCCTCAAGGACGAACACCCCGCGACCGTCGTCAGCGGACCAACCGTTCCATGCGCGGCTCCCGGCCCACTCGTTATGAACACCGAGGGTTGACATGGCCACAATCACTGCATTCGGCTGAGCATCCGTCCGAGCCGACCCGTGGTTTCTTGTTCTAAGGGAGGAGTTGAGGGCATGGACCGGCCGCTTCACGTTGTGACCGGTGCGTTCGGCTACTCGGGCAGATGGGTCGCTCACCACTTGCTCGAGGAGGATGTTCACGTTCGAACCCTGACCAATGCGGTGGGAAGGGACGACCCTTTCGGCGGGCGTGTTGAGGTTCACGGGTTGGACTTTGACGACATGGACCGGCTGGTGGACTCGCTGCGCGGTGCCGAGGTGTTGTACAACACCTACTGGGTTCGCTACAACAAGAAAGAGCACCGCTTCGCCCACAACGCTGCGGTGGAGAACACTCGACGGTTGTTTGAGGCCGCAAAACTGGCGGGCGTCAAACGCGTGGTGCAGTTTTCGGTGGCCAACCCCACCAAAGCCCCGAACTGGACGTACTTTGAAGGCAAAGTCAAGGTGGAAGCGCTCCTCAAGAAATCAGGTCTCTCTTATGCGATTTTACGACCGACCGTGCTGTTTGGGGGGCACCGAAACGTGCTCATCAACAACATCGCCTGGATGCTGCGACGGTTTCCTGTGTTTGGCGTGTTTGGATTTGGCAACTACCCCATTCAGCCGGTTCATGTTGAGGACGTTGCCGAAGTCGCCATCGCACAGGGAAAACTCGAGGAAAACACCGTGGTCGACGTCACCGGACCCGAAACGTTCCGCTACAAGGATTACATCCGTCACATGGTGAAGGCCATGGGGCTGAAACGGGTCATTCTCCCCATGCCACCGATGGCTGCGTGGTTGTTTGGCCGGGTGTTGGGGGTGTTGTTGCAGGACGACGTCATCACGCGCGCCGAAATCAAGGGCTTGCGACAGGGGTTGATGGCGTCGGATGCTCCCCCAACGGGTACTCGGAAATTCTCGGAATGGATCGCTGAACACGGAGCATCGTTTGGCGATCGCTACCAGAACGACCTGAAGGAACGGCGCTACAAAAAGCCCTGATCACAGGCCCAAAGCGTCGGGCTTGACACCGCTGGAAAACCGCTTCACGGCACCGTCTTTTTCGATGATGAATTTTTCAAAATTCCATCGGATGTCGCCGGCATGGCCGCTGGCATCAGCGTGCTGACACAGCGCTTCGTAGAGCGCTTGACGGTCCGGACCGTTCACGTCCGCTTTGGCCATGAGTGGAAAGCTCACGTTGTACTTCGAAGCGGTAAAGTCGCAGATTTCTGCGTGCGTCCCCGGCTCCTGCGCGCCAAATTGATTGCACGGGAAACCAACCACGGTCAGGTCGTCGTGTGCTTCGTGAAGTGACTGCAATCCCGCATATTGAGGCGTAGCCCCGCAGGCACTGGCCACGTTCACGACCAGCCATCGGCTTCCACCGAGGTCGCGGAGTGTGGTGGTTTCACCGTCCATGGTTGCAAAGGGGATGTCAATGAGGTCGCTCATGGTACATTTTTGGGCATGAGAATTATCAACTTGTGCATTCGTGCAGACGAGGCAAATCCTCTTCAAGTGCCGCTCGGTGGTGGTGGCATGCAAGTTCTCATGGAAACCAGCGCAGGCAACATCACCATCGACCTCTTTCACGGCAGTGCTCCCGACACCGTCGCCAACTTCGTCAAGTTGGTGAATTCGGGGCATTACGACGGACTCCACTTCCATCGCGTCATTCAGGACTTCATGATCCAAGGCGGCTGCCCCCACTCCAAGGACCCCATGTCCCGTCGAGCCGGTACCGGCGGTCCTGGCTGGCAAATCCCCTGCGAGCCCTCTGCCCTCGCCCTCAAGCACGACAAGCCCGGTGTGCTCTCCATGGCCAACGCCGGCCGCAACACCGGTGGGTCCCAATTCTTCCTCACGACCGTGGCCACCCCGTGGCTCAACGGCAACCACGCTGTTTTTGGCGCCGTGAGTGAAGGCATGGACGTCGTTCACACGATTGAGCGCTGCCGAAAGCTCCCTGGCGACCGACCCGCTGAACCTCAGCAAATCATTCGCTGCAGCGTCATCGAGTGAGGTGGACACGTGGTCGTCCTCGCCGTGCACGGTGGTGCAGGAGGTGACGGCCCGTGGCGCGGCATGACCGACGCCGACCCGCAACGCGTGGCCTGCATGAGATCCTTGCTCGACGACCTTGGAGGTCGACTCAACGCCGGTGAACTCACGGCGCTTGAGGTGGTGACGCTCGCCGTTGAAGCCATGGAAGACGAACCCCTCTTCAACGCCGGGAAAGGTTCGGTCCTTGACGAAACCGGCAAGGTCACCATGGACGCCAGCATCATGCGAGGTCAGGACCAAGCGGCCGGTGCGGTCGTCGGCATGCGCACCACACGGCATCCGATTCGAGCCGCCCACCGACTCTTGGAACGCGGCTGGCCCGTCATGCTCGCTGGAGAAGCGAGCGACCATTACGCCGAACGAGAAGGGCTCGAACAGGTTGAACGGTCCTGGTTCGCCACCGATTTGCGCCACGCACAGTGGAGGAAATGGAAGGAACAACGGCTCCGGCCCGGCGCCACCGACGAAGAGGACGCGCTGCTCGATCACGACGGGGAGGAAGACGGGTGGGGGACCGTGGGTGCTGTAGCCTTGGACGTCCACGGTAACGTGGCTGCAGCCACCTCCACCGGCGGCATGACCGGGAAACCACGTGGCCGTGTAGGGGATACGCCGATCATCGGAGCCGGTACGTGGGCGGACACCACGGTGGCCGTCTCCTGCACCGGTGTGGGCGAGGCCTTCATTCGCACCGTCGCAGCCCACTCGGTCGCCGTCCACCATCAGCACACGGGTTTGGATGAGGCTGCCGAACGCGTGCTCAACGAGGTGGCACCCTACGGTGGACGGGGCGGTCTGATCGCCGTGAACACCGAAGGCCAGGTGGTGCTGCCCTTCCAAACCATGCTGATGTACCGCGGGTTGTACCGTGATGGAACGGTCCGTGTGGGCATTGGACCGGACTTCATTCAATCATAAACGCCCCTAAGTTCATGACCTGTTGAGGAAAGGGGCGCAGTATGCCGGTTGACGCCGATGAAGCCTTGCGCAGAGCAACGCTGATTCGAAGCGACCCTTCGCTGCGCGGCGTCACCCGACAAAACATCGCCACCGAGGAGGGTGAAGTGGAATGGCAGTACCTGGCACCCGACGGTGAACCGGTGGAGGAAGAAGACCGCATTGCCCGGTGGAACAGCATGGGACTCCCCCCGGCGTGGGTGGACATTTGGATTTGCCCCAACCCTCGAGGCCATATCCAAGCGACGGGTCGGGATGTCAAAGGGCGGCTGCAGTACCGCTACCACCCCGACTGGACGGAGATCACGACCGAGATGAAGTACGACGACGTGGTCTATTTTGCCTCCCAACTCCCTCGTCTGCGACGTCAAGTCATACGGGACCTCGGAGAAGGTGGCATGACGCTGAACACCGTGGCCGCCCTGGTCGTGCGCCTGATGGATCTCTACAACATTCGTGTGGGGTCAGACGAGTACGCCAAGGCCAACGAATCCTACGGGCTGACCACCCTCAAGTCGATGCACGTCAAGCACCTCAAAGGCGACGATGCTGAAGGTCGGCACGACGCCGTGTTCTCCTTCACGGGGAAGTCCGGCAAGGACTGGCACATCACCATCGAAGACGACGAACTGGTGGATTTGATCCTCAAGACCAACCGCCTGGGAGCGAAAGACGCTGACCTCTTCATGTACATCTCCGAAGCCGGCAACGAGGTGGACCTCAAGGCCGAACACATCAACCAGTACATCCGTGATTCAAGCGGCATGGGCTTCACCGCCAAGAACTTCAGAACGTGGGCTGCGACCTCACGCTGTGCTGAGCGGTTGGCGTTTTTGTCGTCGAAGCGAACGGCCGCCGAAATGAAAAAATGGCTGAAATCCATTCCCTCGGTGGAATCCATGGACAAATTGTGGTCGGAAGGCGACTGGGACGTTCCCACGACCGACATCGGCCGCAACAAGGCCATGCTGGCCGTCATCGACACCGTGGCTGCCAACCTTGGCAACACCCGAACCGTCTGCCGTTCTTCCTACATTCATCCGTGGTTCCTTGACGCATGGGCCGACGGGCGCTTGGGTGAGGCTTGGGCTGAATTCGAGGACATGCGAGCCATGGGGAACATGACCCCGGGCGAGAGCACGACGCTGCGCGTTCTCAAGTCGGTCATCAAAGGATGATTTGAACGAGCGTCGGCGGCTGCTTCTTGGGGCCTCTGCAGAATTGGATCTAGGGTTCGTCCGACGTACGCGTAGAATACGGATCCTCATCTTCGTTGTCCACCGTCGCTGTAAACTTGAGATTAAATTCAGCGCCCGTGTGTTCTCCACGAAGGACCTTTCTCGCCCACCGAAACCCGTAGAAGATCATGTACCCTCCCGTGAGGAAGCCAGCAGCCCCACCACAGCAGAAGAAGATGGTAAGGAAAATGCCTCCGCCTTGTGAAAAATACTGCGCGCGTTGAGTCATTTCGATGATGACGTTGATCCCGAGATAGACAATGAAAAGGGATGGGAGCAGCTCCCACCACGACGATTTCCTTTCCATGGCGAATGCTGTATGAATGAATTTGAAAAATTTTTTCGAGCGCGATTGGTGTTCTCGTCTTGATTCAATCATATTTATTAAACGCCTTTACGGGCTTGGAAGCATGGCCAAACATCGCGCCGGCGACCGCCGAATCATGAGCATCAGCATCCCCGAAGACCTTGCGAAAAAGCTGGACCGAAAAGTCGGCAAAGGCCGTGCTGACGGTCGCTCCGCCACCATCGCTCGCCTGATTCAGCAGGGGCTCGAAGGTCAATCGCCTGCCGTGGCTGCTCCACCAGCGCAGTCCCTGCGAGCGGAAGCACCGGAAGGCGAAGTCCGCATCGAGTCCGACACGATGGGTGAACTTGAGGTCCCCGCCGACCGCTACTACGGTTGCCAAACCGCCCGATCGTTGCTCAATTTCGACATCGGTCACGACACCATGCCGCTGGGCGTGATTCGTGGATTTGGTATTCTCAAGCAGGCTGCGGCGAAGACCAACGTGGCCCTCAAGCAACTCGACCCTGAAGTGGGCGACCTCGTCATCGCCGCTGCGCAGGACGTCATTGACGGTCACCTCAACGACCACTTCCCTCTCCGAGTGTGGCAGACCGGAAGCGGGACGCAGTCCAACATGAACACGAACGAGGTCATCGCCAACCGGGCCATCGAGCTCGCCGGTGGCGTGCTGGGCTCCAAGACACCCGTCCACCCCAACGACCACGTCAACCGAGCGCAATCCTCCAACGACACCTTTCCCACGGCCATGCACATCGCCGCGGCCGAAGCCTTCACCCATCGCCTCCTGCCGAGCGTTCGCGCCCTGCGCGACGCCCTTCACGCCAAAGCCGTCGAGTGGGCTGACATCGTCAAGATCGGTCGTACGCACCTGATGGACGCCGTTCCGCTGACCCTCGGGCAGGAAGCCTCGGGCTGGGTCGCCCAACTCGACGCCGACCTTCGCCGATTGGATTTTGCACTGGACGATTTGTTCGAACTTGCGCTGGGCGGTACCGCTGTGGGCACGGGCCTCAACGCACATCCGCTCTTCGCCCAGATGGTCGCCGATGAAATCGCCAACATCACCGGCCTGACCTTCTGTTCGGCCGAGAACAAATTTGCCCAACTGGCCGCTCACGATGCCATCGTGGCCGCCTCGGGTGCACTCAACACGCTGGCGGCCTCGCTGATGAAAATCGCCAACGACATCAGGTGGCTCGGCTCGGGGCCTCGTTGCGGTTTGGGCGAACTGGCGCTGCCCGCCAACGAACCGGGCTCCTCCATCATGCCGGGGAAGGTCAACCCGACCCAGTCGGAAGCGATGACGATGGTGTGCTGTCAGGTCATGGGGAATCACACCGCCATTACCGTGGGCGGAAGCCAGGGCAACTTTGAGTTGAACGTCTTCAAGCCGCTGATGATTCACAACTTCCTTCACTCCGTGGACCTGCTCACCGATGCGTGCCGCACGTTCCGAACGCGCTGCGTGGAAGGGTTGGTGGCCGTGGAAGACAACATCCAGTCCCACCTCGAGAATTCGTTGATGCTGGTCACCGCCCTCAACAATCACATCGGCTACGACAAAGCCGCCAAGATCGCCAAGAACGCCCACGAGAAGGGAACGACCCTGCGGGCCTCTGCGCTGGAGCTCGGCTACCTGACCAACGAGGAATTCGACGAGTGGGTGCGCCCCGAGCAAATGACAGGCCCCAAGCAGGGATGAGTCAGCGGCGAAGTGCCCGAAGTTTTGCCTGAAGGGCCGACGTGCGTTCGTCGACTTCTTCCGCCGGCGGTGCGCCACTGCTCAGACGGCGGTGGAGCATCTCGCGCTCCCACACGTGAAGGCTGCCGTCCTCGCACCCGATGACGATGCGTTCATGGGTCCCGTGCATGGACCGGACTTTGGAAAAGGAGCCGTCGGCCATCATGCCTCCGCGATTGGTCGCCCATACTCGGACGCTGCTCCCCGTGCCTTCATCACGAGCCAACCAAAGCAAGGATGCACCCTCGTGCTCCATGGCCTCGGTTTGGGCTGACACCGGGGCACCGTCCGAAGACCAACACTGCTCGCCGGTTTCCGTACGGCCCACGGCCAGTCCAGCATCCGTCGTCGCCACGTAGCCTTTCACCATGCAGGTGAGGTGCTCAACGGCGCCCGCCTCGGTCGACAAAATTGCCCCCTCGTGAGAGACTACGTTTCCGTCGGTCTGCCCGAAGAGCCCTTGGGTACGCCCTCCCGTGCCGCAGGTGGTCGGTGAAGAGGAGGGGGGTAGGACGTGCGTGAACGGGGGAGAGCCCGACACGTCGAGATGCCCGCATCGAGGTCGACCAAGGCCCGCAAGGAGGCGGTCGTCCACCTCGATCAGCGTCCACGGACGCTCGTCCATTCGTTCCACCCACTGAAGGGAGCCGTCGGCTGAAAACCGCCAAATCGCTGACTCGATGAAGTCGTTGTGTTCAATATCGTACACGGACGAAACGGCGACGACATCGCCCTGCCACCATACGACGGCGTCAGCGCTTCCTTCCAACGCAGCTGACCACCGCTCCTCGCCCGTGGCTCGGTCAAGGGCAACGACGTGCAAGCCGCTGGCGACCACCACCGTGGTTTCGTTGAGCGCAAGGGCGCTGATGCGATCGTTGGTTTGGGACGTCCAAACGTGTTCACCGGCCTGGTCCCAGTGCGTGAGGCGTCCGTCCCAACCCCCTGCGAACACGCCCTGGTGTTCGTCGAGGTGAACGGTGGAGACGGGTTCGTCCAAATGACGAACCATCCACGTCGCACCGTTCAGGTCCATGGGCCGATGATGGCGCTCACCACCATAAGTGGGTCGCTCCGACGCGTCAACTTCGTTGCGGTTTGATGTCGCCTTCACCAACCGAGCAAAAAAGAAAGGCTCTCGGCAACGACGGCCGTTGAGGATGAATCAACCATGATGACGCACCATGACATCGAGAAAGCGCAACAGGCGTGGGGCGAGGGGATCGTGGCCATCGCCACCGCACACCAGAACGGTGAGGACTACGTTGAACGTGCTCGAAGCCACGTGGAAACCCTCTACGCTTACGGCATCAGCGACGTGCTGTTCAAGCCCACGCTGGCCGCTGTTGAGCAGTTCCGTCCAACCTTTGACCAAGCGCTCTCGTACTTTGTTGCCTCCAACGAGGCTTGCCCGGAAGACAAAGGGTTCGCCATCAAAGGGTGGACCAAGGTGCGGTTTGAGAATGCTGGAACCGTCCTTCGTGAAACGATGGCGATCGCCATGGGCAACTACTTCTTCACGTCGCCCGAAGGCGATGAAGTGAAGGTGGAGTACACCTTTGGTTATGTTCAGGACGACGCGGGTGCTGTGCGCATCAACGTGCACCATTCGTCGATGCCGGCAACACCGGATGCGTGAGCGGCGCTACTGCAACGGAATTTGGCGGCGAGGGATGGCGAAGCTCAACACGAACGCCACGAGGCCGAAAATGCAAGCCGAGTAGTAGTGCCCCATCGTGAAAAAGGCCAACACGGACGACGTTCGAAGCAACACCACAGAGCCGGCTTTCAGCGCCCACAGCGAAAAGCCTGCGGCGATCAGCGCCAGCCCCATGAAGGCAAAGCCCACCAGCACGTAGCCGGTCGCAGCGCTCGGGTCCATCAGCGGATGATCCATCTGTGATGGCGTGCGGTCGATGGTTCGGATTTCACACTCTGAGACGTTGCCGCCGCAAGGCTGCTGCGCAAAGGCCTCGGGGGACGGGAATTCAAAATCAATGGCCGTGAAGCCAATCGGTTCAATCAGTGCGGGGGGTGAGAGAAGCACGCGATTGGAAAACACGTCACGATGGTCGTCTCGTTCGACGATGATGTCAACCCGAATCAGCCCGGGATCGAGTTGCTCAAAACCAAACGCACCGGCCTCGTCGGTGAGGTTCTCTTCTGAAACCCACATCCCGGTTGCATCCTCGAGCCACGAGAGGTACACGGTGGCGTTGACCATCGGGTTGCCGCGAGCGTCGACGACGCTACCGGTGAACGTGGCGGTGTCGTCGGGTGCCGTGAGTGCAAGGCGATAGACAAATTCGTCGGGCCGGACCAATCCGTCGTCGGGCGAGGCGTAGTCCAAGCCGTTGAGAAAACCGAGCATGCAGGTGAAAAACAAGAAAATTGCCGTTGCTTTGCCCATCGGGTGCAAATTGGGGTCTTCGATGGTCAACACCGTTTCGGAGGAGGCAAAGAGGACCGGGTTCTCGTCCACCATGTCGTCGAGATAGGTGGGCTCCTCTCCCGTCTGCTCCGACATGATGCATCGGAAGCGTGCGCCCTACTTGATGTCAATGCGAGCGCCCCAGCGTGCCAGCAGTTGAGCCTGGCAGGCCGCTGTCATCCACACGTTGAGCACCACGGTGCCGCCCTCGAGGCGATCGACGCTCTCGACCATGCCTTGGTCGTAGATGGACGAAATGATCCGTTCGCTGGCGTCTGCGGAGGCGGTTGTGGGCGGATGGACGTGCATGAACACCGGGGCACCAAACAACTGCTCTCGGATGAAATGTTGGAGCTTGTCGATGCCTTCACCCGTCAGCGAGGAGATGGCCACGGGCTCGGGAAAGCCTTGTTCCATCACCAAGTCGCTGACCGCGCGTTGTTGCTGAGCCGTCGTTGCATCGACTTTGGTCAACACCACGTGCGGGGTTTGCACCTCATCGAGGCCGTCGGCTTCGTGATCTTGGCGCTCCAGCACCTCTCGCCGCGTCGTCTCGAGTTTTCGTTGTGCCTCGGGGAGTGAGTCGGACGTGTCGAGTAAAATCAACGTTAAATCAGCATCTATTGCTTCAGCAATGGTTGCTTTAAATGCTGCTAGTGTGGCGTTTGGTATGTTATCAATAAACCCAATGGTGTCAGCCAGAAGAATTCTCGGGCTTTTCTCCATCCTGCCCACCGTGGTCTCCAGCGTGGAGAACAATTGGTCCTCAACGAGCACCGTTTTGCCCGATAAATGTTGGAACAGTGACGACTTTCCCGCGTTGGTGTAGCCCACAAAACCCACCGTCATCGCCCCGCTGCGAACCCGTTGGCGACGATGCTCCCGTTGTGCATTGGCGTGCTTCTTCTGCCGGCGGCGAAGGTTGGTCAATTCTCGGTTGAGGTTGGAGATGACGTTCTGAAGGGCGGTCACACCGCCACCACCGTACCCGGCGCGCTCGCCCGTGGTTTGCTGCTGGGCCAGTTCCCTGAGAATGGTACGGTCGGACTGCAGTTGAGCAATGCGAACCTGCGTTCTGGCTTCGACCGAAGATGCGTGGGCGGTGAACAGGGCGAGCAGAAGTCGAACTCGGTCCCAGATCTCGACGCCCAAGGCTTGGCTGACGCCCACGAGTTGTCGCGGCGTGGCGTTGGTGTGAATGATCGCCAGGTCCACCCCCTCCCACGGATGGCCTGGAAGCGTGCTCTTGCGCTCGTCGGCAATGTCTTCCAATCGCCCTTTGCCCAGGTAAGTACGAGGATCGACGTGGCCCGACTGCAGCACCGTTTCAACGATGGTGATGCCCATGGTTTCGGCCAAGGCACGAAGTTCGGACGTGTCCTCCGTGCCCCTGACCAAGAGGAGTGCTTTCCGCCCTTCGTGGTTGGTCCGTGCCTCTCCGAGTACCACACCGCCGCTGCCCGCCACGACGAACGGGTCATCGAGGGGCTGTGCCATGCGTTGACCGGATGGTTAGTCTCATATCAGCCCACCTCAAGCCCTCATCATGACCGAGATGCACGTCATGGAGGTGCGTTGGTCGGGTGACGGTTCGCTGGGAAGTGCCATGGCGGAAGTCGCCAAGCAGCACGGGCACGAGGTCGGGTTGGACATCAACGACGGTCAGGCGACGTTGACCGTCAAAGTGGATGACAGCGACTTGCAGGCGCTTCGAGACCGCGTGGACGAACTCCTCGTGGCGTTCAGCGCTCTGGAAGAAACACACAACGGGTGAAGGCATGGTCCAAACCACGGTGCTCATCGATGCCCACTGCGTCATGTGTAACGGGCTGGCTCGCTTCCTCCGAAAAAGGGCCAAACCTTCCGCTCAACTCGAGATCCACGGCATTGACACCGACGAGGGGCAAGCCCTCATTGCCACCTTTCCCGCACGATTGCAAGCCATGGACACCGTCTACGTGGTACGAGACGGGGTGCCCTATGCTCGCTCCGCCGGCGCCATTCGCTTGCTGCTGTCCATGCGTTGGTACTACGCCATGTGGTACCCGTTGGCCTGGCTCGTGCCGCTTCCGTTGCGCGACGGCGTTTACTGGATGGTGTCCAAGGTGCGACACCGGTTTGGGCGGCTGGACGACTAGAGGTTCAGATCGAGGACCACGGGTGCATGGTCGGAAACATCGATGCCGCCCTGGCGAACGATGGTGCAGTCTTCCAGTCCCGCTGCTGCCACTGGATTGAGCAGGAAGTAGTCGATGCGCCAGCCACGGTCTTTGGCTCGGGCCTGGCCTCGGTTTGACCACCACGAGTACACTTTTTCGCCCGGACCTGCCTTGGCACGGAATGCATCCATCCAGCCGTCGTTCAGCAGATCGGTGAACCAGGAACGTTCGTGGGGAAGAAAGCCTGAACTCTTGGCGTTGCCTTTTGGATTCCATATGTCGTCTTCCGTGTGAGCGATGTTCAAATCCCCGCACACCACGACCGGTCGTTCATCGCTAAGGAAAGGCCGAATAAACGACCTCCATTCCTCCATCCACCCTTCCTTGAAGCGCTGCCGTTCGTCCTTGTTTGAACCGCTGGGGAGGTAGGTGTTGATGCACACCACGCCGTTGACTTCGGTCACCAACACGCGTCCCTCAAGGTCGGACGGGTCGAGCTCCCCTCCTTTCCCGGTTTGGAGAACCGTGTGAGCGTGCGTGGTTCCCGTGGCCACCCCGGAATACCCTTTCTTTTCGGCAGGGTGCAGCGTAACCTGCCACCCGATGGGCCACGACCATCCCTTGGGGAGTTGTTCTTCCAGGGTGCGGGTTTCCTGAAGCATCACGACGTCGGCGTTGAGTTCCTCAAAATATGCGTCAATGCCCTTGCGAATGGCAGCTCGAAGACCGTTCACGTTCCAAGAAACAAAGCGCATGGGTGCCTGTCGTTTGCGGCGGTGAATAAGGGTTCAACGGATGTTTTGTCCGCACAACCGCCCCGTGGCCGCAGCGGCATCCGCCAGCGAATGTTCGGAATTCACCCATTCGCCTGCGAGCAGGATGCCTTTCTCGACATAGGCGTCGTACGCGGGTTTGGACCCGACGGTTTGCACAAGGATGTCGCGTTGACGACGTTCGTGAAGCACGTGGTTGGCCCAGCCTTTGGCGTGACGGTCGACCACGTGCTCCAAACGCTGGAGGCGATCGTCCTTCGATTCGCCTTCCCGTTCAACCATGACAGCGGAGAGAAAAGCGCCGTCAAGGCCCAATTTCGGTTGGATGTTCGCCACATCGAGCAGGTAAGCCCCTTCGTCGGGCTCCACAATGCCGTGAAGATTGCCCAGCGGTCGAGCCGAGAGGGTGACGTCAAGGGTGCTGGCGCGAACGGGTTGGACCGCTTCGAGCGCCCGTTCGTCCACGGAATGAAGCAACCGTTTTGCTTGCGTGTAGCCGCAGGCGAGAACCACGACATCGCTCTCAAACGTGCGGCCGTCTTCAAGCGAAACGTTCCCTCCGTTCACGGCTTTGACCTTGCAATTGGCCTCGATGAGAACACCGACTTCGTCAAGGGCCGATGCCATTCTTCCGACCAAGCCGGCCCAGCCTTCACCCACCACGGCCAACCGATGTTTCTGGAGCGCCGTGTACCGTTCGTCAAACTTCGGAACGCCCGAGCCTGCCAGCAAGGCGGCAGCAGCAGCCGCGGTGGAAGCCCCGTCTGCCCGCTTCAATTCGCGGCGGAGTTCTGCGGCTAAACGGACGTTGTTTCGAGGGCGAAGCGGACCAACACCGACCACGTGGAGGCGGTCCATTCGTGGGCTGGCAAGCACGACGGGGAGGCGGCTGATCTTCTTCACGACCTTCATCAGCGGACCCCGCTTCATGAGAAGATGCAGCCCGTAGCCGAAGGGGGCGCCGTCCACGGTTTGCGAGGTCGCCCGGCCGCCGATTCGGTCGGTTCGATCCAGCACCACCACGTGGTGGCCGGCCGTTACGGCGTAGAGTGCGGTGGTCAGCCCGGCGATGCCTGCGCCGACGACCGTCACTCGAACCATAAGGCGGCGAGGGGTTGCGAATGAAAAGGTCGTTGGAAGGGGTGGCTTCAAGTGGTCATCCATGCTCCAGCCCTTCATGGCCGATGCACCGCTCCTGCCTCACGACCGTGGGCATGAACTGTGGACCATGGAAGACGGCGCCAGCCGGAAGTTGATCGGCAGCATTGACCGCTGGGTCAGTGCCATGGTGGGCGACGACGGCATTGACATGCCCCTTTCTGGGTCTGGACCGTCGATTGAAGCCACGGTTTTTGCCCGTCAAGACGGGTTGATCGTCGGGTGCGCCGTGGTGGATTACATTCTCCAAATTTGGGCACCGTCGGTCCGCGTTTCGTGGTTTGCCGGCGACGGAAAGCGCGTGTCCTCCGGTGATGAAATCGCCGTGTTCAGCGGGGCTCGAGACGATGTCCTGGCCGTGGAGCGTTTGGCGCTCAATGCCTTGGGCCAACTCTCGGGCATTGCAACGGAAGCCAAACGATGGTCGGCCATTGCACCCAAGCAGATCGCATGCACCCGCAAAACCGTGTGGGGGCTGTTGGACAAGTGGGCCGTCCATATGGGCGGAGGCTTGACCCACCGGCTTTCCAAGGACGATGCCGTGATGATCAAAGAAAACGACCTCGCAAGCATGCACGAGGAATTGGAAACGCACGTGGAACGTCTGGTCACGTACCTTCAACACGTGGACGTTGCCGACGTGGGTGCGTTCTTGGAGGTTGAAACCCGAACGGAAAAAGAAGCCGTGATGGCGGCGATGGTGTGGTCCCAACGCCGCACCGAAGAGGGCGTTGACCGCTTGGTCATCATGCTTGACAATTTCACGCCCGAAGAGTGCAAAACCATCAGCGAACAGATGGAAGACCAAGGCGTTCGCGAGCACGTGGTCCTCGAGGCCAGCGGCGGCATCGTGTTTGACGACCTCAAATCGTGGCACGAGTGCGGTCTGGACGTCGTGTCCACCAGCGTGATCAACCGCGGCGTTGCTCCGCTCGACATGAGCATGCTCGTCAAGGGCCTTTGAGGCGATAGCATGGACGACATCGCGGCCGACCCCAGCCACCCCCGTTATGCCTCCCTGCTGATGCGCCATCGGTTGGAAGTCGCTGCAGAAAAGGGGATGCTGGCCGCCAGCGCCATGATTGCCCACGGCCGCGGTGAAGCGTTTGACTACCTCCTCGGGGAGCGAACCACGGACAGTGCGCTCCGTGCATCCCGTCAGGCTTTGGCGGCGCTGCAGGCGGCCGACCGACCGGTGTTGAGCATCAACGGCAACGTGGCAGCGCTGGCCTGCGATGAAATGCTCCGCCTGGCCAGCGTGCTGTCGTGTCCGGTGGAAGTGAACATCTTCTATCGGACGCCCGAACGAATGGAGGCGATCCTCGGCCACATCAACGAACGAAAAACGGTCTTGGGGCTTGATGTCCCCGTTCTTGGCGATGCGCCCGATGCTCGCATTCCTGGGTTGAAGGGCCCGAGGGCGGCGTGCCATCGTGAAGGCATTCTCGAAAGTGACGTCATCCTCGTTCCACTGGAGGACGGCGACCGCTGCAACGCCCTGGTCACGATGGGGAAAACCGTCATCGTGATCGACCTGAACCCGCTTTCACGCTCAGCCCAACAGGGCAGCATCACCATTGTCGATGAGTTGTCCAGGGCGCTCAACACCATGCTTGCCGTGGCGGCAGAGGAAGGGAACGTAGACCTTGACGAGGCTTACGACCACCAAGCGGTGCTGAACGAAGGACTCGCCGAGATGCTTTCAGCCATGAACAGAACCTAGCACAGGAGACAATCAATCAGGTCAAACGCAGGCATTCCTCGAGGTGTTGGGTGCGACCGGTTCTCGCTTCGGACGTGGTGCACCGCTGCTGTGAAGAAGACACGATGTGTTCAGCACCGAATTCCCCAAGGTTGAAACCACCCACAGGTACCGACCACCATGGGCCATCTAGAGGACATCCAGATGTCGTGGTTTGCGCACTTCAAAATAGCATGGAAACTTGCTTTTGTTTGCCTTCTCGGTTCGGTTCGGTTGTTGATTCACGGGATCTTTCCAGACGTTGACGTGGCGGCTGGACGCAAGACAGCTGCGAGATTGCTCGGAAAGAAATTCGAAGAGTGATGCAGCATACGAACGCTCTACGCCACGCGTGTGGACATGGTCATGGGTCCACACGGTTTAGTGGATGATCATGGTGAGAATGACGGCCACCATGGCAAGAGAAAACGTTAGCACGTACACGGAATAAATTGCGATGGATATTTTTGCACGGACGGTTGAATTTCCTTGTGCAGCATCCCACTTCGCTTTCTTCGACGCGGACATGATGACCAACATGAATGCAACAATGGCCGTCAAACAGAACAAGATAGCGCCAATCTGTGAAATGAGCCAAGAGCCCTCTTGTTCGAGACCAACAATGAACGTGGGAATGGAAATCATTGCGCCGGTCGCAAAAACAACAGCGGGTGCGAATCTTTGACCGCTTTCAGGTTGGTATTCTTCGCGAGCAGACTCTTCGGAAAGAGAGCCATACGGTTTCATGCACTCAACTCACTGCTTGGAATCAGCGTTCCTTGAGCTTGGACGCCAGACGGTCAGCGATACTGATGCCGACGTCCGAACAGGATGCACTTCCACCGATGTCGTACGTCAGCATCTTGCCGTCCTTGAGGTGGTCGGCCACGCTGTCGTCAATGAGACGACCGATGGCGACCAGGTCGTCGTCGTTGTTTTTACGACCGAGGTAATCCATCATCATCTGGATGGAGTTGATGGAAGCGATGGGGTTGACCTTGTTTTGGCCAGCATGCTTCGGAGCGGACCCGTGAACGGGCTCGAAGAAAGCATGTTCGTCACCGATGTTGCCCGACGCTGCCATGCCCATGCCGCCCTGGAGAACGGCGCCGAGGTCGGTGGATATGTCGCCAAACATGTTGGAGGTCACGACGGTGTCGTAGTGCTCAGGAGAGCGAGTGATCCACTGCATGAAGGCGTCGATGTAGCCGTAGTCTGCCTCGGTGCCGGGGTAGTCAGCAGCCACCTCATCGAACGTGGAGCGGAACAGTTGGCAGCCTCGGGTTACGTTGGACTTGTCAATGCACGAGACGCGCCGGACGCCATCGGCGGGCGCGCCGTTTCGGGTTTCAGCGATTTCGAAGCCCATGCGAATCAAGCGCTCAGAACCGCTCTTGGAAATGGGACGGGGGTCGTAGGCAACTTCGCCTTCAAGGCCGGGGAACGTCATCGGCTCAGGCTCGTACTCTGCTCGTCCTTGAGCTCGGTCGGCCGACCGTCGCAGCAAGGCGTGGTAGAGGCCTTCCGTGTTTTCTCGCAGAATGGTCATGTCAACCATGCCGGGCTCCCAAATCTGGCGGAAACCTCCGTGAATCTTGTGCGGCACACCTTCGTAGAGTTTGATCGGTCGCACGTTGGCGTAGAGGTCCAAGCCGCTGCGCAGACCGAGAATGACCGAACCACCTGCAAGATCGCCGTTGGGCAGGCGGGCGCCGGGGTAGCCGATGGCACCGAGGAAAATAGCGTCGGTTTCGTTCTTGCAGATGTCGAAGGAGCCTTCGGCCCATTCCTCGCCCGTGGCTTTGTAGTGTTCACCGCCGCAAGGAATGACGGTTTGGTCAAATCCGTGATTTGAGTGCGCTTGAATGGTGTCCAAGATGCGTTGGGCTTCCAACGCCACTTCTCGTCCCGTCCCGTCGCCTGGCAGAACCGTGATGCGATGGTCACTCATGCCTTCTCGCACATGGCGCTTCTACATGAACGCGACCCTCGCTCCACGAAGAACTGAAGGGGAGAACTCGGAGGGTTTCGGCGCTGACGAAGGCTGCATCATTTTCGTGAAAAACGACACCTTGCACCGAAGGGGGAGGGGATGTTTCATAGGCTGTCAAGCCGGAAGAATCACCATGGCGGACGAGCACAAAAACGAGCAGGAACGCCGTGTCTCGGTCGAGGACATGCCAGCCGAGGTGCGCCAACTTTCCGACGCCATGTTGGGCGTCAATCCAAACTGGAACGTGCACGACTGGATCGTCGAGCAGGCCAACATGACGATGGATTTGCTCGCCCTTGATCTCCTCCGGGAGAAGATCGTGATCGATCAGCGACTTCAGCGCCTTGACGACCTTGGCCGACGCTTGGAAACCGACGCCGCCACCGAACAAGTCAATGACCCGCACCAGCGAAACCTGTTTGACTGCTTTGACTTGAACGAGCCCCATGCCCTGCGGGGCCTAGGTGAACGCGCTTCGGCCGAACCGGTCGCTGCACCTGCGAACGAAGAAACGCATCCCGCCAACATTTTCCTTGATTTGATGCCTGATGCCAACACCGACGATCCGCTGTTGGCCATCGCTTGCCAGTCCGTCGTGATGAGCATCGAGCTTGAACTGGCTCGCGGCGAACCTGTCGCCTCGCTTCAATCCATTTTCGACCACACCCGCTCATCCAACATCGAGGACGAGGAGACCGACGAAGCCCTGGACCATCTGCTGACCACCGGGCTGGTCATCGAAGTTGATGACGACTGTTTCATTCTCCTTCCCTCGTGAGGGACCCCGTGGCAGTCCCAACGACCGACTTTATCCAGCGGAACTCCATGTGACATCATGGGAATAGTGAGATCGGTTTTTTGGGGAAGTGTGGCGTGGTTTTCAGCAACAGCAATGATGGTGCATCCTGAGATGGCCCTCGGCCTCGCCATCGTGGTGGCCTTCCTGTCCGAATCTGCGCACCACAGTGCTCAACTCAGTCGAATGCGACGAGACGGTCGACAGCTCGCCTCCCAGCTCAGCGAAGCAAACGATCAGGTGGAGAATTTGCAGCGGGCGCTGACTCGGCGCCACGTTGAATTGAACACCGCCATTGAGGAACTTCAACGAAGGGATGCCGTGGGCAGCCCAGCAGCGCGGGAGTTGTTGAAGCGACAAGAAGAGGCCATGACGGCGGCATCCAACGCACTCGAGGCGCGCCAAGAACGAAACGACGTGGTGTTTGACAGCATGGAGCGCTTGCTCAACATGCAGGTTGAGCAAGTTGCCAACATGCAACAAGCGATGGGGAGCTTGCTCCAGCATCTGATCTCGCAACCCCGCGGGCACTTCACCATGAGCGACAGCGTGCTCGTGCAAGAGCGAGGCAACGCCGGGCTCGATGAGACCTTTGCAGAGCTGAACGAATGGCTCTCGCGTGAAGCGGTATCTTCACCATGAGGGGCGCCGTGCACCGGACATGGGTAGCAAGAAAGAGGGGGCGCAGCGGGTGTTGGACGCCCACGCTTCACGCTTGAAAGTCAAACAACGACTTCTTCCCGTGGCCGTCGTGGTTCTCCTCATTGGCATTGCTGTGGCCGCGCTCACGCGGTGGGAATTCGGCCTTGCTACCGTCCTGCTCTGTGGCTTGTTGTTTCAGTATGCGGTGGAACGCATGACCACCATCCTCGATGCAGGTGTCATCAACGGTCTCAAGGAGATGGGTTGGGACGTCGACACCGAACTTGACGATGCCACCCTGGCAAAGATTGAACGCATTGCGAACACGTAGGCGAGCAGCATGATCACGAACAAAGAGTTGATCGAGCAATTCTTTGTCGATGAGCGTCAACACCGCCGCCGCTGGGTTGTTGCGGTCTGGGTCGTGGTCGGTTTGGCTGACCTCTGGGCCATCGGTGCATACCTCAGCGGGTTGGAGATGTTCGTCATCGCTCAGGGTTTAGCGGTGTTTTGCGCCTTGGTCCTGATCTTCCTGTGGATGAGCCTGCAGCGGGAAAAATCCCTGCAGGATCGCTTGAGCGGTTTGCTTGACAGCATCGAATTCGGTTGGGATGAACTTCACGGGTTGGACCTCAGCGGCGAAGAATCGGACCACCTCCACCTGGCGTTCAGTGCAACGGTGGCGCGCGTCTCCTCCAACGAAACCTTTCTTCGGACACGAGGCGAAGACGAGAAGGGCCCTGCGTTTGACACGTCAAGCGCATCGGTGAACGCCGATGCCGAGCGCGTGGACCCCGCCCTGCATGAAGAAGACTACACGGGACTGGAAGGCGAATTACGGGTGAGCGAGCAACTCGTAGAGGAAGCCAACCAGCACTACGCCGAGGAGGCTCAACGCCTGTGGGACATCGCCGAGGCCCGCGACATGGACACCATCGAAGAGGGTGTCAGCCGATTGGGAGACTTGGTGGCCACGGGCTGGTTTGAGCGAAACGCGAAGGACGGTGCCGTCGAGGAGTTGATGAAATCAAAGGGCGGCGGCGATTCCCAATGAGCATCTTCTAAAGCCGCCTCATGGCCATGCAGTGCATGACGGTCAAGGCCATCCTCGTTGCGGGCGGCTATGGCTCTCGTCTTCTCCCTTTTACTCGCTACACGCAGAAAACGCTGCTTCCGCTGCACGAACGACCGGTCATTGACTATGCACTGGGCACCATCCGGCGGGCAGGCATCAAAGACATCACCATCATTTCAAACCAATTCGTCGGCCAAATCGCAAAACACGTCGGTCAGGGCTTGCCGGGAGAACGCATTCATTACGTCATCGAAGAAGAGCCGTTGGGCGTTGCCCACGCCCTCAACTTGGCTCGCCCCTACAACACCGATGCGCGCTTGATGGTGTATTTCTCGGACAACATCACAACCATCGAATTTGGAGAACACGTCGCCTCGTTTGAAGACGCGAAAGACCCGCCCGGCTGCTTGCTGATCGCACGTGAAGAGCCGCATCCCGAAGCCTTCGGTGTCGCTGTATTTGACGGGAATGGCAACATCTGCGACATCGTGGAAAAGCCTGTAACGCCCCCGTCAAACCTCGCCATCGGTGGCATCTACATGTTTGACGAAATGTTCTGGACTCACCTCGATGCAGCGGTGGCTGAACACGGCGATTCGTTCTCAATTTCTGACATCACTCGAACCTACGTGAAGGCGGGTCAAGCCGATGTGCTGTCCGTGGGTGAAGAGACGTGGGTGGACTGCGGTACACCCGATTCGCTGTTGCAGGCCTCTCAAATGGCGAAAGATGGAAAGTTGGACCCCACGCCACACCGATGAACGGAGCGATGAACATGAAGGTAGGCATCATTGGAGCTGGCATGGTCGGCGGAGCAATCGAGCACTGTTTCGGGCACGCACATGAGTTGTTTGTTCACGACCCTGCTCGTGGAACATCCCTTGCCGATGTCATTGATCACGTCGACATGGCCTACATTGCCGTCCCGACGCCCCCTCATCCCGAAACGGGAGCCTGCGACACCACGATTGTGGAGGGCATCCTCGACGCCCTCCCAAAGGGCTTCACGGCCGTCATCAAGAGCACCGTCGTTCCTGGCACAACACAGGCCTATCACGAACGCTACGCCGATCTCAAAATCGCTTATTCGCCTGAGTTTTTGGTGGAGCGGCGGCGTCTGGAAGATTTTGCGAACCAGGACATCCTGGTGGTGGGCACCCACCACGCGGACGTGGCAGAACTGGTGTTCCAACACCACAGGGAAGCTGGCGTGCTGCGAAAAGAGCAAGTGTACCAGGTCACGCCCACCCAAGCCGAGTTGGTGAAGTACACCAAAAACACGTTTTACGCACTGAAAGTGACGTTCGCCAACCAGATGTACGACATCTGTCAGGGAATGGACGAAGACTGGTACGCCATCCGAGACATCATCACGGCAGACCAAGCACAACCCATCGGGCCTTCGCACCTCGACCCTATCTTTGGCCTCCGCCGCGGGTTCGGTGGTAAATGCCTGCCAAAGGACAGTTCTGCGCTTGGCGTTTTGGCGGACGAGCTCGGTGTGAAGTACGCCATCATGGACGCCATGCAGGCGGACAACGATGCGCTCCGGAGCATGCTGACGGGGAAACCCAGCGACGTGGTCACCAATGATGACTGATGCCATGACGTGGCTGGACGAGCGGGTTCCTCGCGGATCGTTGATTCGATTCAGCATCGCAGGTGGATTCAACAGCATCGTGTTCTATCTGATTTGGGTGTTGCTTCTTGCGATGTTTGCCGGTGGCGATGTGCGCCTGCTGTGGGCCGCCTGCTGGGGCACAACCAGCGTTCTTGCCCACTACGTTCACCGCTGGTTTACGTTTGACGACCGAAAGCCGGTGTCGTGGACACTTTCCACGGCCGTACCCGTGTACTTCATCAGTCTGGGAGGGTCCACCTTGACCATTGGTTGGCTGAACGATTCCTTTTCCGGAGACGTGCGCGTTTTAGGAATGGTCAACCTTGTCGCCTGGGGGGTCATGCTCTGGTTGTTGCTGCGTCTGTTGGTCTTCCAGTACTCACCTACAGCGCATGCGTCTCAAGAACGTCCAGGGGGATGATGTCCAGCGCACGCTCGTGCGTGGCTTCAAGGTCCACCGGACAGGCCTTGCCGGCGTTCACCGCCAACAACCATGTTCGTGCACAAACGCACCATGAGTCACCTGCTTTCAGGCCCGGGAAGTTGAAGCGCGGTGCTGGCGTGATGAGATCGTTGCCCATGTCGCGTGCGAATTCAAGGAAATCGTCGTTCAGAACACAGCACACGGTATGGGAGCCGTGGTCGTTGTCATCGGTGTTACAGCAACCGTCCCGGTACCATCCGGTCAGCGGGTCCTGCGAGCAGGGCTCGAGGTTTGTTCCGAGGACGTTGACGCTGGGGTGCATGGTGATACCCAAGCGTGCCGCCTAATCAACGCTTGTTCGTTGAAATCTCAGCCCCTCAAGCCGGATTTGAGACGCTGCCAGAGGCTCTGCTGAGCAGGCGGTTCTGCTCGGCCCAGCAAGACGTCCAATTCACCGGAACGATCGAGGTTGACCAAATCATCAAATCCACCCACCAGGTGTTCGCCCACCACGATTTGCGGCACGGTTCGCGCCCCGCCGGTGGCACGGGCGAACGAGCGTTGTGTGGCCGGGTCGTTTTTGAGGCGCCGTTCCTTGTAGGCCACGCGTTTTCCATCGAGCAGACGCTTGGCTTGTACGCATGCCCCACACCCTCGTCCGGTCCACACGACAACCGGCGCGTCCGTGCTCTCAGCCATGCCTTTCGGCCATCAAACGGTGGTTTCAAGATTGGGGTTTTGCGGGGGGTTTTGTCCGTTGGGTTCATTGGGTAGAAGCGCGCCATGCTAGCCTAATGCTACCCGACACCGTTCACAAACTCCCTCGAGAAGAACGCTTTGCCTACGCTCGCCTGCTGGCTTACATGGCCCGCATCGATAACGAATTGACCGTCGATGAAATGGCCATGTTCGAACAACGCCTCGGAACAGCCCTCCTTTCGCCGGGGCAACGAGAGGCCATTCGCGCCGCACTGAAGAGTCCGCCAAGCCTTGAGGAATGCCTCGAGGAACTGTCCGGCGAAGCCGGCCGGCTGGCGCTTCGAGACGCCGTGATGATGGCGGCAGCCGACGGTACGGTCGATGAGGACGAGCGGGATGCGCTGGAAGACATCTCGGAACACCTGGGTCTGCGCGAAGACGCCGTTGAACAACTGCTTGACTGGACCGTTAAGGGCTACAAGTGGATGAAAGAAGGCTACGAACTTCTTGACACGCTTGAGGAATGAAGCGATATGTTCCCCGATGGGCTCAGCCATCGTTCGCCTCAAGAACGGGTACGGTACGCTGAAATTCTCGTTTACATCGCTGCCGCCGACGGCGAACTGGTGAGAGAGGAAATCGCCACGATCGAAGCGATGATGGGACGGGCCATGCTTCATCCAGAGTCTCGCATTACCGTACGGGCCGGGTTTGAACAGCCCATTCCGCTTGAGCAATCCCTCGCCGACCTCGACCCGGTATTGGCTCAGATCATCCTGCGTGATGCTGCGTTGGTGGCGGCCGTTGACGGCGACTACGACCGAAAGGAACTGACGGCACTTCGGAAGATTGCGAAGGTCGCCGGCGCCTCAAACAGCCAACTCTCCGCCCTCTTGGATTGGGTCAAAGAGGGGTGGCTTTGGTTCGAGAAAGCAGGTGTGTTTTTGGGCCAGTAACGGGCCTTTTCCATCCGTAGGTTGAGAGACATCTTCAAAGAGAGAAAGCCGTCCCGTCGGATTGGTGGGGACATTGCAAAACGGGGTTAGTGGTTGGTACGCACGCTTGGACCGATGCCTTGACAACCGCGAACAACAAATCGACATCTGGTTGACCACGTGGGAACAGTCCCTCAAGACCTTCCAGCCCATCGCCGCCCTCCTTCCCGAAGACTGGCCTACCCTTCCAGCCAACCTGCTCACGGACCCGGGTCATGTGCTCGACCACCTGCTTGCACGCCACGATGCGGAGTCCGACGGGCGCTCGCCGAGAGGGGCGCACCCCACGCCACCTCGCCTCGCCGATGCGGTTCTTTCCTCCGAGATGAAGGAAAGCCTGGTCAACCCCAAGAAACCCGTGCAACAGTCCAACTTCCTGATGAGTAACCTTCCGCCGGGTTTCCGCCAGCACGTTGAACAACTCAACCTGCCGAAAGCCACCCAAGACGGTGAAATTGACGACGAGGCCGAGCACGCAGCCGTGCAGAACGACCTCCGAACTTTGAGCGGTATTCCGCTTCCCGTCGCCGACACCGCCTGCGGTGGAGGCCTCTTCCACGCCCGCCTCATTCGTCGCCATGCTGACGCCCACGAAGACGCCGATCCTGAACTGCGCAAGGAAGACACGCGCCGCTTGTTCTCGAACGTCCAACTCCTCGATATTGACCCGCTCGTGGTCAAGAGCACGAAAACGCGTCTTCTGCTCGAATCCATTCGCCATGAACTCGTGAGTTTCGGCCCTGAAACACCCGGCAAAATATCTCGCAAAGAGATGGAATCTCTCCTCGACGCCGGCGTCCAGCAAGGCGATGCGCTTCAGGGCGACTGGCCTTGGAAGCAAGCGCCTGAACTGGTGTTAACCAACCCGCCCTGGCTTCGCATCAAGGACCGATTCCGAGGCATGGAAGACGGGAGTCAACTGCGCAAGGAGCTCGGCGAGCGCCTTCGTGGCCTCACCGACAACGGACGCCCACGTTTCTCAACGATGCGCGGCAACGTGAACCTGTACCGCTTGTTCATCGAGCGAAGCCTCCAGATTTTGAACGATGGGGGGCGCCTTCGAATCATTGCCCCCGACAGCTTGCTACGCGAGCAATCCTCTCACCCGCTTCGCGAGTTGCTCGTCAAGCACCACGGATGGACGCATGCATGGGCCATCGAAGAGGCCAACCTGCTCTTCCCCGGCATGACACAAGGTGTGGTCGTGCTCGGCATCACCTCGAAAGGTGAAGCGCCCATGCTCAACCTCCAAGGCCCCATCACTCGAGCTGATTTGCGTCGAGACGGTGATGGGTTGTCTTCCCGCGTCCCGCAATTTGAACTCAAGCACGAGCAATGGACGGCATGGGCCCGCGACACGTGGGCCGTGCCTCGCCTTCCGCGCGACCGAGTGGAGCGTTCCTACACGCTCAAGGTTCTGGACCGACTTGCACAACTTCCTCGTCTGAGCGACAAGGAGCACCCCCTCACGACCAATCAACGTCAGGTTCGTGTTCGCGTGGGTGAAATCGATCAAACGGCCCACGCCAAGAGCATCGAAACGTGGGTCAAAGGTAAGCGAAGCCGTCCCTTCATCCGCGGCGTGCACTTCTCGGAAAGCGAAGACGGGCAGGTGTTCATTCGCCACCCGGCGTTCCGCACCGACATTCCCTCACGAGCCAGCGAACGGCAGTTGGCGATGTGGGTGGGCGAGCAGTACCCGGCTTACGGCCCCCGCCTCGCTTGCCAGGCCATCGTGAACGCTCACCAAGAACGTCGCCTTCGATGGGCGGTGATTCCAGAAGGCAGCGTCCTGGGCAACAGCGTGAACCACATCGAACTGCACGACGACATTCAAACTCGCCTGATGCAGGATCACCCCGATGTTGAAACAGGGCTGCAGTGGCTGTGCGACCACCTCAACAACAACGACCTCGACGAGTGGGCTCGTGCTTGGGCCGCCAACAACAACGTCAACAATTACGAGTTGGAGATGTTGCCGGTCGAACTTCCTGAATCGTTTCCGCAATTCAGCACTCTCACCCGCTGAAGTGGAAGATACGCCGGGCGGATTTCCGAATACCTGCGTTTTGGACACGATAATTTATAGCAGCCTCGCGGGTGGCTGGGCTTGCGAACCGTTCGGAGGATGAATACAAAATGGGCGTTCATCCAAAAATCGGCATCACGGGCTTGCCACGCAGTGGGAAATCGGCCGTGATGGAAAAGGTCCTCGACATGTTGCTCGACGAGCGCAAGCGCGAGATCAGCATGCGAGGTGGTTCCCCTGAGAAACCCATCCTCGGGGGTTTGCGAACCGAACCGCTGCTGGAAAACGGTGAGCGCATGGGCTACAAGGTCATCGACATCGTCTCGGGAGAAGAAGGCACGATCGCTCACAAGAACATCGATTCACGCCTTCGCGTCCTCGGCTACGGCATCGACATCGAGGAATTGAATCGCGTGGCCTTGCCTGCGATCGATTACGCCCAGCATCATTGCGAAGTGCTCGTAATTGACGAGATCGGGAAGTTCTCCGTGGAGTCCGAAGCCTTTGTGCAAGCCGTTCGAAGCGCACTTGAGGTTGACATGCCAACCTTGCTCACCCTGCACAAAAAAAGTCGCCACCCACTGCTCCAAGACATTCGCCGCCGGGATGACGGTCGTATCCTGGAAGTCACACCGGTGAATCGAGCACTTTTGCCCTACAAGATTCACAAACTGATGCGAGAGACCTACTGAGGCGCATCCTCCCCCATCGGTTCCTTCATGGTTCCCTCTGCGGTGGCCGTGGCATGCACCCACCCAACGTTGCCGTGGAGCGCCTCCTCTATGGCACTGGCTTGGGCTTGATGCTCGGCGCTGGATTCGGGTTGCAATCAGGCCGAACCTGGGGCGGTCAATTTCCGGCCTTGGAACTCCTTCTCGTGGGCGCCGTGGTATGCTTTGGACTGGCATGGACGCTTGGAAACGGCACCGGACCCCTGGCGCGATGGTTCTCCCATGAAACTGAGGAAGCCATGGCAAAACGTGTCCGTGCCGATGTTGAGGAAATGCACCGGTCCGAGGACGTCACCGCCAAGTGGGCAGCCATGGAGGCAAAAGTCCTCAGCCAAGACCTCGGTGAAGAGGCCTGAATCCGACAGCGTAGGGTTGATGTGCGTTCGCTGCCTCGTTTGGCTCAGAGGCGATACCATGAGCGAAGTCCCCGAAGGATTGTACTACACCAAAGAGCACGAATGGATGCGAGTTGAGGGCGACACGGTCACCATCGGTATCACCGACCACGCACAAGACATGCTGACGGACATCGTCTACATCGAATTGCCAGAAGAAGGGGACGCTGTTGGCGACATGGGCGAATTCGCCGTGGTGGAATCCGTCAAATCTGCTTCTCCCATCTTTGCTCCCCTGGCCGGCACCATCACCGCCGTTAACGAGGAGCTTGAAGATGCTCCTGAACTCATGAACTCCTCACCGTACGGCGACGGATGGATCGTCAAGATGACCCTTGACAACCCCGATGCAGTCACCGGCCTCATGGACGCTGCTGCCTACAAAGCCGAAATCGGTGAGTGAATTCATTGGCGGATCGACCGGCCCTGATGCTGTACGTTGACGGGTCGTGTTTGGGGAACCAAAACGTCGACGCGTCCACACCAGCCGCATGGGGCTTGGTGGTGGTCATCGGCGATTCAGGCCTCGGCAAAGGCTCGGGTGAGCTCCATCACGAAGCGGCAGGGAAGGTCATTACCGATCCAAACCAAGACGGTTTCATCGGTGCAGAGGTTGGTTCCAACAACACGGCAGAACTCAGCGGTTTTGCAGCCGCTCTTCGATGGTTGCTGATTGAGGGTGGCGACGAGCCGGCGGTCATTCGTGCGGATTCGACCTACGCCGGGAACCTTGCGAGCGGCGTATGGAAAGCCAAGGCAAACCGAGAGTTGGTCGCTCACGTCCAAGCCCTCTGGGAGGAAGTGTCTGCGCTTCGTGAACTGTCGTGGGCGCACGTGAAAGCCCACCGCGGCCATCGATGGAACGAACGTGCTGACCACTTGGCGGCACGGCACGCATCGGGCGAACTCCCCGAACCCCTGACGTTTTGGAAGCCCGGTCAGCGCTAACGGCCAAGCCGACGGTTCAACCACTGCTCAAAGGGCTGACGAACGTCTTCCCGACGCAGTGCATGGTCAACCTGCGCCTGCAACCACAGCAACGGCGCACCAGAATCGTACCACTGCGTGTCCTCGAGCACGAGGCCGTGCAGTTTCCCAGCTCGCATCCAGTGCTCTTGAAGGGCGATGCTCTGAAGGTCACCGTGAGCCTCGTACGTGTAGGTCTTCAGCAAGGTCTGCGTCTCCGAAGGGAACACGTAGCGGCCGCACATGGCCAACCGGCTGGGTGCATCTTCGGGTGCAGGCTTCTCGACCACCTCGACGATGCGGTCGTCGTTCATCGCAACAATGCCGTAATTTGCCACGGCGGCTGCTTCAACCTCCATCAGGCCCACGGTCGCCTCGCCCGTACCAGCAAAGGCCTCAACCAGCCGCTTTGACGCCTGGCTCGCCGCATAACCCACCGATGTCGCATGCGTGTCCATGAGTAAATTGTCGCCGAGCATGACAAGCATCGGTCCGGAAATCGCATCCAGCGCAGCCTGCAATGCATTGCCCACGCCTTTCGGCTCATGCTGAAGATGCGTCATGACCTCAAGGCCGTTCGCAGCATGAAACAGTGCGGGGTCGAGGTGGTCTCGGAGTGCGTGAAGTGAACTTCGGTCTTCCAGCAAGGCGTCAAAGGATTTGGTCGGTGAAGTCACCACGTGAAGGCGTTCGATGCCGGCAGCCTTGGCCTCCAAGATGAGGTGCGTGAGCAGCGGTACGTCAAGGAGTGGGAGCGATTCCTTCGGCGTGAAGGCACTGGCTGGAAACATTCGCGTTCCGAGCCCGGCTGCGATGAGGACAGCATCCCGAACCGGCTCCATGACCCTCCACAGAAGGCACAGGCTTTCAAGCGTGGCGCTTCAGCCCGAAGTGATGGAACGAAAAGGCACGGTGGGTCTTCTCGTCGTGGGTGTTCTGCTCGTGGCGCAATCCTTCACCGGTTTGGCCCCGGCCGGTCCGTGGGATTCGCCATCGTTCTCTCGAGGCGTCCTTGGCCTGATCGGTTTGGTGCTGATTTACCTGGCGTGGTTCGGTCATACCTTCGGCATCCTCGGCGTTGCCCCCACCGTCGATCGATGGGCTTCGCCGAAAACCACCTGGATTCGCGTGGTCGTGTTCGGCTTGGCTTGTTTGGTGGTGACGCGCGGCGTTCGGATGTTTGACGATGAGGGCGTGGTGCCAGAACCGGCGGGCTTGCTCACCACACTGATCGGCATCATGGCCATCATGAACGGACTGTACGTGTGGGCGATTACAATGGGCCCGCTGGTGGACGAGGAAGAATGAATCACTCGTCAAGGGAACGCAGGGCATCGTCCAGTTCTGGAAGCTCGTCCGGTGCCTCCATTTGGGACACGTGTACGGGTCGCTGATCGCCGGAGGGTTGTTCTCCCTTCCCAGCCAACCAGGCCTGCCATGCTTTGCTTCGCTCCGAACGGCGCAAGGTCAGCGGTTCCCAAAGCGGATCGAGATCGATATTGGCGTCATGCAGGGCCTTGACCTGGGCCGCAAAACGGTCCGGAGCAACTTCTTCCATCCGCAACATCAATTCGCGCAGGCGTGTTCGAACGACTTCATCTCCGTCCTTCCACAATTCGTGGAAGAGCCCGCGGGTGTCGGCAGGGTCGAATTCAATGTACTCGCGCAGGTTCGGAACAAGGTTCCGTCGAACGATGGCCAGTGGGTGGTCCGCCAGTTGTCGCAAACGGTCGGCCCACTGATCTTTGTCGAGGTACTTGACGTCGCCCACCGTGGCGCTGGCAGCCGCCAACACCCCTTCGTCTTCCGAGGTGAGCATGTCGTCGAGGAGCGGGAGGGCATCCCAGGTCAGTCGACGGAACAAGCGAGTGAGCACGTCGGCCATGGCTCGCCGAACCAGCGTCTCCTCCCGCTCGTGGAGTCGCAAGGCGAGTTGATGACCGAAGTCGCGGTCACCTTCAATGGCCTTGGCGAGGCAGAGCGTGACTTTGTTGGCGACTTCCGCCACCGGATCCGAGGCCCTTCGAAGCAAAATGTCCTTGAGACCCAGTGGCTCGATGAGCGGTGCTCGCTCGAGCAGAAGGCGAACCCATTCCAGCAGAAGCAACCGTCGGTCCAGGTCGCCGTCCTCAAGACGTTCCAACACCCACCGTGCGGCTTCCACACCGCGCTCGTGCGCCACGACTGCACTGGACATGCGAGGCACCACGGCGTGCGGGTTCCAGTCCATGTGCTGCGGGCCTGCATCCGGTTGGGTGTGCCAGGTACCGGGACGTTCAGCCAGGGCGATGGATTCCACGAGGTGGTAGCCTTGGTGGACCGGTTGACCGTACGGCACCGTCGCCAAGCCGTTGAGCAGTGCGATGCTCAACCACCAGCGGTCGGTGTTGGGTGCATGGGGATCGAAGGCCTGGGCCAGCCAGTCGGTGGCGATGTGGAAGAGCAAGCGATGAGCAACGTCGTCCATGCGCCGGCTCAACCACTTCTGATGAATTTCAAACGGGTCGTCGCTGAGGTTCATGCGGTGCGGAACGATGAGGTCAACCACCGTGTTGAGGTGGCGGTCAAACATGCCTCGGTCGATGTTCAGGATGCCCAGACCCTCTTCGAAAAGACGGTGCGGCGAGGTTGGCGGGATGGGAGGGAAATCCGGGTCGCTCATGGGCGGTTCGGGGAGAGGCCACGCCTCCGTGCCGCGTTCGAGCGCTTCGACCAACCCGGTTGCGACGCGCTCAAAGGCCTCGTCGGAAATTTTGGTTCGGCTCTTGCTCACGCTGTTCACCTCGTGGACGCCCGTCGTTTAACGGAGGACTCAGATGTCAAGTTCGATGTTCAAGTTCTGAATCAGTTCCTTGTATCGATTTCGGATGGTGACTTCGGTCACGCCGGCGACCTCGGCCACTTCACGTTGGGTGCGGCGCTTTCCGCACAGCACCGAAGCGATGTAAATGATGGAGGCAGCGATGCCGGTGGGGCCGCGCCCGCTGGTCAATTCCTTTTCCTGGGCGGCCTTGATGAGTTCGTAGGCCTTGGCTTCCACGTCAGCGTCGAGGCCGAGTCCAGAACAGAATCGGGAGATGTAATCCTCAGGACCGGTGGGCATGATTTTCATCTTGAGTTCACGAACCATGAACCGGTAGGTTCGGCCGATTTCTTTGCGGCCGGTTCGGGAGGCTTGACCGATTTCGTCAAGGGTTCGGGGTACGCCACACTGGCGGCAAGCGGCGTAGAGCGAGGCAGCAGCGACGCCTTCGATGGAGCGACCACGAATCAGGCGCTTGTCAACGGCTTTCTTGTAGTTCACAGCGGCTGCTTCACGAACGGACTTGGGCAACTCAAGGCGGCTGGCCATGCGGTCCAACTCAGCGAGAGCCATGGCGAGGTTGCGCTCGGTGGCGTTGCTCACACGGCTGCGCTTCTGCCACTTTCGCATGCGATAGAATTGCGAGCGGTAACGGGAATTGATGGTCTTCCCGGAGTAGTCCTTGTTTTGCCAGTCGATGTCGGTGGACAGCCCTTTGTCGTGAAGCATCACGGTCATGGGCGCACCGGTACGAGCGCGCTGGTCGCCTTGCTCGGGAGAAAAGACACGCCACTCGGCGCCCTGGTCGATGACGTTGTCTTCCAACACCAGTCCACAGTCGTCGCAGACGACCTCACCACGGGTCTCGTCTCGAGAGAGCGATCGGCTTCCACATTCAGGGCACTTGACAATGTCTTCGACTTGTTGATCATCCATTTCTATCCCACACGTGTTCGCATCGTTGTGCGAACCTATTTAACCCCTTTTGGAATTTCTATTTATACTTGATGATTGATTTCAACGCCTCATTCTATCTTCACGGTCGATGGGTTTCGATGTTTTTCTGCTCGACCACTTGATTAAGCAGATGAGGTCGCTTCGCTTTCGAGTTGTTCCAGCAGCCAACCCAGCGCCGTGGTCGAGTTGGCGACCATTTGCAACTCCTTCATGACCCCGGGGAATCGAACGGCGACCTCTTGGTCGGTGATGGAGAGGCGTTGAAGGGGTCCAAGCGCTGATTGCGTCTGCATGATCGCATTGATGCGATGCGGCGTCAAATACGCCCGGACCGCCGCTTCGTTGAACCCCTTGATTCGGTAGGTGGCGTCGAAGGCGTCATGCCCGACGATCAAGTCTTGGTTTCCGGTCATGCTGTCGGGAAGCCGAAGGCCTTCGGTGAGGAACCCCTGCGGCGCGATGGAAAGCCCGAGATTGAGAGGGGTGCGCCGGACGACAGTGACGTGCATGTAGGTCGACGAGCGGTTTCTTCGGCTTCTACGTCGAACCGTTTCGAACCACACGTTGCATCGATACGGGCCCAACATGCCGCTCATGACCGTCCCGTTCCATGCGTGATTGGGGTTGAACTCAAATCCAAATTGCTGCGCAAACCCGAGAAGCATGGTGTTGTAGTTGGTTCGGAACCGCCGGGTGCGGACCAAGCCAAAGTACACGACCAATCCGAAGAACATCAACATGCACAGCAGGTCGGCAAGCACGGTCGGGCTTAGAGGACCAAACCACATGAACCAACCGGTGATGCGTGTCGGGTTCTCAACGCCACTCTGCGTTCCCGAACCGATTATGAACGGGTGACGCGTGAACCGGATTGAGGGGGAATCATGGGCGCCAACCGACCACCGGAACACATCGCCCTGACGCCGGGGAAACGCGTGCTGTTCCTGACCAAAGATTTGGACCTCATCAAGCAACAGCTCTACGACGGGCTCAACCTTCGCATGGAGGATTTGACGGTTGACGACCTGCTGGACGACATCAACACGGACGTCATGACGCCGGCTTGGGTTTGCTTCGACCACGATCCGGCCGAGATTGCCAAAAATGCCTACGCTGGTCTCATGCACAACGGTCTGCGGGTGTTCAGAGAGAACGCGCTGAAGGACGGGAATTTCGAAGTCATCGTCTCTGGCCAGCGCAAAGGCACCGGCTCAAGCCGAGAGACGGCCGCGCAGTGCGAACGGTGGGCTGGCATCGGCATCGTCATCGCCGCCTCCTTTGCGCCCATTCACGAGCGCAACAACATCAACCTCGGCCAACTGATGGGCGACCACGCCATGCTCGAGCGCTTGCAAAACGGCGAGTCGATTCCTCTTGCGGAGTTCACCGGCCGCTACGATCCGGTCACACAACTCATCGTGGAGTACGGCGGTCTGTTCCCCTTCGCCAAGGCCCTCAAGGCAAGCGAATTGGACCTCGCGCCCCTTGACACCGGCCAACGCCCGATGACCATGGCAGAGCGCATCATCAGCCGCAACCTGGTCGGCCAACCTGACGGTCAGTGTGTGAAACCCGGAGACCCTGTCATTGCGCAAGTGCAGGGCGGCTATTCGCACGAATTCACCACCGCTCAGGTCCACACCTTCCTTCAGGAGGAATATGGCGAGAGCTATGCGCTGCCAAACCCTGGCAAGTTTGCCGTGTTCGAAGACCACCTGCTGTCTCTTATACACATCTGACGCTGCCGACGAGGTATAGGGTG
>CAXGZM010000002.1:0-40800 GCA_964014165.1 uncultured euryarchaeote | reverse complement strand
TCCTGTTTCTCCGGAACAGTGCCCTCGTCAGACGGGTTCACATCGTGCCACAGTGTCAGTCCCGCCACATCAAATTTGACAACGCCGATGTCAGCACCGAGTCTCACCATGGCATCGTTCTTCGCCGAGTCGCTCGACATCGCCACCACGATGGTCGGACGAGGGACATCCGAGGCCAACAGGTCGCTCAGGACGCGATGACCGCTTTGCGGCGGCATGTAATGGTCCAGCAGCAAGACGTTTGGGTGAAACCGGCGGATGTGGTCCAGTGCGTCGGCTGAATTCCATCGCTGTTCGATCACCAATGCGTCGGTGTTAACCCCGCCGGCCGTGAGCATGGCTTCGATGTCATAGTGGTCTTCGAAGGCCAGCACGCGCATGCAGGGCGACCTCAGGAGGGAATGGGTTGCTGGTCCCACCACGGCGGAGCGAGGAACCAGCGGTCATCGCTTTCCGGTCGGTCGATCAGCGGCAAGCTGAGCGTGGATGAGGCGTCGAAGTTGACGTTCATGCCAACGGCAGCGCACGGGCTGGGGAGGTAGTCCTCGCCCGATTCGGTCAACACCACTTCGATCACCGCACCGGCGTTCAAGTCAACGTCCATCGGGTTGAATTCCATCAGCATGGTGTAGGTGGAAAACGGTGCTGCTGGGTTGGCTTCGTAGCCTCCGTCTCGGTAGCGCACGTCCATCGTGGCGTGACCCACTCGGAGGCCGTCGGCGTACATTGTGGCGAAGACTTGGCCGCCGTTGCAGGCCAGCGTGTCCACCGACAGGTGGAGGGTCGGCATGCCCGAGATGTGTGCGTCCTCCTCGAGGGCGGGGAGCGTGAACGAGCGCTGGTTGTTGCTGTTCACCGTTCCTCCATCACCTTCGACGCTGTCCAGCGTGATGGACGTCCATTCCATGTCCTCAGGCGGCCAGGTTTCCTCAACGTGCCATTTTCCGTCGTGGGTTTGGATTTGGACCATCGGCTCGGGTTCCTCACCGATGTCCTTCAGGTAGTAGTTGAACCAGCCATAGAGTTCCACCGCCCAGTCCATGCGACTCATGTTGGGGTAGGCCTCGGCCCCGTAGCCGCTGCCCATCTCGCTGTGGCGGTCGGGTTGGTCGGGGTAGTTGTGCGCCCACTGACCGGCAATGGCTCGGGCGTTGATGCCGGCGTCCCGCATCAACTGGTAGGTCGGGAAGGCGTGGTAAGGGTCGACGTTCCAGTCTTGCATGCCCCACACGAGGTAGACGCTGCCGTTGTAGTTGGCCAGCACGTCGGGCAGGTGGCGCCGTTCATCCCAGTAATCGTTCCACTCAGCGCCGCCGAATTCAGCACCGGCCCAGGTCGTCAAGGGGTTGAGAGGGCCGATGACGTCGTCGGTGCACATGCGCAAATCATCGCTGGTCGCATCCGTGGTTGCACCTTCGTAGAGGGCATCGTAAAGCATGGCGCGGGCCTCGGAAGAGCCGTTTCTATAGAACATTTCTTGGACGCCAATCGAGCCCGAGATGGGCACGATCGTCTTCAGGTAGGGCGAGGGTTGCTGCGCAGCTTCCCAGTTGGTTGTGCCTGCGTAGGACTTGCCCATCAGGCCGACGTTGCCGTTCGACCATTCCTGCTCGCCCAGCCAGTCCACGACGCCTTGAATGCCGGTCTGTTCGCCCAGTCCCTTGACGTCCTGGCAGTGGGTCGACTGCCCCGTACCAAAGGTCGAGGCTTGAGCGAGTGCGTAGCCGTGGGGGACGAAGGTGTCGTACACCCACTTGCCCACCCCGCCGTCCGGCACCGTGTTGGGGGCGGAATCGTCGCCAGCAATGCCTTCGCCGCCGAAATCGTAGTACGGGTGAATGGTCATGATGACAGGAATCTTCGTGCCATCGGGGACGTCGGGCAGCCACAGCGCCACGTGCATCAGCGCCGGTCCCGGGAACCCGGCGTCCTGCTCGCTGGCAGGAAGCTCAACCTCAACGAAGTGCTCCTCGTAAGGCAGCGCCTGATAGGTGCCGTTCTCAGGGAGCTGTGCACGCAGGGTGTCCATGGGGAGGTCCATCAGATGACGGTCGCTCAGCGGTGTGTTCCACCATTCGACCGAGAAATCCGGGCCAACGTCGTTGGTTTTAGCGGCCGGTGCGGTGAGCGTCATGGCGAGCATCAGGAAGGCGAAAGCGAACGCCACGGTGGCGGCGGCAGAGAAGTTCAACTGCCGCTGCGTGTTGTTGTCAACGGCCTTGAGTTCCACCTCGATGGGCGTGGAGTCGTCGGCCATGGATGAAGGAGCAGGCCCCCCATCAAGAGGATGACGCTTTATTCGCTTGCTTTGCGGGCTTGGATGAACGAGCGGACGCACAGGGCGGTGTAGGCAGAGCCGGTGAGGAACAACATGAGCATGGAGCCGCTGGCGTAGTTCAAACCGTCACCCATGACCATGAAAAAGCGGGTGCCAAGAAGGGCGCTGAGCAGACCCAGGACGACGGCCACGTGCATCCAGAGTTTTCGTTGCTCGGGGTTGCTTTTGGCAAGAACACCGCTGACCACCAGCCCTGCACCGGGCACGCACGGTATGAAACGGGTCAGGGAATCGCTGGTCGAGAGCAAGCCAACAGCGATGCCCCACACAACGAGAAACACCCCGTAGCCGAGCGTGAGGTTGGGCATGAAATCGGATGATTTGTCCATGAATTGACCTGTGAGGTCCTCCTTTTTGGTGTTGATGTTTCATGGAAGACGGTGCCGTAGTTTTCATGGGGGTGAAGTCCATCCCCGACCATGCACCAGCGCGGGCTCGGGGTTCTCCTCGTGTTGCTCTTCATGGCGCCCGTCGTGGGCTCGTCCACCGTGGGTGTGCAAGAAGACGAGCCAGCGTGGCGAACCGTCGGTCTCGACCCCGCCGAATGGACCGACCGCCCAGAGTCGGAGGATTCACCGATGATGGACTCCTACACCGGCAACGCCGTGATTTCGATGAACGTCTCCTATCAAAGTGAGTGGACCTCCGACCGCGAGGAGGGCGTGGTGATCATCGAGTTGTTCGAACAATGGGCGCCCATCACCACGAACAACATGATTGCTCACGTTGAATCCGGACTGTACGACGGGGTGTTTTTCCACCGCGTCATCAACGATTTCGTCACTCAATCCGGCGACCCTACCTGCAAGACGATTGGCGTCTATCCCGCTACGAGCCCTTCGTGCGGAAGCGGCGGCACGGGCGAAACCATTCCACTGGAACACGATGCGAACCTCTCTCACGTCGACGGCGCCATCGGGATGGCCCGAAGTGCTGACCCGGATTCTGCCGACTCGCAGTGGTACATTGCTGAGACCGAAGCTCACGGCCTCGACCCGGAGAACAGGGACGACGAAGGCTACGCCACCTTTGGAATCGTCCGCCACGGCATGACACACATCCGCGCCATCGCCGATGTACCCACCAGCGACGAACCGACGGGCACCGACCTCGACAACCCGTTCGCTTCTGCGGGGCGCCCTCTCATCGAAGTCCGCATTCTCTCGATGGAAATGGTTGGCGTGGCCGACCCCGACGGCACCATACGCAACCCCGTTGTTGAAGCCCAAGACGACGGTTCGCTGCTGCAAGACATGGCGTTCATTGTCGGCATTCCGCTGGCGGTTGTGCTGGTGGGCGTTGGCATCACGATGGTGGTGTACGCTCGGGCCGACGACAGCGATGCGCTCACCGCTCCGTCTGACGATGGTGCATCCGATGTCCTAGAGGCCGAGGCGGTCATGGTTGCTGAACTCGTCGAATCGGGTGACCTCACGGACGAAAGCTGAGATCGAGCACCACGTGCCGTACCCTCGGGGCGAACCATTTCACGCGCTCGAGATGGTCTGCTCGGACGTTGAAGTTCAAACCGTGTTGAGCAACCAGGGTCTCAAAGGTGTTCACCGTCGCCGTCGTCCACGCATCGATGTTCTCCTCCTCGACGTTCATGTGAACGTGGAGCACGCCCCCCGTCGATTTGAGGGCCAGCAGGCACGGTTCCCATGCCAGCTCACTGGATGGGAGCAGCCCGAGGTGGCACCGGTCTGCGATGCCGCGAAGGTTCGTGAGGGACGCTCGGTTGTCGCCTTCGTGTACGGTCAAGCGGTCAAGCAGCCCGTTCGCCGCAGCCCCGGCTCGAAGGCCGGCAAGTGAAGCAGGGTTGATCTCGCAGGCGTGAACGTGGGCTGCGCCGGCATGGACGAGCATGGGGAAGGTGTAGTAGCCGACGCCAGCATAGGCGTCAACCACCACTTCACCGTCCATGTCCAAAGCCCCGATTCGCCGACGTTCGGTCACGTTCCCCGACGAAAACATGACCTTGGCCGCATCGAACGTGTAGGTCATCCCGTGATCGGTGAATTCAACCGTTGAAGTGCCCAGCAGCATCTCGACCTGCGAGGACCGAAACGTGTCGTTCGCAACGGGTGCCTGGACACCGAGAGCGCCCACCTTCAGGGCTCCAGCAATGGCGTTCCACAACGATGCAGCATCGGGATGATCCCTTACCGCAGGCCATGCTTCGGATGCTCGCCATTCATGAGGCAGCAGCGCCAAGTCTCCCAATCGCTCCCATTTGGACGGCACGAGGAGCGATGCCCGGAAGGGGAGGTCGTTGGCTTCAAGCCACGCATGAACCGCGCTCCTGAGTCGATGATGCGGGTCAACCGAATCTCGGCGAGGCGCTTCAACTGTCATGAGTTCCGAAGCCACGTTGAGGTTTGTCATCGCCGTCGTTTGGGCGGCGGGACCGTCAGCATCGGGGACGAGCGGGAAGCCGATTTTCCCCGGCTCGGTTCTCAGCGGTTCGACGTGCGCCTCCAACCATCCGTTGGATTTCAACAACCGGTGGACCCGTTCTCCTTCTCCCGTACCAACGAGAAGAAAGGTCGTGTTGGCCACGACGCCCATGACAGGACGAGGAGGGTAACTCCTTTCAAGTTCCCGACCTTAGCCGTGGACATGTCAGTTCGCACCGGTGTCAACGGTCTTTCCAAGCACGGCATCTCGGTGCTGCTGGTGGCGATGTTTACCCTGCAACTCCTCGTCCCTGTTGTGAGTGCGACCGGCATGCAGTCCTGCATCGGCAGCGGAACCTGTGACACGTACGACCACAGCGACGACATGACCCCCCATCGTCAAGATTGGGTCGAAGGCACCTATGTGTTTGATTTGGTCTCCACTTCGTCCATCGAACTTGAGTTGACGTGGGCTGTCCGAGAATTCGAGCGTGATTCGCTCGGTTTGGGCTCCGGTACCACGATCGGCGACACGCTCGAGAGCACCGATGGCTTGGATGCCAACGACGGTGCACCCGCCGATTTGATTCGTCATACCTTTGATGCAGAAACGGCAGGGGCGGGCTCACCGACCGTCGGTCAGAAACTCAAGAGTGAGGTCCACGACGCCATCGAGGACGCACTTGAATCGGGTTTTGGTACCGTCACGAGCCTCTCAACGGAGTACGTTAACTCCTTCACGAGTGGCGGCCTCACCACGTCGTGCTCGACCGATTCGACCATCGATTCGCAGGCTGAAGGAGCAACCGTGGACAACGTGTTCGAACCGCCCCTTTGTTTCCAGGCGACGGCTTCGGTCGATTTGCTCGCCAGCAACTTCAACCTCGTGGGGTCGGAAAATCTCGACCTCGAGCGCACCTACCGCGGTCTTCTCACCATGGGCGCCGAGGTGAACACCAGCTTCGAATTGACCACCAAACCCGGCCACAAGGCGGCCTTTGTCATCAACCCATCATCCTACTCCACGGTGCTGGGCACGGACGCCAACGGGACGCTTGTCGCCCGAGCAGGTCCTCCCAACTACATGGCGGCGGAGTGGTCCATGGACCACATGGAGGCCGAAGAGGCCGAAGGCGATTTGGTACAAACGGTTGACTTGCGCATGGGCCACCGAAATTCCTCGACCTCGCCCACCGTCTCCATCGAAGAGGGCTCGAAAGCCATCGACCTGAACCTCGTAATCGACCTGAGCGATGAATACGCTGCCACCATCGATTTCGCAGCTGGCCTGTACTACCTTGACACCGAGACCCTCAACAGTTGGGGCATCAACATGTTTGACGTCTCCTCTTCCGCCACCATCCCGGTGATCACGTCCGACGGCATCCGACTGGCTTACCACAACGACATCGTTGACTTGACGCAGTTCACCGACCAGTTTCCGGTGGGTGACATCGTGGAGGGGCTTGGCAACACCATCGCCGGCGTCGGCGACATCACGATGAGCGACCTGCAGTGGGTGTCAACCACCGACGGCACGGGTATCTTTGACTCAGCGGGCGGCTTGAACTACAGCCATTCCACGGGGTGCACCGAACCGGTCGCCGCCGGCCAGGTGCTTCACTACTGTTTGGAAGGGCCCAACGCCATGGACGAGACGTACCCCATCTATCTCCAAACGACCAGTCAGCCGTTTTCCATGCGATTCATTGACATCATCATCGCGCAGATCGACGACCCGGATTCCAAGGGCGTTGATTTCCTTGAAAACGTGCAGGCCAGTGATCTCGAGCGGTTGATGAACGCCGGCTTTTCCATTGAAGCCGTGATTGGTGAAAGCTTCCTGAACGCCGTTGATTTGAGCGGACTTCCACCGGCCGATTTGACCGTCGACATCATCCTGCCGCAGTGGGTCACCACCGTCGACGGCACCTCGACGATCACCCTGACCAAATCACTCGAAGCATCGAGTTCGCTCGACCTCTCCTTGACGGGTCTTGATCCGTACGATTGGGAACATGAGATCACGGACGAAGACGGTCGCGTGTTGTGTTATGCCAACCAGAGCACCTGCGTGGAATCCAACGTGGCGTTTGACTTGTCTTCGGTGAACTTCAACGAGTGGAGCGGCTCGTTCAGCGTCACCATGGCGCTTGACGCCGAACTGAGCATCTACCGCATCGGCTTTGTGGACGGCCAGCGCTGCATCAACGAAACCGATATCCGAGCTTGCGGACAAATGGAAGCCTTCCCGTCCGACCTCCTTCGCCTCATCATCGACCTCTCGAGCCGCATGGACGACCCCCTCGGCGACAGCATTCCCATCCCGTGGTGCGACCATGACGACCTCAAGGATTACTTCGACGACTGCGACGATTTGGAACTTGAAGCGACCCGTCAGGGCATGAAGGACCTCGCCAAGCGAATGGGCGAACTCGCCACCGACGGCATCCACGGTCTCGGTATGTTGGCCGCTGAGGACGAGGAGAATCCGTTTGGCGTGGTCGACCTGTCCGCTTTTGAACTCGTCACCGGCATCTCGGGCATCGAGGCACCCGACGAGGTTGTCAGCGATGACGAACCCATCGTGCTGTCGCTTCGTATTCCCGAAGTCAGGTTTACCATCGGAACGGCCAACGGCATGAGCGACTTGACGAGCGGCAACCCCGACGACATCCAGCTGAGCATTGTCACCAGCAGCATTCAGTCCGTGTTCCACCAGCCCTTCCAAATGGCCGCCGATCTCATGACGCGTGCTTTGCGCTCGTCCATCGTTGGAAGTGACGGATTGACCTACCCGCCCACCAACGAAGAGTCCATCACCATCTCAACCGGTCCCGTTGACACCAGCCTCCCCACGGAATACGGCGAGACGGATTCACCCATTGACGGAGCGGCCTACACCGGCCCCATCACGTTCACGCTCCCGCGGGGCGTCACCATCGAGGACGCCTCGTCCTCCGCAGGCAACCTCATCATCACCGAAGACGGTGGGCGCCAAACGGTCACCTACATTGTTCCACCCGGCGAATTTGAAGACGACATCACGTTCCGAATCAACGTAGGGTGGCTGTATTTCCTCATCCAGTTCTGGGTTTACCCCGCCATCGTGCTGATCCTCCTGGTGATGTTCGTGCGGCGTCGCCGGCGCAAGAAGAAGAGAAAGAAGGCGGCGATGGCCAATCGTCAAGCCGCCGTGACCAAAGCGCAAATCGGGGACCATGAATTTGCTGACCTCGCTGGCTTCTCAAGTCCTGCCCTGCGGCACGGTGAGACCATTGAGGACATGGCCTACATTGACGAGTTGTCCCGTTAACGCAGGGCGTTGTGGATGCGCTCGGCCAGTGCAGGGCCGATGCCGGGCACGGTGACCAGCTCCGAGACGGATGCGTGCTCGATGCCTTTTCGTCCACCGAAGTGGCGGAGAAGAGTTTGCAGTTTCTTGGCGCCGAGCCCTTCCACACCTTCGAGCGGATCAGCCAGCCGTGTTCGGCTGCGGCGCTTGCGGTGGAAGGTGTTGACGAAGCGGTGCGCTTCGTCCCTGGCGTGGACCAGCACACGACCCGCACGGTCGAGCACGAGCGGTTCGTGGCCGTAGCGGAAGATGGTTTCCTCTCGTTTGGCAAGGGCCGCCAGCGGGAAGCGGTCGGCCCAACCGTGCTCTTCGAGCGCCTGTTGGATGGTGCTGAGGTGGGTTTCGCCACCGTCGATGAGCAGCAGGTCCGGCCATTCTTCTTGGCGCTTGGCCCAGCGCACCACGACTTCTTTCATCATGCGCAGGTCGTCCATCGCTTCGCCTTTGACGATGTATTTGCGGTATTCGCTTTTGTTGGGGCGTCCGTTGCGCATCACCACGCTTGCACCGACACGCTCGTCGCCCTGAAGTTGGGCCATGTCAAAGCAGACGATGTGGTCGAGCTGGTTCATGCCCAGGGTTTTGGCACCCTCATCGGCTGCCCGCTGTTCGAGTGAGCCGCTGGACTTGTTGGCCATGCGTTGGAGTTGAATCTCGGCGTTTTGCCGGGCGAGGGTGGCGAGGTTCTCAAGGTCGCCACGCTGGGGTGTGCGAACCTCGACCGACGACCCTCGACGCTCGTCCAGCCACGACTGGAGACCGTCAAAAATGGGGACGGGCGAGAGCAGCAAGCGGGGCGGCGTTCGGTGCGCGTAGTGTTCGGAGATGAACATGGAGACGGTCTCACCGAGATCGCCCCGATGAACCGCCGGCCAGGCTTCCTGTCCCTGCACGACGCCTTCGTCGGCGTGGAGGACGACCAGGGCTGCTAAATCCCCTTCGTGGGCGATGCCGATGGCGTCGCAGTCCCTGTAGACCTTGCTTGAGACAACGTGCTGGCTGGTCGTGGCACGAACGGCACGAATCATGTCGCGATGCTGGGCAGCGACCTCGTAGGCCTGGGCCTCCGACGCTGCTTCCATGTCAGCGACCAGCTCTTCCAGCAGCGGGGCTGCGTCGCCGTTGAGCACCCGACGAACGGTTTTGACCCGCTCATCGTAGCCCGCTCCGTCAATGCACGGGCCGGCACACAGGCCGATGTGCATCGAGAGGCATCCTTGGGGGAGCAGTTCCTTGCAGTCGCGAATGCCAAACTGCCTGCGGAGCAACTGCATGACCTGTTTGGCTGCACCGGCGTTGGGAAAGGGTCCCCACTGTTGTGCAGACTTGGGAGGGCGACGGGTGTACATGATGCGGGGGTACTCCTCGTTGGTCATGGCCAGATAGGGGAAGGATTTCCCGTCCTTGAGCATGGAATTGAACCGAGGCATGTGCTCGCGAATCAATTGCCGCTCAAGGATAAGCGCCGCCTGAGGGGTTTGCGTCACGATGCACTCGATGTCGTCGGCTCGGGCAACGAGTTCGGGAATCATGTGGCGGTCGGGGTTGCTGGCAAAGTAGGAACGAATGCGCTCGTTGAGTCGTGTCGCCTTGCCGACGTAGAGCACCCGTCCTTGTGCATTCTTGAACAGGTAGACGCCCGGTTCGTGTGGCAGGTCGGCCGAAGCCAAATCCACGGGCATGCGCCTACCACGCCTGCCATGACTCAAAAGGCCAACCCTGTCTCCTTGCAAACACATCGTTGGGGATGTTTGATGAAGGAGGCGGCCGAGCCTTTCCTGTCGTTGGCATGCTGAGTCGAAGTCAGGAAAAACTGCTGCGCTACCTCGGGGGATTCCCCGATGCGCTGGCCCAAGCGTGGGATGTTCCGCGCGAGGTGTCGTTACCCGGTTTGTCCGATGCCATGGGCGTTGTTCGTTCGGGGCTCAACCAGCCGCTCAAATCCTTGCTTGACAGCGAGTTGATCTCCGTTCGTGTGGCGCACGTCATCGGCGGCGGCGCTCGCCGGAGGCAGGTGTACCACATCACCGAAGGCGGCCGAAGATGGCTGCAAGATCACCCCGAAACCAACGTAGAGCCTGCTCCTCAATCCGTAGCCGAGGAGGTCCAGAACATCGCCCTGATCGGGCGTCAAGAGGAACTCGATTCGCTCACCAACCTCGTTCAGGAACACGGCCACGCCCTTGTCGCCGGTCTTTCCGGGGTCGGGAAAACGACGCTTTTGCGCAAGTGGGCCGCAGGTCAGCAGGCCGTTGTTCGCTGGGCAACGGTCGACGAATTCAGTGATGCAGGCAGCATCGCCGACCAGTGGATGACCGATTCGGGTCCTCTCCCAGAAGACCTTGAAGCAACCGTTGAGCATGTTGATGCCGCTGGGCGGGGCGTGCTGGTCATCGACGATGTGCACTGCTTGGACGCTCGTCACGAAGACGCCGTGGGCAACCTCGTTCACGCACTACGAGATCGAGGCCACAGAATGGTGCTTGCCGGCCGGCTTCCCGTACCGGCATCGTTTGATTGGCCGCTGCTCCATCTTGGTACGTTGCCCACCAACGACGCCATTCAACTGCTGGGGGAGCATCTCGAGGAGGACCTGCGCCGGCGAGTTGCCAAAGCCCTTGACGGCCACCCGATGGCCCTCAATCTCTACCGCGAGGGCGATCCGCTGCCCGAGGCAGGGGAAGACATCCAGGCCTTTGTTGAACAGACGATGTTGATGGACCTTTCAGCGGACGGGCTGGAAGCGCTTGACGACATGGTGCTGTTCCCTCGTCCGCTGCCGGCCAACACCGTTCCCAAATCCGAACACATTGGCGAGCTGGACGAGCGTGCATTGTTGCGATGGTCCTCGAGCAACCACGACGTGGAGGTCCAGCATCTGATTCGGAACGTTCGCCGAACCATGCTGGACGATCAGCGACTTGGTGCGCTGCACCGAAGAGCAGCCGATCACTGGTCGGAGCACGTGGACGACCCCGCCCTCGCCGTCCTCCACCTTTACCACCGCTTGGCACTGGAGGACGAGGGGATCGAAGCAACGCTCGACCACAGGTTTGAGGAGTTGATGGTGGCCCAGGGCGGTGCCATGGCGGTCATCTTTGACCGTGCGACCAAGCAACGGTCCGGCGATGAAGGGCTGCACTACTGGGCCGGACGCATTGCGCTTCATCGTCAAGAACCATCGCGAGCCCGTGCGCACCTCGACTCGGTGGTCAACCCGGACCGTCGGTCTGAGTTGGCGCACGGTCTTGCCGTGTTGGAAGGCGACGCTGAAGAGGCAGAACGGTTGCTGAACGAACAGATCGACCGCGGAACCGCAGAACAGGGAGCACGATGGCTTCTCAACGCAGCCGTTCAGCGTCTTGAAGACCGCTTGTTCGACCAGAGCGAGGGTCCACCATTTGCGAAGGTGCAGCGCATGCTGCAGCGAATTCAACTTCCCGACAAACCGGAGATACGCTCATCCATGACCGTCAGCATGAGTTTGATTCAGCACACCATGGCGCTGCTCGAAGGCGACCGGGCGCGTGCTGAAGCGCTGGTGGACGGGCTTGAATCGTTGAGCCATCCCGACGACCCCATCGTCCTTCATGCCCGCCTCAAAGCCATGGTGGCGTTTGGAGCCGACCCTGCTGCCATCAGGAACGCCTACGATCGAGCGGCTGCGGCTCAGTTGACGCCGTTTCATCGAGCCGTTGTCGGTCTGACCCTCGTCGAACATTTGGTTCGTCTCGACCGGGTCGAAGCGCTTGCGTTGTTTGACGCCCTGCCGCTCCCTGAAGCATGGACTGAGATGGGTACGCCTCAGCATCGCTACGCTGCTCGATGGTGGTACCTCAAAGGACACCTTGACCCCGGTGCGGCGGCAACGGCACTGCGCGAGGCCGCCCGTTGTTTCCGTCAAGCGGGTTGCATCAACGCCGCAAAGGCCGCTACCCTTCGTTTGCACCGGGTGCTGTAGGCTCAGAGTTCGGCGCCGATGAGCGTCTTGGTGTCCTTGATGCCCGGGAGTTGGCGAATTTCCTCCACGATGCAGCGCGTCAGCGCAAACTCTTCATCGGCTTGCACCCGTGCAATAAGATCGTATTCACCGAAGAGCATCCAGTGGTCGGTGACAAGGTCAACATCCGAGAGCGCTGCTCGTACCTTTTCTTCATGGCCCGGTAAGGTGGTCATCAACACAAATCCAATGGCCATGTGTTCAGGCCTCCACGGCGATCAGCGTTTGTGTTTCCTTGACGCCGTCAATGCGACGAAACGATTCCATCAAGAGGTGAGAGAGTTCCTTGGAGGTTGGTGAAGTGATGCGGACGAGGAGGTCAAATTCCCCGTAGAGAGCGTGAACCTCGGCCACACCGTCGTGGTCGCTCAGCGTGAGGTAGACCTCTCGCTCGTGGGTTGGTTCGGTCTTGAACAGCACAAACGCTTCGGGCATCACTTGGTGGATTTCAAATCGGGTCTTATGGGTTCCTGCACGAACCTGCCGGTCACATGAGGGGGGACCTTTGAAGAAGGACGGGGGTGTGCTTCGGCCTATGCACCAAGGAACATCCTCACGAACGGCCCTGTTCCTTGTTGTGCTGTTTCTCTTCCCTTTGGCCATGCAGGCCGTTCCACCCGCTCAACTCGGTGCGGAGCCGAACGAAGGTGTTGAGCAAACCCAAGGGCGCGCTCAAACCACCTGGTCGGGCACGCAAACCCTGACGGGAACCTACACCATCGGCGTTGCTGACGAAGTGATTATCCAGCCCTGCACGGTGGTTCGCCTGCCCGCCAACGAGCGAATCATCGTCGACGGCAGGCTGACCGTGCTGGGGACGCAATCCTGTCCGGTGGTTCTCGAGGCATCAGGGCTGGGCGACCACGAGGGCATTCAATTCAACGCGTCCTCGTCCGGGCGCGGCTCGCTCGTGCAAAACCTCACCGTCGAGGACGCCATCTACGGGGTCACCGTGTACGGCTCAAACCCCATCATGGAGAACTTGACCGTGGTCAACCCCGACCGTGTTGCTGTCGACCTGTTTTCTTCCGCTGCACCGCGCATCACCGACTTGTTCGTTGACCAAGCGGGGCGCGACCTCGGCTTCCAGGCCGACTGGCGCTACGGGCTTGGTCTGTCGGTGGGCGCCGGCTCAACCCCCATCGTGAAGCGTGCCGTCTTTTCCGACATCCTGACCCGTGCGGTCAACATTTGGGGTGGCTCTGGCGGCCTGATTCAAGGCATCACCGTGGACAACTGTACGGGTTCATCTTGGGCCATGGTGGCAGGCATTTGGGTGGAAGACAGTCAACCTCTTCTGACCAACATTTCCATTTCATCTTCCGACACGGGCATCGTGGTTCGTCACATCGACGACGGGGGCTACACCCACGCCGTCGTTCGCAACGCGCACATCAGCGATTCCATGTACCGTGGCGTGTACGTCGACAAGAACAACCACACGAACTACACCAATTACGAGACAGCGGATTTCACCAACTTGACCATCACCGGTACCGGTGGACCGAACGCCAAGACACCCAACATCGGTTATGCTGCCCTTGAAGTCAACGCCACGGGCGCTTGGTTTGACGACACCCTCATCGAAAATTCCACCACCGTTGGTGTCCGTCTCTACTTTACCGACTCCACCACGACGTTCCGCAACCTCACCGTGCGAAACTCTGGCGACCCCGGCCAGGGTCCTCACGAGGCTGGCATCGCCGTGCGTTCGTCCTTCTTCGCTCCGACCTTTGACGGTCTCGAGATTTCAGGCTCCGTCGGCCCGGGCGTGCATTCCACCTCCGGTGGTGCCATGCAAGGAAGCGACTGGGTGCTCCACAACAACACCAAACAAGGGGTCATCGTTGACCGAGCCACCGTGGTTGTCGAGGGCATGCAGTTGGCTGACAACGGCTACTCCGGAGCCCATGTCCTCGACGCACGCCGCATTGATTTCTGGAACTTGACCGCCCAAAACAACGGCGCATCGTCTTCTGCTTCGCTCGAACAGCAGGCTGGCCTGTATTACTTTGAATCCAACAACGTTGAATCGGCTTCCGGCGACGTCCGATGCTGGAACTGCAGCGTGAGCGGATCAGCAGGCCAAGGCATCTTGGCCGTGAATTCTGTCGACCTCCGGCTCGAAGGCATCCATCTCGCCGACAACAACCCGACCCTCCCTGCGCTCGAAATCGACAACGGCGACACCATGCCGGGCGGCGCCAGCGGCCGAGTTCACGTCACCACCGCTCACGTCGAAGCGGAAAGCCCCGGCCAACCTGCCGTGAAATTCCATCGAGCTGCGGTGGAGGTTGACGGCTTGACGATGGCTGGCAATCACACCGGTCTGGACTGGAGAGGGGACAACAACGGCCAATTTGCTTCCATTCTCAACAACTCGGTGTTCTCCGGAACGCAGTGTGCTTTGTTCGAGGGGCACACCTCCCTGCACGGCCACGGCAACCGCATCTCGACGGCCTGCACGGGCAGCATCACGCTCTCCGACAGTCAGGTGAACTGGTCGGGTCTTGTCGACGACCGTGCGGGTGCAGGCAGCCCCACCGTGCTCAACCTGGACGGTACGTCCAACCTCCATCTGCATCAACCGGTCAACGTTTCAGCCGGTTCAGCCGTCTTGGCCAACGGTGCTACACTTGACGTCGCGTGGGACCTCAGGGTTTGGGTCGTGAACAACTACTCGAACGGCATACCCGGCGCTTCTGTCAACGTCACGTTTGACTCGTTTGAGCCATCCATCACCTTGCCGACCGACGGGGATGGGACGTTGTTCCTGCCGGATTTCATCAGCCAGCGTTGGACGGCATCAGGCGCCAGCGCTCTCAACGTTGTTGAGGTGGATTGTGGCTATTTCAGCGTAGAGAACACCACGTCGGCGGTGTTTGGTGGTGATGTCGTGCTCTATTGCCACCTTCCGCTTTCCAACCAAGCCCCGTTTATCCACTGGACCTCGCCGGAGGACGGGGCGGTCTTCCCGTCGGGGGCCGAGGTGTTCTTCAACGCCAGCGACACGTGGGACCTCGACAACGATGCCTTGAATTTCAAATGGCGAAGTTCGCTCGACGACGACATCGTTGCAGGGTGTGCCGGTGTTTTCCACGGCAACGACCACCCTGCCGATGGTGCTCCGTTCCTCGCCAACGGCGACCCCTTCACCCAGGTGCCACCGTATTGCCAACTCTCAGACGGTATCCACGAAATCACCCTGCAAGTCTGCGACATCGGGCATTGCGTAGCAGAAACTCGGACGATCGAACTGGTCAATTTTGCACCCGTGCTGGTGGTTGATTTCGAACCTGCTCTCAACCCATGGAGCGAACTCATCATGCCACAAACGGGCACGGTTACCGTCAACACCACCGGAACCTACGATCCCGAAGGCGACGACTTTGCTTGCATGATCACGTTCAGCGGATACAACCGTCAGGGCTCTGGCTGGGGCAACCAATGGGAATGTCCTGAGGAACTCACCTACACCTTCGACCACGTCGACGACGATCCCCCCACCTCCTTCACCATGACCGTATTGGCTTGGGACGACGTCGGTAACAACGCCACGTACAGCGTCCCCGTGATGCTCTACAACGAAATTCCCGACCCGGTCTTCACGGTGAACCGTTCGTCCAGTGCGAGCGAGTCCCTCGTGACCCTTGACGGAAGTGCAACCGTGGACCCGGAGGGCGATGCGCTCACGGCCACCTTCACCTCATCGCTTGACGGGGTGCTTCAGGTCGGTTCGGAATTGGTCTGGGAAGGTCATCTTTCCCGCGGCGTACACACCATCACGATGGAGGTCACCGACGACCGAGCCGAACACGCCAACCAAAGCAAATCCAACTCCATCCTACTCACGGTCGACAACGCCGAGCCCGTCGCAGTCATTGCTTCACCGCCGGCTCAAACCTTCGACAGTTCAGAATTGATCTCGTTCTCTGGCAACGGTTCAGGCGACCATGATGCTGCCTGCTCCACCTTCCCCATGGATGGCGAATGGGTCTGCGCTGAGGTTGAACCGGCTACCGGTTCTGAATTCCTCGTGGTCACGTGGACGAGCAGCCTCGACGGCCGATTGACGCCTGAAGGCGAGGACTGGTTGTTGTTTGAACGCCGATTGAGCGCTGGCGAACACGAGATCACACTGAGCGTTGATGACGGGATTCACGAGCCCATCACGACCACCCGAACCATCACGGTCACGCCATCTGCACCGGTGCTCGGCTTGGTCAGCCCGCAACCCGGCAGCGTTCACCCCTCCTCGACCACCTTCATGCTGGACGCCTCCGAAAGCGTGGACTTTGACGGCGACGAATTCACCATCACGCTGCGGTCTTCGGAAACGAGCGAACCCCTGCTGGTTGACGTTGACCCCAACGAGCAACACGCTTTCACGTTGAACGCAGGAGAACACCAACTCACCGTCACCCTGACGGACGAAACGGGGGCGACGAGGGATGAAGGCTTCTCGCTCACCGTCATTGAATCGGCACCGGTGCTCGTGCTGATTTCGCCTGAAAACCGGGATTCCATCGTCCCCGGTGGCGCCTTGGTGCTTGAGGAGGCCTCCTTCGACGCTGACAACGATTTGACCGTGCGTGAATGGCGGCGGTATTCGACTGAGCTCAGCGAGCCGGAAGTCTTGTCCACACGCTCGAAGGACGAAATCACGGGTCTGCTGCCCGGTGAATACCACCTCTCACTCTACGTGGAGGACGCCCGAGGCAATGCGGTTGAGGAGCACGTGAACATCACCATCCAATCGAGTCTCCCCTCCCTCGACCGCAATTCGCTGACCTTGAATTCGGAGACGTTTACCCAAAACGAACTCAACGTCCTCACCGTACGTGTTGCCCTGAGTGACCCCGACGGCACGACCGATGATGTTCGGGTCAACATCACCCTCGGCATGCAGCAGTGGGAAGCCAACCTCACCGATGATGACGGCGACGGCGTCTGGGAAGGCACGCTTGAATGGCGACCTGAAACAACCGGCCGTCCGCTCCTGAAGGTCGTCGCCAAGGACGGCGAAGGCGAGCGGGCCAACATCGATTTCATGTCTCGAAACTTGGTGGTTGAAGCGCCAGTAGACGACATGCGAGGGCTTCTCCTGGCCGGTGGCGCTCTCGGTTTGGTATCGCTGGTAGGACTCGTTGCTTTCGTGGTCGCACGTCGACGCAGGGCCCTGGAGGAGATCGATTTGCTCTCGTCTTGGGACGCCTTCAAGGCGCCTTCTCAGGAACCGGTGATCGACCAAAAGGCCGTGCCTGCCCTCGAAGACGACATCATGGACGGCACGGATGAGGTTCAGGCTGAACTGGACGCTGAGCTCGACCCCGACGTGGAGTGAGAGGTTCACTTCGTTTGCTCGGGCAGGTCGCCGTTGTCAGAATCCGGATTGCTGTCCAAACCGCCCCACGGCGTGCGCGTGCGATGAAGGCCAAACCTTCGTGCGAAGAGGAACTTCAAGTTCTTCCACCCGTCGCCCCAGGTGTGAATTTCTGCCTCACCAACACGAGGCCGGTAAGGGACGGAGATTTCGATGGCCTTCTTTTTGCCAAGATGACGGCGAGCGAGGATTTTGATTTCTTCACTCAACGGCATGCCGTCGTTGGTGGGGCGCATTTTTTCGTTCTCGAACACGGACTTGCGGAACACCCACATGCCCGTTTGGGAGTCTTTGATGCCGTACCAAAACAGCATGCGGGCGGTAAAGGAGAGCACCCAGTTGCCGAAGCCGTGCAGGCCTGACATGGAACCATCTTCTGCAAGGGAAAGCCGATCACAGGTGATGAAATCCAAATCGTCGTCAAGCAGTCGCTTGACGAGTTCGGGAACCAGTTCTGCAGGGTAGGTGCAGTCGGCGTCCATCGTGACGATGATGTCGTTTTTGGCAACGTCAAAGCCGGTACGATAGGCACGACCGTACCCTTTGCGGGGTTCCAAGTGGACACGAATGTCCTTCTCCAGTGCGATTTCTCGGGTGCGGTCGGAGGAGTTGCCGTCCACGATCATGATTTCGAGATCCTTGCACCAGCCACGAGGAATGGCGTCGATGGTGGGGCCGAGGGCTTCCTCCTCGTTTCGGGTTGGCAAAATCACCGTAACGGAAACGGGTAAGACATCGCCCATGGGCTTGCGACCCGAGGATTGACCTTCAAAGGTTTGGCTGAAAGCGTGGGCATCGGCCGACCCCGCTCAATGACATTCAAATGCAGGTCCTTCGTGGTGCTTTCAATGCACATCGCCATGGTCTCGGGCGAATATCCCCCAAGGTGGGGAGGCATCGGCTCCGTGGTGTTCCACCTCGCCGGTCATTTGGCCCAGCGAGGTCACGACGTGACCATCATCACGAGAAGCCACAAACAGCCAGCGCCGCAACAACCCGGTGTGAGCGTGCTTCAGGTCCCATGGCTCAAAGCGCCCATGGCCTTTACGCGGTCCTACGGGAAACATGCCTTGACCGAACTTCGCCGACTTCACCAGGTCAAACCGGTGGATGTCGTCCACACCCTGCTGCCGCTCGTGAGTTGGACCGCAAAGGAATACCTCTGGGTGGAGGAGCACATCGCTCCGGTGGTTTCGGCCCTCAACGGCAGCTGGATCGGCGAGCGTGAAGGCATGAAACTGGCTGCCCGCCACAACGAAGCGGCCACGTGGAAGAACCCCAACGATCTCGCCATTTTGCTCACCGGTGGTTACTACGCCAAGTACGAACAAGCGGGCATGGAACACTCGAGCGTGTCCGTCGCCATCTCAGATTCAACACGTCGTGAATTCGAGCAGTGGTACAGGCCGCCCGAGGATTGGTACTGCGAGACGGTGCTGTACGGTGTTGACCACAAGGTGTTCCGTCCAATGAACCACGACCACGAGGAAGAACAACTGGCGTACGAGGCGCTTCGCAAATCCTACGATGCCGCCGATGAGGCAGCGTTGTGCGGCCGGCCGGACACGGGGACGCCGCTCTTGCTGGCCGTGGGCCGTCTGGTGGCGCGCAAAGGCCATCGCACCCTCCTCCGGTCGATGCCGTTTATCCTCAAACAGCACCCTGGTGCACGTTTGGTCATCATCGGGCGTGGTCACATGCGCAAAACCCTCATGCGACAAGCCAAGCGGTTGGGCATTGCTCACGCCGTCCATATTCAACCCGGCATGAGTTTTGAGCAGTTGGCCCTCCACTTCCGTGCGGCCGACCTGGTCGTTTACCCGTCCTACTACGAAGGCCAGGGCCTGATTCCACTCGAGGCCTTGGCCAGTGGAACGCCGGTGGTGACGGTTGACCAGCCCCCGCTGACCGAGATGATCGACGGGTCGGTGGGTGGATTGTTTGCCTGCGGCGACCACGAGGATTTGGCGCGCGCCGTGAACCACTGTCTTGACCATCCCGACGAGCGCACGGAACAGATGCAGCGTGGACGCCAGCGCGTCCTCGACCGTTTCACATACGAGCACAATGCCGAAGCCTACGAGGCCATCTACACCTCGCTGGTCGGCGAGTGAAAACGCTCGTCCGTAAGGTTCTCATTGGTGAGCACCGACCCCCCGCCATGCGAGCACGCGCTGTGTTTCTTTCCCTTCTGGTCGCCACCCTCTCCCTCTCCGGCTGTTTCGGGGAAGAAGAAGTCATGCCGGTGGTTGAGCCTGAGGTCGAAGAACAGCCTCGAATCTTTGTGACCGACAAGAACGGTGTCTCCATCGACACGTTGCCCCTCGAGATGACCTTCCAGTTCAGCGACGTTGGTGAAACAGGAAAGGAACCCAGCATCGGTATCACGTCCACCGGTTGCATCTTTTTCATCGCCATGGAGAAGGTGATGCGGTCGTGCGACGGTGGCCTTGCTTGGGAAGAAACCCAAGACCCCGTGATGTGTTCACCCACCACCAGCGACCCCTACGGCTGGGTTGACCCCATCACCGATCGCGTGTTCGGCGTCCAAATGATCGGCCTTGAGACCTCATGGATCTGTTGGAGCGACGATGACGGTCAAACGTGGATGGGCAACCCTCACGATTCGGGGACCACGCCGCTCAACGATCACATCAAACTCGCCAGCGGCCCTTGGACCTCAAGCGGCTACGGTGCCCTGGGTCAGTTCACCGGCAGTTTCTACGAGACAGCCGTGTACTACTGCTACAACAAACTCGCCGGCATCTTCTGCTTCACCAGTTTTGACGGTGGTGCAAGTTTCGAGGCCGGCGGACAAATCATCGGCCTTGCGACCACCAACGGCGGGCTGCACGGTGCGATTTCCACGGCGCCCGATGGCACGGTTTACGTCACGCCCCGCGTCGCCACGCCCACGGTCATCGTTTCCAAGGACAACGGCTTTTCCTGGTCTGAACGCTACATGGGCGAGGACGTGGGAACGCCCAACCCTCGCAAAAACTCCGAAGTCTCCACCGACAGTGCCTCCAACGCCTACCACGTGTGGACAGGAGCGGACGAGGGCATCTACATGTCCCGTTCCATGGACTCAGGGGAAACATGGGAGCAGGAGAGCATCCGTATCTCGCCCGTGGACGTGATCTCTTCGGTCTTCCCGCAAACCGATGCTGGCGACCCGGGGCGCATCGCCATCACCTACCTCGGCAGCGAAAACTCGGAGATGCTCAACCAGTCGGACATCGACGGCAACCCGTGGGACGGCAACGCTCACTACGCCCCAAACAACGCCACCTACCACCTCTACATCACGTACAGCCTCAATGCACTGGACGATGAACCGGTCTTCCACACCTACCGTGTCACCGACGACCCCGTTCAGGTCGGCTCGATCTGCTTGAATTCAGGTGATTGCCGAGACATCGGTGGCTCCAACAGGAACCTGTTGGACTTCAACGACCTCCACATTGACCGGGAAGGGCGCGTTTACGTTGCGTTTGCCGACGGATGCACCGGTGATTGTGCGACAAAAGAAAACGCCACGGCCGCCGATTCCCGGGACGGGCGCGGCTCGGTGTACTACCTCGCCAGCGGTCCAAGTCTGATCGAGGAATTCGGCCTCATGACCCCACTCATCGATGCGTGAGGGCTTCAAGCGAAGAGTCGCGCTCGAAGCTTTCGCAGGCTGAGCCGAACACCCAGCAGGCCCTTTCGCAGGGGGGACAGTTTCACAGGTTGAGAGAACACGTCGCCGGAGCGGCGCACAATTTCTTGGAGGATGGACGTGTAGGCGTCAGCCATGATTTCGGGCTGAACTCGGGCTCGACCGTCGAGGTAGCCGAAGAGATGGTTGGCCGAGTCTTGATGTCGCTTGATAACCTCGACGTATTCCACGACGAAGCCCTTCCATGCAAGGGTCTCTGCGATGGCTTCGTTTTCCAGCATCTCGAGCGTGATGTCGTGAGAAGCCAGCACGTCAAGCGGGAGGTAGACGCGTCCACGTTCCATGTCTTCGTTGATGTCCCGTAGCACGTTGATGAGCTGCATCTGAATGCCGAGGTCGATGGCGTGCAAGCGGGCGGCTCGGTCCTCGTAGCCGTAGATTTCAATGAGGATGAGCCCTACCGCAGAGGCGACCTTGTAGCAATAGGAGCGGAGTTCATCCCAGGTCTGGTTGAGCACAGGATACAGGTCGTCTTCCATGCCTTCGATCACGGTCTCGAAGTCAGCGAGTTTGATGGGGTAACGGTTGAAAACATCCTGCAGTGCGATGAAAATCGGGTGATCGTCGTTGGTCAAGGACTGTGCTTCCGCCTGCTGGAGTTTCAATCGGATGTCGACCAGCGCCATCATGCGACGACGGTGTTCTTCTGGGCTGAGGGAGGGATCAGCCCCCGCATGAAGTTGGTTGACCACGGACTGCCGGGCTTCGGTTGCTTCTCGCAAGGATTGGGTTTCGAGAATGGTGGGTTCCTCGTCGCCGTCGACGATGTCGTCCACCCAACGGCACAGGGCATAGACGGCGTGAACCGCTCTGCGCTTATCGGGTTGGAGCGCGCTGAAGGAGGAATAGAAAGTGGTGGATGCGTTCCTGCACACCGTTTCGCAAAACGCGTAGGCCTCCTCCAGACGAAGTTGTTCCATGGGGACCACTCAAGCAGATGTTGGGGTTCCGCTGGACGGTTCTTTTGAGGTTTTGTTGAGGGCTGCTCTGCCTTGCTTTGAGCGCTTTCGGCTCTCGAACCAGGTGTCGACGCCGTTCCAATCGGGGATGATGCCAAGGCTGTCGAGGAGAAGCTTGCTGCTGATGCGGGCCGATTCGTAGATGACCGGCAAACCACTGCCGGGGTGGGTGCCACCGCCGACGAGGTACAGGTTGTTGATCTCGTCGAACTGATTTTTCGGGCGGCGCCAGAGCATCTGGTCGAGGCCGTGAGCCAGGTTGAAGACCGCACCTCGGTAGCAGTGGTCACCCCAATCCTCGGGTGTAATGACCATCTCGGTAACGATGTGATCTCGCAGGCCTTCGAACCCGAGTTTCTCCTCGATTTGTTCGAGGACACGGTCCCTGTAAGCGTCTTTTTCCTTGGACCAGTCGATGTTTTCATGGATGTGCGAAACGGGCACCAGGGCATAGACCGTTGAACAACCCTCGGGAGCGAGGCTTGGGTCGACGACGCAAGCGTTCTGAACGTAGACCGACGGGTCGTCCCAGGTCAGCTTGTGGTTCTTCTCTATGTCTTCCAGGTTCTTTTGGTAGTTGGCGGAGGCGTAGATTTGGTGGTGGGGGAGGTCTTCGTAGGTCTTGTCAATGCCAAGGTAGAGCATGAAGGTTGAGCAGGAGTACTTTTTCCCGTCGAGTTTCTTGTTGGTCCATTTCTTGCGGACACTGTCGGGGAAGAGCTGGGTCATGCCTTGAGCAAAATCTGCGTTCATGACGACTTTGTCTGCGAAGAACTCGCCTTTGCCGGTGCGAACACCCTTGATGGTTTTGCCGTCCATGATGACCGATTCCACGGCCTCGTTCATGCGGAAGGTGACGCCGAGATCTTTGGCGATGCTGGCCATGCGCTCGCTCACGCTGCCCAAGCCGCCAATGGGGTGGAAGATGCCGTACTCGTATTCGAGGAAGGCCAGCATGGTGAACAGGCTGGGGCAATTGAAGGGCGACATACCGAGGTACTTCGTTTGGAAGGACATGGCCAACATCAAACGGTCGTCGTCGAAGAGTTTCATGAGGTCCCCTGCCACCGAGCGCTGCGGCCGAAGCACACCTGCGACGCGCATGGCTCGCTTGGAGAGCAGGTCGGTGGGACCGTACCACGGCTCTTGCAAGCAGGCCTTCGATTTGTGGAGTTTCACTCGGTTGTCCGCTACGTAGCGGCGGAAGGCGTTGGCGTTGTTGTCGCCGGACAGTGCTCGGATGCGCTCGGTCATCTCGTCGAGGTCGCTCGTGCAGTCGAGTTGACCGCCTTGTCCGAAAATGAGCCGGTAATTCAGGTCGAGCTTGTGGAGGTTGAGTTCGTCATGGGCGTCCAAACCGATGGCCTTGAAGATGTCCTCGATCACTTCTGGATAGTGGAAGAAGGTGGGGCCGAGGTCGAATTTGAACCCGTCCCGGTCGAAGACTTTGTTGCGTCCACCCACGGCGCTGGAGCGTTCGAACACGGTGACGTCGACACCGGATTTTGCAAGCAGAAGGGCGGAGGCCAGTCCGCCGGGGCCCGCGCCGATGATGGCCACTTTTGGTTGAGAACTTCCAGTCATGGCCCACGCTGCGGGTGTGGGCATATAAATGACGGTTTTTGTTCATAAAAATTTTATGAAAAATAACACTTCAGGCGGCGTCGCCGATGATGCTGTCGGGATCGATCAAAACGGAAAATTCGTCCAAGTAGGGGCCCATGGAACTGATGAGGTCCACGTTGGGGTGGCCTTTGAGCACCATGCCGTCCATGTACATCAGCGAGCGGATGATCGGGAAGGCTTCCTCGCCGAAAGCACAACCTGCCAGCACCGCGGCTTTCACCGTCTTCATCATTTGCTCCGTCAGCGAAACTTCGCTGACCGACGTGCCCACGAAGCCGTCGTAGAGTTCGTTCATCGAGTCGTAATAGGTCTGTAGCGTGTCGCCGGTTGGACGAACAGCCGCCATGGTGAGCATGGCATCAAAGGCGTTCTTGAGTTCGCCTTTGGCGAGGAAGTAAAAGAAACCAAACAGCGCATTTCGTACATGTTCGGGTGCGTTGCAGATCGCACCGGTGTCGATGAAGAAGAAATTTCCATCTTGGTCCATCATGGCATTCCCGGGGTGGAGGTCGCCATGGAACGTACCCAGACCGAACATGAAGGCGCCGTGAACACGAAACAGTTCGAGCATGTCGGGCCAAGTGAGGGTTCCGGCCTCAAGGTGGTCCTCCAGGGTCGGGTGCGTGATTTCTTCGATGACCAGCACGCGCTCGTTGGACAGGTTCTCCCACATGGCGGGGAATTTCAGCTTCGGCATTGGGAAGTGCTCCTCAATGGCCTCGGATTTGGCGATGAGCTGATTTCGCCCGTCGATTTCGTTGAGCAGGTTCAACTCACGCAGCGTGTAGTCCTCGATGTGGGCGAGAAGGCCGATGGGGTTGCCCACCTTGCGCAACCGTGGATTGAAGAAGAGACCCATGCGAATCCAGCGCTTCATTCGCTGCACGTCTCGCTTGAAGGCCTCTTCGAAATCGGATTTGATGACCTTGACCACGACCTTGGTGCCGTCCTTGAGCACACCACGATGAATCTGGCCGATGCTCGCAGCAGCGAACGGTTTCATGTCGAGATGCTCAAAGTGGTCCATGAAGCCCTCGGGCGCAAAACGGTCGAGCAAACGCTGTGAATCCTCCTCGGGAATGGTGGCAGCGCGGCTGTAGAGCTGCTGCAATTCAATGCAGCGGTCGGGGTCGATCAAATCCGGTCGGAGGGCGAAAATTTGGCCGAGCTTGACCGCAAGAAGCCCCATGGACTGGATGGCGTCGATGTCAACGGGTTTTTTCCCTCTGATTTGACGGTAGAACCGGAGAAACGTGCCGAGTTTCATCCGGTTCACCTGCTCAGTCGTTCAGTTCGATCATGTTGAGTTCATGTCGATGAATGAGGTAGCGCCAAAGGTCGTCCTTGTGCCCGTTGCCCTCAACGCGTTGGATAACAACGTTGGCTTCTTTGGCAAACCGTGTCGAAAGTGCTCCCTCGATGATGCCGTCATCCATCTCCCACATGGGCAGGGCGTCGGGGTCGTCCACAGGGGGGTGATTCAAGCCAACCACGACGTGGAACTGCGGGTCAACATCGTACTGAAGGAGGCCGAGTCCTGCGTGTTCCCACCAGTCCATCATTTCATCAAGAAACTCGATATCGTTCTCTATAGAACGCAGGGAAAAGGCGATTTCTTGGCCCACGCGGTTTCCAATTTGGCGCAGCATACGGCTGATGTCGATGCCCAGTACTTTCAGGTTGGAGAGTTTCCCTTCCGTCAACCGGTTGCGGGCCTCGTTCACCTCATGGCCGGCAGCGAAAAACGCCTCGGGGTCAAACGGTGTATCTTCCTCGGGCAACTGGCCGTCAAAACCGAGGGCGACGGAGACGTTTTTCAGGAACGAACCTTCACCGATGGTCAGCCGAAGTGGGTCGTTGATTTGGTTCTCCGTGAAGCGGGCTCGGGCCGTAGCAAGCGGGACAGCGCCCTCCCAAATGGCATCAATGAGATGCAGATGCGCCTGAGAGAACGGTCCGGATTCAATGATGAGAGCGGCGTCCTCCTTCCCACGCCCCACGGGATTGTCCTCGATGTTGAGGTACTGGATGACTTCGGACTGATCCTGAACAAAGCCGAGCGAGTCGAGTTCGTCGGAGTGTCGAACGTCGATGCTGTTGTCGAGTTGATCGAAGAAGCGGAGCGTCCTTCCGTCAAGGTGGGTGATGATCTGGACCACAACGCCACGTACAGCTGCGGTGTTCACGGCCTCAAGCGCATCAGGACTGCGACAAAGATGGAGAATGCCGAATTGACCCAACAGCAGAATCAAACGTTCTTCAGCATCGTTGGCCATTTTTTGCAGGCGGTTGTAGATGTGGCTTCGCTCCTTCAACACGGCAAAGCGCGGGTCATCGATGTCTCGGCGCTGCTTCTCATAGGACGCATCGGTCTCCGTGATGCCTTTGGACAATTCGTCAAAACCCTCCACAAGCCGGTCAAGTTGTTGCTTTCGGGACTGGATGATGTGCTCCATGGCTTCGTTGATGCGGAGGCTGGAAAACAGCATGGGGCGGTCGGCCGTTGCCGTGACGATGCCCATTTCCTGCAGTCGCGAAAGGCTGTTGTAAGCGTCGAGTCGCGTCGTGTTGAGTTCCTTGGCCAACTCGGACGCCTTCATTTTTGGACGGGATCCGAGGATCATGATCGAGCGTACCTCTCGCTCGTTCAGCCCTGCCTCAAGCAGCAACTCGTCCCACATCAGCCGTCACCCCGGACTTGGGAGATGTCGGCCAGGATTTTGGCGACGTGCCGGCGAGGCCGGAACAACCAGTCGTAAACGTACTTGATGGTGTTGTCGGGGCCAACGAGGAAGGAGGATTTTGAAGGGAATTGGCCGAGGTGGAGAGGGACGTTGAACATCTTGCCGACAATGCGATCGGGGTCGGCGAGGAGCGGGAAGGGAAGATCGCCGATGTTGTTCTTGAAACCCGCCAGTTCTTCGACGGTTCCTGGTCCGATGCCGACGATTGAGCAACCCACTGAGGCGAACAGGTCGTGTTGTTCCTTGAACGTCAAGCAGCCGCGCTTGCAGGTCGGGGAGTTGTTTCGTGAATAGAAGAAAATAATCCGCCAGGTGCCATCGAGAGCGGCGCTGTCGTACGGTTCGCCGTGCTCGTTCTCCAGTGTGAAGCGAGGGGCTTCCTGTCCGACGATGTTGGTGCGCATGGTGATCACTCAGTTGGGAGCAAGTGCCCCATCCTTGCGCTCTTGGTATCCATGTATGCCTTGTTTTGGGCGCACTGTCCAACGATGATTGGCACGCGATTGACCACGTTGATGCCGTGTTGGAGGAGCTGACTGCGCTTGTCGGGGTTGTTGGTCACCAGTTCGATGGAGGTGATGCCCATGCTGTACAGCATTTCTGCTGCGAAGTCGTACTTTCGGGCATCGCCTGGCAGGCCAAGGGCGAGGTTGGCATCAAGGGTGTCGAGGCCGGTGTCTTGCAAAGCGTAAGCTTGCATCTTTGAGTAGAGGCCGATACCGCGGCCTTCTTGACGCATGTAGGCAATGGCGCCGTGGCCGCGCTCCTGGATGGCTTTCATTGAGGCGTGAAGTTGTGGACCGCAATCACAGCGTAGTGAGTGAAAGGCATCACCTGTGAGGCATTCGGAGTGGACGCGAACCAATGGCGAGCCGCTCGTGAGGTCGCCGACGTACAGGACGGCATGTTCCTTCCCGTCGGCCGGATCACGGAAGGCACGTATGCGGAAGTCCCCAAATTCAGTTGGGAGAAGAGCGTCCGCTTCGGGTGTAGCTTGTTTTGGCCTAATGCGAGCGGATTCCATGTTACAAAATCCACCGAGTTTGTATATAAACACTCGTCTTTTTCTTACAAGGGTCCAAACTGCGTTTGATATACTCCTTCTCAGAGATATGGAGCAATGGTCAGCCTGCTTTGTGATTTGGGCGTGGCCGCAAGGGTCATCCGTGGAGAGAACATTCTCCTCGTTCAAGAAGCCACAGGCCCCCACCAGGGGAAATGGGGTTTCCCCAAAGGCAGGGTCGATCCGGGTGAAAGTCCAGAAGCGGCTGCATTGAGGGAACTCAGCGAAGAATCCGGTCACGAAGGGACCGTTTTGGGTCTTGCTGGTGTTCGCACGGCCTTGCGAAAAGGTCAACCCGCCGTGTTCCTGTGCTACGACGTTGAGGTCAACACCGACGTTGAGCACCACACGAGCAATGAGATCTCAAACACGGCATGGTGTTCCCTTGCCGACTTTGCTTCCCTTGAATGGGTATCGGAAACCATGCACCAACTTGCTGTTGACGGCTTAACCCGTCGAAGTTTGATGCGCAACCACGCAGGCTTGACCTCCCGTTCCAACCCGTATGCTGTCTATCGCACGAGCAAGACCGAGCAACTCCACCGAGGTGGGTCGTCGTGATTCCGAGCAGCCGCCTGAACATCCACGGCGTTCCCAACGACGAGGGCGAGGTCATCGTGTACTGGATGACAGCAGCTCGGCGCGCACAATGGAATCACGCGCTGCAACACGCTGTCGACCTCGCCAAGCACCACCACCTTCCGCTCGTTGTCATTGAATGCCTGGCGCTTCAGCACCGTTGGGCCAACGACCGCATTTCCACCTTTGTCTTGCAGGGCATGGTGGACAACCGTACGGCATTTGAGGGCACGGGCGTGACCTACATCCCTTACGTTGAGACCAATCGGAGGCAAGCCTCCGGACTTCTCAAAGGATGGCTCGATCGTGCGCGCGCTTGCGTCATCGATGACTACCCGACGTACTACCCGAAGCACGTTCTTAACGTCGCCCTTTCCGTTATTCCGTGCGAAATCCATGTCGTCGACTCGAACGGCTTCATGGCCATGCGAGCTCAAGGCCGCGATTTCTCAACGGCGTACTCCCTCCGTCGGCACCTCCACAAAACCATCCGCGAACACATGCACGAGTTCCCTCAGCGTCAACCGCTGGATGCCGCTGCGGACCTGCCTCAACTGGACCCCGAAGTCGTCCGGTCCATTTTCGCCAAAACCGACACACCCATCACACCGTACGAGTTCCTCTGGCGCGTTTCTGAAGGAGGCGACATTGGCCGTGAGGCCTTGTCCAGCCTCGCCATCGACCACGACGTGCAGCCCGTCATAGGAAAGAAAGGTGGCTACGTTGAAGGCCGCCGCCGCTGGAAGGAATTCTTTGCAGAGCGCCTGAAAACCTACCACGAAAAGCGAAATGAACCGCAGGAACGAGGCGCCAGTGGACTCTCACCGTGGCTCCATTACGGTCACATCAGCGTTCACGCCATCCTTCACGACATCTTCACGCACCACCGTTGGGACGTCAGCATGGTCAACGCCCCCAACGACGGACGTCGACAAGGCTGGTGGGGTCTGCCCGAACCTGTCGAGGCTTTCCTCGACCAGATCATCACGTGGCGGGACATCGGCTTCATCCACTGTGCCATGGTGGAAAACCATGCTGAATACGACTCGCTTCCCGAATGGGCCAAGACGACCCTCGCCGAGCACGAGGGAGATGACCGCCCTTACCTCTACACGTTTGAGGAACTTGAAACGGCGAACACCCATGACCCGCTGTGGAACGCCGCACAACACCAACTCCGCCAGGAAGGCATCATCCACAACTACCTCCGCATGCTCTGGGGCAAGAAAATTCTCGAATGGTCCCCTGACCCCCAAACCGCCATGGACTGGATGATTGCCCTGAACGATCGATGGGCCCTTGACGGACGCGATCCGAACTCCTACACCGGCATCGGGTGGGTCATGGGCAAATTCGACCGCGGATGGACCGAGCGAGCGGTGTACGGCAAAGTGCGATGCATGACCAGCGCGTCCACCGCTCGGAAATTCAAGACCAAAGGCTACGTGGAAAAATACACGGCGCCCAATGACTCCTCCAAGGTTCTGGGCTCCGGGCCATCGTTTTATTCAGCGCACCAATGAGGACCTGTCATGCCAACCTATGCCCACATCGCAACGTACGATGCACCGGTGGAGCAGGTCTGGTCTTGGTACGACAGCCCGGGTGCGTTTCGACGCATTATGCCCGAATGGGAAGGCATCCGCCCCCTTGAGGCAGGCCGCCTGGTTGACGATGCCACCACCCGGTTTCGCGTGTCCCTCGGTCCGCTTCGCCCCATGTGGGTGGCCCGCCACTACGGCGTGATTCCCGGTGAAGTGTTCAACGACGTGATGGAGAAAGGTCCGTTCGGCAAATGGGATCACGAACATCGATTTGTCTCAACGGGGGCCGAAACCAGTGAAATCCACGACACGATTGAGTGGAAACTTCCGCTGCATCCGTTGACCTTCTGGACCGCACCTTTCACCGTCAAAGGTCGTATGAACCAGATGTTTGCTTACCGGACCGTTCGCGTGCAGGAGGACCTCAAGCGCATCGCCATGTACGCAGACCGACCGCTTCAGCGCGTGCTGGTCAGCGGGTCAACCGGGCTCATCGGGATGCAACTCTGCGCGTTCCTGCAAGCCGCTGGCCATGAGGTGGTTCGCCTCGTGCGCCCTTCAACCACAATACCACCCGACGCTGCCGACCAACCACGCGTGGTTTGGAACGACCAGACCGGTGAGGTGCTCGAAGGAAGCATGGAAGGGTTCGACACCGTGATTCACCTCGCCGGTGCCGGCATCGGGGATAAACGATGGAACGCCAAGCGAAAAGCGCTGATCGAATCCAGCCGCACCGTTCCAACGAAGCAACTCGTCCAACTGTTTGCTGGCCTTTCCAACCCGCCCAAGACCTTCCTCTGCGGTTCAGCTATCGGGTTTTACGGCAACCGCGGTGATGAGGAGTTGACCGAAGCATCGACTGCAGGCGACAATTTCCTGGCCAAGACGTGCGTTGCTTGGGAGGCTGCTGGTGCTGGAGCGAGCGACGCCGGTATCCGAACCGTTTGGATGCGAACCGGGATTGTCACCACGCCCATGGGCGGCGCGCTGCAGAAGCTCTTGCTGCCCACCCTGATGGGTGCGGGTGGGCCTGCAGGCGGTGGCCGGCAGTACTACTCCTGGATCTCCATGGACGACCAAATTTACGCCACGTACCATCTGATGATGACGCCTTCCTGCGAAGGCGTCTACAACCTGACGGCCCCTGAACCTGTCACCCAAAAGCAATACGCCAAGGTCTTGGGCAAGGTGTTGCGGCGCCCTGCTTTCGCTCCTGCTCCCGGTTTTGCGCTCAAATTGATGTTTGGTGAACTGGCTCAAGCCCTGGTGCTCGACGGTCAGCGGGTCCTTCCAAAGCGCTTGCAGGAAAGTGGCTATGTCTTCCGCCATGAGCGGTTGGAGCCGTGCCTGCGTCAGTGCTTGGGCAAACAAAAACTCCCCTGAATTCGCCGTCACCCCGTAGGGGTGCTTTTGATAATCCGTTCCCCCATGCCCCAGCATGGCCGGTCGAGTCGCTCTCTTGCTCGTCCTCGGCCTCGCGCTGCTTCACATGCCACTGGTGAGCGCAGATGACGACCCCGCCAGCGCCAACGGGTTGACCGACGGAGTCTCGTCGAGCGGCTATGTTTGCGACCCCGACGGATGCTCACCAAACGACAAGCGCGACTACTGGAAAATCCAAGGAAAAATGGGCGACATCGTTCAGGTCACCTTCTCTGGAAGCATGAGCAATGCTGCCTGGTGGTGCCCCGGCGACGGTTGGGAGGGGACGTTCACGATGGGTTCCGTCTCCCAAAACGTCGATGATGGATCGCCGACCTCCACCCTTTCGACGACCCTTTCGACAGCGGGTGAAATTCTCATCAAGGTCGAAGGCAAAAACTCCTGGTGCAACGACGGGTTTGACTACACCCTCACGCCGTCCATTGACAAGACCAACCGAGATTCCGATGAAGACGGGTTCGTGGACACCGAGGACGACTGCACGAACCTGGTGGGTGCCTCCACCAACGACCGCAAAGGCTGCACGGACTCGGACGGCGATGGATGGTCCGATCCGGACAGTGGATGGGGGGTTCAGAATGGCGCAGATGCCTTTGCAAGCGAGTCCTCACAATGGCTGGACTCCGACAACGACGGGTACGGAGACAACCTCGATGGCTACCAGGGCGACCACTGCCAATTCAGTCGTGGCTACTCCTCCTCCGACCGTTTCGGTTGCGTGGACACCGACGGCGATTCGTACTCCGACCCTGACCCTGGCGGCCTGAACGGCTACGAGGCATGGTTTGCACACCCCGTCGGGAAAGGCGACGCTTTTGCAAACGATGCATCACAGTGGAACGACACCGACGAGGACGGCTACGGCGACAACTGGGACGACCCCACCCTCAACGACACCCGTTCGGTGTGGGACATCGGTCAGTTCGTCGACAACGCCACGCAACCCGATGCTTGTCCGTTCATCCGCGGCGTTTCTTTCTCAGATCGTTTCGGTTGCGTAGATTCGGACATGGACAGCTATTCCGACGGGGATGAGAACTGGACCATCGACAACGGCTCGGACGCCTTCCCGCTTGAACCGACACAATGGCTCGATACGGACCGAGACGGATGGGGGGACAACCAAACCGAGGGTGCTCAGCGGATTGACGATTTCCCGTACAATCCGACGCAGTGGCGTGATACCGACGAGGACGGCTGGGGTGACAACCAAACCTACGGCGCCACGCAGGTGGACGATTTCCCCTTCGTGCCCTCTCAACACAGGGACTCGGACGGCGACGGTTACGGTGACAATTTGACCGGTTTTGAGGGCGATGTCTGCATGCTTTCAACGCCCGAGGAAGTGGATTCAGGTTGGATCAGTCGCTACGATCGTTTGGGCTGCAGGGACGTGGACAAGGACGGTTTTTCCGACCCGACCGACCTGTGGACAGCGCATCCGGGTGGGTTTGCTGATGCTTTCCCAAACGACGCTTCACAGTGGCACGACACGGATGACGACGGCTACGGTGACAACCTCGAGTACTTTGACGGTCAGACATGGCGTTCCTCCTATCGGCCGGACGGTTGCCGTACGACACAGGGCGCCTCCACCTTCGACCGATGGGGCTGCCCTGACGCCGACAGCGATGGATGGTCCGACCCGACATCGACCTGGCTGGCCAGCCCTGGCGGGTCCGGTGATGCTTGGCCCGAAGATCCGACGCAATGGCACGACAGTGACGGCGACGGTCGCGGGGACAATCCCCGAGGAACCACAGCCGATGTCTGTCCTTCTATAGCGGGAACTTCGGTCGGACCCTCCTCTGGCGGGGACCGCTGGGGCTGCAAGGATACCGACGGTGATGGTTGGTCCGATTTGGGAGACGCCTTCATTCACGAACCTACCCAGTGGCGTGATTCCGACGGCGACGGCTACGGGGACCGAATGGACGGTCATCAGGGCGATGCTTGCCCGGAAATGCGTGGCACCTCTTTGCTCGATCGACTCGGATGCCGCGACACCGACGGTGATGGATGGTCGGACCCAACCGAATCGTGGCCTGCCCATCCGTTCGGCAGCGGTGACGCCTTCCCCACCGAAGCGTTGCAGTGGAAGGACAGCGATCAAGACGGCTTTGGCGACCTTCCGTTGGGGGCCTTCCGTGATGACTGCCCGCAAGAATCCGGTTCGTCCGAGCGCGATCTTCAGGGGTGCCCTGACCAGAACGGAGACGGTTGGTCGGACGCCTACGGTGAGTTTGCGGCCGCCATCGCCATCATGGGCGAGGACCCGGCTGCATCTTGGTTGACCTACGCTGTCATGGGTGCTGGCTTCATTGTGGGGGCTCTCGGCGCTTTGCTGGTGAAGGGGGCGCAACGACGCAGAGAACTTCTGGAGCAACTGGTCCATGAGAAGGAAACTGAACTCATGAATTCCCCCGGCATGGGCGACCCTGTTCCCGCTCTCATTCCGCTCGATCAGTTGCCTCCTCTTCCCGAGCATCAAGGGGGTGAGCACGATGCGTGACCCCCGGTGGCGTGCCGTTGTTCTGGCCGTCATGATGGCTTCCCTGCTTCTCCCGCTGGGGGCGGTGAGTGCAAATGAAACAACCGAAGAACGCCTCGCTGCAGAGGGCCTCACCCTTCTTGCGTTGCGAAACGACACCATCGACACCGATCAAGACGGTGATATTGACGCCGTTCGTGTCGTTGTGGTCCTGAACTCAACGGCTGCATCCAACGAACTGATCGTCAAACTGCGAGGCCTGCACAAAGAGCGAGAGGTGCTGGAATCCCAGGAGGTCACCTTCCAGGGCCAGACCAACATCACGGTGGTTTACGATGCGTGGTCAAAAGGTGAGCACGACCTGAGGCTTGACTTCCTCGACGCCAACGGGGAGTTCATCGCATCCTACCCCCTTCCAACGTTCATGCTCACCCCCGCCCTTCAGGTTCCTCGCGTCCAACTGTCCCTCAACGCAGGAGAGATGCTACAAACCGGCGAAGCGTGTGAAATCAGCCGCTCTTTTGCTGACGAAACGGGACCTCGCTACGGCGAAACCGGCGTGAGAACATTCACCGGTGCCCCCTTCAGCGTGTTGGATTCCCACAGCACCCTGGATTGTTCTTCCTGGCCTGCAGGCGATTATGAACTGAAGGAAACCTATCGCAACGGTCTCGGACAAACGGCGGAAAGCACGTTGAATTTCACCATCGAGAATCGACCCGCTCCAGCGTTCACCCTCATCGCCACGGGCCACGACAACACCACGGAAACACCTTGCAGCGTTCGAATGGAGCTGACAGACGGACGATCATTGGACGGGTTGACCATGGTGTGGAGCATCAAGAGCGAGGTGATCGAGGGCGCGAACTCCACGGTGCTGGACTGTTCCAACCTTCCAGCTGGCGCTTACCTCATCGTCTTGGAGGTGACCACCGAGAAGCAGATCACCTCCGTTGAAGCCCTCAACTTGATTCGCCTTCCAACCCTTGAGCTCTCCCCGGAGGAACGTGCCGCCCTTCCCTCGACCTCGCTCGGCCCAGAAACGGCGACCGAGTCTGTGGGCTGGATGTCCATCGGTGTTCTTGCGCTGATCGTTTCCATCTTCGTGTTCCTTCTCCTCGTCCGGAACCGTGAACCTGAACCCCTGGAACTGCCGTCGTTGGGTCCAACCCCTCAAGTCCTGGAGGACGGTTCGCCCGACACGGAAGGCCTCCCAACAACGTTGGACGACCAAGGGGTGCTTTGGCGTCAACATCCGGACGGCACGGTGGACTGGTGGGATCGTGAGTGGAACATTTGGCACAGGTGGGAATGAATGGATTTCACGCAAGCCTTGTTGACGGTCGTCGGAGCGGTGACCGGCCTTGTCGTGCTGCGTTTGATCTATGTGTGGAACACTCGCATTCGACCGCTCCAGCCCTCCCTTGACCTCGTATGGGCTGCCGATTGCGAACACCTGACAACCGCCAACGTTGACGGTTCCTCCATCACCTTTCAGATGGTCCGCAATTTTACATGGCGTACCACAAGGGATCGCGACGAGGATTGGATTGATGAAGTTCACGTGGACGCTGAGGACCTCAAGGATGTCTGGTTCATCGTGGATCATTTCCATTCCATCAAAGGGATGGCCCACACCTACCTGACCTTTGAATTCGGGAGCGGAACCTGCCTTTCTTTTTCTTTTGAATCACGACGTGAGAAGGGCGAACGCTACCACCCGTGGGACGGTCTGTGGCGAGCTTACGAACTCTACTTGCTGGTCGGCCTTGAGCGCGACGTCACCGGGTTGAGGACGCACGGCCGGCGCAACAGAGATTACATGTTTCGCGCCAACACGCCCCCGGAAAAAAACAAGGAGCTCTTGTTTGCCATGATCGAGAAACTCAACGACCTTGCTGTCAATCCCGAGTGGTACCACTCGCTCCTGACCACCTGCAACACGTCCATCGTGCAAATCGTCAATCAGGTCACCCCGGGAAGAATCCCGTTCTTGTGGCGCAATTTCCTGCCAGGGTACACGCCCAGAGCCGCGTACAAACTCCAACTCATCGAGGATTGGGGGGGGTTTGAGGAGACCCTGCGCAAAGCGCGAATCGATGAAAAAGCGCAAGACTGGGATGGCGAAGAGGACTACTCCGCTATGCTTCGTTCCTTCCTTCCACCGGCTCGCTCGGATGCGGCCTCATCAACATCAAGCGACCCTCGCTGAACGAGATTTCAACGGTGTCTTGAACGGCGGCGTTGTGCAATCCCCGAGAGCCCATTTCCAGCGTCGCATCGTCGAGAGGGAAGGCCGCTCCCTTCAGTTGAATGTTGAAAGCAGCCGGGAGTGCAAAAAGAGAAAACTCCTCTTCAGGAACAAGTTCTATAGCGTATTTTTTTCCTGTTTTGAGAAATTCATAACGGTGCGCCGTCCCGACACACGTAATCTCAAGGGAAGAGGCCGCACACGACAGCAGGTTGGCCCATTCGTGCTGGCGATCGCCGCCCGTGGCGCCCAAGACGGTGCACGCCTCAAGACCTCGCTCTTCGAGATAAACGAGGGCCTTGGCCAGGTCGTTGGTGTGTTGATCCGGGCGCTTGATTTGCGTGCCACCCCGCTCAAGGTAGGCGTCGAGGCGGTGCTGTTCGACGCTGTCCATGTCCCCCACGACCACATCGACGTGAATGCCGTTGTCCTCGCACAGGGTCAATGCGCCGTCGCAAGCGATCACGAGGTCGGCCCTGTCGATGAGTCTCCGGACCGTGCCGATGGAGGGCCATCGCCCGCACGCCACCACGACACCGATGCGTTGCTCGCCCATGCGTGTGCGTGAGCGGGCTTCCTTCTCAAATCAGCGGTTGATGCAGCAAATCACCGTTGACCCCCTACGGGGGTCAGGCAGAAGTGAACAATGATTTTCAAGGTCGCCGGCTGTGCTTACCGTATGGCGGCGAACGATTTTCTGAGGAAAGAAGCGAAGAGCGTTGGCCTTGTCGTGCTTTTTCTTCTGGCGCTCCTCTCCCCGCTTCTCATGAATCCAGTTGAGAGGTCGTCACTGGACGAACGCGAGAACCTCGCCTTCAGCGGCCCGTTTACACAGGCATCAGGGTACGGTCACGACCTGGCAGGTTCCCTCATCGATGCCGACGGTTTGGTTCAGGCCACCGTGCGGGAAGAATCCATGCTTGATGTCTGGCAGACGGAGATGCTGAACGTTTCCTTCGGAGAGCACCACGGCACGCCCGACATGAAACTCACACGCCACGACAAAGCCCACTTCTGTTGGAGCACACAGGAGGGCACCGTTCGCACCGCAGTGTACCGCCCAACCGGCGTTTGGACCACCAGCCTTGTGGACACCGTCGCCACTTCAAATGCCTCGGACTTGGTGAATTGTGCACTTGGCGTGACTCCCAACGAACTCCCTCGCGTCCTGTACGCTGACGGCGACGATCTGAAGATGGGAAGGTATGCGTTGGAGAGCGCAACGTACTTCGAAGGGCCACGGTGGCACACCCGCACCATCATGGAAGACGTGTCGCCGACCCACCTCGCTCTTGACATCACCCCCGACGGTCTTGAATGGGGCTTGATGCGGACGGCGAGCGGGGCGCTTCATCAAGTCAATTTCAGCGGAGCATACTGGACCGACTACCTGTTGGAAGCAGGCCCCGTCGGAGAGAATTTTGAACTCCAAATCGATGCCGACGGTGTCGCCCATGTGCTCTACACAAAAACAGCCACCGGTGAGGTTGTTCTTCTTCGCATCGACGGCACGGACCACGACCGCCGCCTCTTGCTTCAAGACGACGACCTTGCTGACGTGCTGGGCATGGATCTCGATGCCAACAACATCGAGCAGGTCGCCACCGCAACCCAGAGCGATGCAAGCTTTTCCATCAACCTCATCCGATCACTCGCAGGCCAAGATACGGGTCGAGTCAACCCGGTGCCGTCCACGGCCGTTGAGGGCGAAGACGACGAAGGCGAGGGACTGATGTTGCTGGGCGACTTCAACGACGACGGGTTTGATGACCTGGTCGTCTCAACCCCCGAAGCCGACGTCGTGTCCATGACCGACAACGGTCGAGTCACCGTTTACTACGGGTCAGCGACCGGTCTCCCGGACCTCCCCGACGTGATTTTGGCTGGAGCCTCCGACGGTGCACACTACGGCGCCGGCATGGACGCAGGGGATTTCAACAACGATGGTATCGTTGACCTTGCCGTCGGTTCACCCGGTTGGGCGCCGGCCGACGACGCCGAAGCACGGCACGGCCTCGTCCACGTCCACCTTGGGAATGCCTCAGGGCTGTCGCCCTCGCCATGGGTCAATTTGACCGGGATGGCCAACGAATCCCTCGGGAGTGCCATCGCCGCTCTCCACCACACCGGAAGCGGCGCCAGCCTCGCCATCACGGCCCGAAATTTCACCGTTGAAGTGAGTTCAAGCCAAACGGATTCCGGGAAAGTGAACCTTTACAGCGGAAACGAAAGCGGTCTGTTCCCCGCTCGAAATTTGACGCAAACCAAAGATGGCGGGTTGTTCGGCCGTTCGTTGGAAGGCTGCGATGTCAACAACGACGGTCACGACGAACTCATTGTTGGCAACACGGGCTCTTACAGTTCCCCTGCGACCTACTCCTCCGTGGAGTACTACTACGGGTCGTCATCGGGCTACAACGGGACGGCTGACCACACCCTTGCCCAAATCGTTCAGGGTAAATTGTTCGGCCACAACATCGCGTGCGTGGGCGATCTTGACGGAGACGGCTACGACGAGCACATCATCTCAGAGCCGTTCAATTCCACGTCCGGAGCCTTCGGCGCCGGAGCGCTCTGGCTCTTCGAGGGCACCAGCGGGCAGCTTTCAGGTGGCGCCGACTGGCAGTATTGGCCGCCGCCCAACAGCCGCATTGGCGAAGCGATGGCAGCTGCAGGTGACATCAACGAGGACGGCTACGACGACGTCTACATCTCCAGTCGAATGGGGAACGCTGCCGGACGAGTCGAGATTTTCCTTGGTTCTGCCACGGGCATCAGTTCCGACCGGCAGTTGCTGGCAGAAGGGAACACCAGCGAACATCTCGGTTTCCGATTGGCTGCCGGCGGCGATGTCAACGGGGACGGGTTGAGCGACCTGTTCTTTTCGATGCGCTCCGGAGAACGTGGCGTTGAATACGGCTTGACCTACCTGATGGTCAGCGAACAAGATTGGGAGTCCATTTCCTTTGAACGCCAAGGGGCCGTCAACGATATTCACCTCGGTACGGCCGGGCGCGGGGAGACGAGCATCGTCTACAGCCACGCCGATGCGTTGCGACTGCACGTCTCCAAACTCGAGCACATGAACGACGGGACCCCAGGGGGGCAGTGGGTTGACCAGGCGCTGGTCAGCCTCAACGCCAGCCACCTGGGTGTTGCCTTTGACGTGCGGTCCTCCGGCCAACCCGTGGTCGTCGTGGAGAACACGTCGTCCATGATGCTGGCTTCCACGTCGTCCATGACGGCCCTGGAACAGGCGGTTGCAACGACGGGCACCATGGGTCAGTGGTTGGGATCAACCACCACGCATGACAACAAGCAAGTGCTTGCTTACACCTCAGGTCTCGGCAACCAAATCTTCGCAGCCACGCAATCCTCAACCGGTTGGTCAACCGAGTTGGTGCGGACCCAAGCCGACCTCACCCAAGCCATCGAAGTCAACGTGGACAGCCTCAACACGCCCCATCTGGTTTACCGGCACGCCGGCAACAACCAACTTGAGATGGCCGTTGGCGGTGCGAGTTGGACCCTGACCGCCCTTGGAGCACCAGGCGACGCGCTCTCTTCTCAGCACCCCACCCTCGTGCTCGCCAACGATTCACTGGCGACCGGCCTGATCGCCTCCAACGGTTCAGCCACGAACCTGGAGGTGTGGGTACACGACGGGTCAACCCTCTCCAAGCACACCGTCGCCAATCACAGTGAACTGACAAGCGAGCTGGGCTTGGCCCTCCTCGACAACGGTTCGTTGATGGTGGCTTCGTTGACCACCGATGGCACGCTGCGTGTCTTCGAGCAGTGGCCCGGTACGCACGCGTGGGTTGAGCACACCGTCCCGCAGCCCATCGGGACGACCAACGAATACCGCTTGGACCTTGAGGGCGGTGCCTCGCCCGTTCTCGCTGTGCGAGCCAACGCCATTTCCTCCGTCCTCGGATTGAATCAAACGGGCGCTTGGGTCACGCTCGCAGAACGGCCCGCTGCAGCGGTTGACGGCGCATGGGATGTCCTTCACACCGGCGACCATCTGATCTTGATGACCAGCGACCCAGCCACCAACCATCTCGTCTTCAACAGCGTTGAACTCAACGGCACCTACGATGCGTCCAACCCGTGGATGTCGGTTTCGTTTGGTGATATCATTGCCAACCATCGCGTTCATGCCAAGGCGGACACCAACGGAACGGTGCACATGGCGTATTGGGACGAAGTGAACGACGATGCCATCATGCTCCGCCTCTACAGCGACGCAGACCGCGACCTCGTCTTTGACCAAATCGATGGCATGCCAACCGTTGGCGACCAGTGGATGAACAGCGACGGCGACAACTTCGGCGACAACCCGCTGGGACCGCTGCCCGACGCTTGTCCGACCGACCACGGCGTCTCGTCGTTCATCTTCCAAGGCTGCGATGATTTCGATACCGACGGCTACAGGGACACCATTGATGGGTGTGACGATGAGGGCGGGACCTCGTGGATTGACCGCTTTGGTTGCGAAGACCTGGACCAAGACGGTTGGTCGGACAACGACGCTTCGTACTTTGACGGTGATGTGTTCAAAGGAAATTGGAAGCAGGCACTTGACACCGACGGCGACGGGTTTGGTGATAATCACGGCGTGGACTGCTGTTCCGTTCCCGTCTTTGACCCGAACGCCGGACCGGGCGATCTCTTCCCCTACCTTGCTTCGCAATACGCTGACTACGACGGTGACGGCTACGGTGATAACGACACGGACACCCTGCACGGCGATTACTGCCCGTGGGATTTCGGTACGTCCTTCCGTGATCGCAACGGTTGCCTTGACACCGACGGCGACGGTGCCAGTGACCCGTCGGACGAGGGCACGATTTTCGAATGGAACGCCACGGTTCACGGCGCTGACGTTTGGCCCCTCGACG
>CAXGZM010000001.1:0-59694 GCA_964014165.1 uncultured euryarchaeote | reverse complement strand
TCCTGTTCGGGTTCTTCTTCTTCCTCGTTGGTGGATTGTTGGCCTTGCTGTTCCGCATTCAACTGGCCCTGCCGGAGAACGACTTCTTGACCTACGACGAGTACAACTCCTTCTTCACGCTCCACGGCACGACGATGATTTTCTTGGCTGCCATGCCGATGATTGCTGGCTTCATGAACTACGTCCTCCCGCTTCAAATCGGTGCCAAAGACCTGGCCTTCCCCCGCATCAACGCCATGGGCCTGTGGCTGCTCGTCTTCTCCGCACCGCTCATCTTCACCGGCGTCTTTTCGGGTGAAGGCGCTGACATCACGTGGGTCATGTACCCGCCCTACTCCTCGCTCAACGAGGCCAACCTGGGCTCCACCCTCGCCGATTACGGTTCCAACCCCGGTACAACGGCGTTCATCTCGGGCATGCTCATGCTCGGTGCGTCCTCGACCTTGGGTGGCGTGAACTTCATCACCACCGTGTTCACGATGCGTGCGCCCGGTGTCACCTGGATGAAGATGCCCTTGTTCACTTGGTCGGTCTTCATCAGCGTGTTCATGCTCTTCATGTCCCTGCCTGCCCTCATCATCGGCGTAGCCTTCCTGCTGTTCGACCACACCATTGGAACGCAGTTCTTCGTGGCTGGCGGCGACCCGTTGCTCTTCCAACACCTGTTCTGGTTCTTCGGCCACCCCGAAGTCTACGTGGTCATCGTTCCAGCCTTCGGTATCGTTTCCGAAGTGCTTGCCACCTCGGCTCGACGTTCCATCTTCGGCTACAAGTCCATGGTGTTCGCCATGGCCGGTATCGGCATCGTCGGCTTCATCGTCTGGGGCCACCACATGCTGACTTCCGGCATGGATCCGTTCTGGCGTGCGCTGTTCATGATCATGACCATGCTCGTCGCCATCCCGACCGGTGCGAAGATCTTCAACTGGCTGGCCACCCTTTGGGGCGGTTCGCTCGTCATGAAGACCCACACTTTGTGGTCGCTGGGCTTCCTGGTCACCTTTACCCTCGGCGGTATCTCGGGCATGTTCTTCCCCGTGGCCGGTCTTGACATCCACTTCCACGATTCGTACTTCGTGGTGGCGCACTTCCACTACGTGTTCATCGGCGGTACCGTCTTTGCACTGTTCTCCGCCGTTTACTACTGGTACCCCAAGGCCACCGGCCGAAAGTTGAACGAAACCCTCGGCCTCTGGCACTTCCTCATCGGCTTTGCCTCCTACAACGCAGCCTTCTGGCCCATGCACGCCCTTGGTATCATGGGGATGCCTCGACGAACCCACACCTACACCATCGAGTCCGGCTTCGCCGAGTACAACATGGCGGTGTCCACCTTTGCCTTCATCTTCGGTATCAGCCAGCTCCTGCTGGTGTGGAACATCCTCTACTCGGCCCGTCGAGGCGAGCCCGTTGGCAAGGACCCGTGGGGCGGATGGTCGCTCGAGTGGTCCACCACCTCACCTCCACCCACCCCGTCGTTCCACGACATTCCAACGCAGCACGACAAGAACGAAGAGTTCGGGCATCACAAGCACGACGGACCGTCCCTCAAGGAGAAACTGTGGTCTGCTGAAGCCAAGGGGGCGGAAGAATGAGCGGCGGAGAAGCGGACGTAAAAAACAGCATTTGGATGCGCGCCGTGCTTTACGGTGGCGTGTTCCTCGCCGTCGGTATCCTGGCCTTCGCCACCATGAGCGTGGGTGTTGCCAACGTCAAGCATGCTGACTGGGACGAAAAGAAACTGGACTACGAAAGGGTCACGGAGCGGTACACCGAAGCAACGGCCAACTATACCCAAGCCAACGAGACCTACAACCAAGCCAACGAGACCTACAACCAAGCCAACGCGACCTACAACCAGGCCAATGCAAACTACACCGAGGCTGCAGACGACAGCAATACGACCAGCGAACAACTTGAGGCCCTCAGAGCGGACAAGGAAGAGAAGAAACAAATCAAAGATCAACTCGCCGATGCCAAAGAGCCACTTAGAGCGGACAAGGAGGAGAAGAAACAGATCAAACTCCAACTCTCCGACGAGAAGTACGACGCGAAAATGGACAAGGTCGACGCCCATCTTTCCTACCTGACGTGGCGGACGGCCGGCATCACCATCCTGCTGATGTGCGTCACGTACATGGCGTTCATCGGTCTTGGCGGCTTCATGAATTCAATTTACCCGGAAGACCAGGGCCATGACGACCACGGTTATGGTGGCGACGACCATGAGCACCACGGCTCGGGTTCGCCCATCGTGTTCTCCCTCGGTATTCTCCTGTTCCTCATGGGCTTCCCGATGTTCGCCAACACCCTCAGCAACATGCTGAGCGGCGTAGACGCTAACATTGGCGACCTTGGATTGAGCATGCTCGGCTTGACAGTCGTCACCGCAGGTGTCGCCAACTGGTGGCGCGAGGACTTGCCATTTATCGGCAACCACGAGCAAATCGCCACCTCGGACCCCTTCGAGGGCCAGCACATTCGCAAGGCGGGCATCTGGGTGTTCATCATGTCCGAAGTCATGGTCTTCGCCACGTTCTTCTCGTCCTACCTTCGCATGCGTACGGAATGGTGCACGGACTGGCAGTACTCCGCAGGAAACTGCGACTCGGTCAACGTGCTGACCGCCTCCGACTTCCTTCGACCCAACGGCGGTACGCTCAACGGCGTTGGCGGCCACGGTGATTTCATGACCATCTTGCCCGGTGCCATCAACACCTTTGCTCTCATCATCTCGTCCTACACCATCGTGCTGGCACTCAAGACGGCCAAGCAGAAGGATTGGACGGCACCAGAAGGCCTGATGGGCAAACTCATGCCGGACCAGAAATCTGCGGTCCGCAACTACCTCTTCGCCACCTTCTTGCTCGGTTCAATGTTCATCGTCCTCAAACTCGTTGAGTGGAGCCACTTGGTGGCAGAAGGCTTCTCCATCGGCGTCCAGCCAGCAGAAGGCGTCATCGACTACACCGGTCAGGCAGCCTCCATCTTCTACATCTCAACCGGCGCCCACGGCGTTCACGTGTTCGTCGGCCTGTTGGTGATGCTCTACTTGATCTTCAAGGCCGACACCGTCGGCTACGATGAAAAGAACGCACAGGGCATCGAGTACTTCGGCCTGTACTGGCACTTTGTTGACTTGGCTTGGGTGGTCATCTTCCCAGCCTTCTATCTGTATTGAGGTGAGACTATGGGAGAACACGAAACAACTGGAATCTTTGAATCGATCGTGGACAAGTTGCCCGGCAACTTTGACATTTACTTCTGGAACTTCGTCGTGCTGATGTTTTTCACACTGTTCGAAGTGGCGGCCGTCTTCTTTGAGAAAATCCCCGGTACGGACATCCACATCACGCTCTACGCCGTGTGGGCCATCCTCATTGGCGTGGGCGTCATCAAGGGCTACGGCATCGCAGCCTATTTCATGCACTTGAAAGGCGATCCGCGAATCTACACCCGAACAGCCCTGTTCCCGGTGCTCTTCGTGCTCTTGATGCTCTGGGGCATCGGTCTCTCCAACCCTGGGTCCGTTCAGGCACTTCCAGAGTGGTGCACGCCCAACTGGGACTTCGCCATGGAACGTTGAACCGAGAGAAGACAAAAAAAGATAAGCCACTCCATGAGAGGTTTAATCCCCATTGGACTTCGTCACGGAGTTGAGTATCAACATGAAACAAAAAAACATCCTTGCCTTCTTGATGGTCGCCTTGCTCCTTGCAGGTACAGCCACTGCATACAACGGCAAGCAACTCGCCCGAGAAGCCATCGACATCGGCCCGCTGACCGACCAGAACGGCGATCAGTACCTGTTCAACACGGATGCCGAAGGTGTCGTGGTGGTGTCGTTCATCTTTACGCGCTGCCCGGACGTGTGCCCGGTCCTTACCCAATCGCTCATTGAGGTTGAGAACTCGTTGACCGAAGAAGAGCGAGAGGATGTCACCTTTGTTTCGATCAGTGTCGATCCCGATCATGACACGCCCGAGGTGCTCAAGGAATACAGCGAGCGCATGGGTGCTTCGTGGCCGCACCTCACGGGAAGCGCAGAAGAGCTGGAAGACGTTTGGGCCACCTTCGCCGTCGTCGTCCAACAGAACGTCATCGACATGCACGTTGCCGACTACCAGCCCGGTGAAGCGTCCGTGACCGTGGTCGACGCCACCAACGATTCTTCCCAACACATGTTCGCATGGTCGGGGTGGACGGCGACCAATTTGATGGCGGAAGAAGCGAACTGGACCCTCAACACGTCGGTCAGCGAATGGGGGCGAATGCTTCACGGCATCAACGGTGTTGATTCACCCTCAGACTGGTCGTGGTACTGGGAACTCAATCTGTGGAACGACACCAACGCCACGTGGGAAGCCTCCAACGTCGGCATGGACGATTTGGATGCCACCGAGTACCCCCATTTGGCATGGATGCCGTCAACGAGCAACCGTTCCGACCTCCCACAACCCAACGCAAGTGAAGCGTCCAGTGTCAGCGTTCTGTGGCCGAACGGAACCACGGCACACCAAGGACTCACCACGTTCAACGCCTACCACCTGACCGAAGGTGCACTAACGGCTGCATCGGTGAACCGCACCATTGAGGATTCGTCTTACGGTCACTTCTTGAGCAGCCTTGCCGACCACGATGCTCCTGAAGATTACAGTTGGTGGTGGAACCTCTACGCTTGGAATGACAACCAAACAGCATGGGAATCGTCCAACGTCGGTATGGACGACTTCCTTGAACCGGAGCACATCGCATGGGCACCGTCCTACGTGAACGCCTCCACCATTCCCTCACCGATGGCCGGAGAAAACGCCAACGAAACGGTCTGCAACGGCAACGGTTGGGAAATGGGCAGCGGAGCCTCGAAGCATTGCATGTGCGACGAAGGGTACACGTGGGCGGAGGGCGATCAGCTGAGTTGTGTGTCCGAAACCACGGAAGATTACAACGTGGGTCATTCCACCATCACCTACATCCTCAACGATGATCTTGAGCCCACGGTTGCATGGACCGGCGACAACTGGCGCGCTGAGGATTTCACGGCTGACGTGCGAGAAATCTTGGAAAAGGAGCAACTCGGAGGGAACACAACCGAGGTGGTGCCGTTCATGCCCGCAACGCTGGTCGTCGGCGTGCTCTTGATGGCCACCGTGGCCTCTCGGTTCCTGCGCTCGTCCAACGACCAAGACTAGGGGCGAAAGAAGAAAAAGCGGGGCGCCACCCGAAGAGCAAAGCAGTCGTCGCATAGCCTGGTATTGCGCCGGATTTGAAATCCGGTGTCCCCGTGACTCGGGAGTTCAAATCTCTCCGACTGCGCCACCACCACGACGTGCCTTTCCGCAGGGAAGACTTCTCAAACTCCACCCGCCCTCATCAAGCCATGCGCAGAGCCCTGCTCGCCATTTGCCTCATCGCCAGCATGGCCCTCGCCGGTTGCCTAGGTCCTTCAACGGCGGGATGGGGGAGCGGTGATGGCGCCGTTGATGTCGACTTCTCCATGGAGAGCACAACGGTAAAAACAACGCTCTCTGGCGAGACAAGGACCATCAGCGACTTGCAGCCGGTGGGCTGCACACCGGGAACGGACGGCGGCACCCTGGCGGCTGGACAAGGTGAGCCGATCACCTTCACCGGCTACTTGGCTTCCAGCCAGTTCTACGACGCCCACGACACGGTCATGGGCGCAAAGGGCCTCGAACTGGGTGTGACCACGGCAGTGGCCATCCAATCGATGTCGTTTGACCAAGCCGCTGCCGTGGTGGACGGCGATGGTGCGCGTATCGATGTGAAGCAGTGGTCGCTGCCTTTGCAACCTGAAACCGGCGCTGGAAGCGTTGACCTCGACGAGGTCGATTCGGAATCCAGCACCGACTGGTTCATTCTCGGGCTCATTCCAACGACCGAGCATGTTCTTGCCGGCATGACGGCCTTGAACGAGTGGCACCAACCGGTGGTCATCCACGGCTACCTGGTCGCCGCCGGCAATTCAAGCAACAACCAGTACGGCTACCAAGCCACGTGGCACAAGGCCGACAACGGGTGTGCGATGACCGTGGGCACCAGCAACCGTGAAGATGCGTTGGTGTTTGTGAGCAAGATTACGCTCGAGGATGCAACGGTGTCGGCCAGCGGCGAGGCTGACGACGAATGGGTGCAAGGCGATGTCCCCTTCCTCGGCCGTGGTGGTTTCATCTTGTTCTTCCTCGTTGTCGGCCTTGGAGGCTCGGCCGGTCTGTTCATCACATCCAAGCAGATGATGATGAAATCGGCGAAACAGTCCATGGCTACGCTGATCGGCGCCGAGGGGATGAAGAAGGCCGCCAGCGTGAAGTCCGATGCAAAAGCAGCAAGAAAAGCCGGAATGGAATCACCAGAAGAACGACAACGACGCATGGACCGTGAACGGAAAGCTGCTGCGAAAGAGGAGGCAAAACAGCGCAGCCCTCCCAAGAAGGAAGAAAAGAAAACCAAGGACGAGGATGCCCTCGGCGGGTTTGACCTTGACAGCGTTCTCGCATCCACATCAACCGGCACCTCTGGGCCTGGCGGTGCCGGGCCAGGTGGAAGAAAGAGCTCCGTTGTGGCCACCGACGCTGCACAGGAAATGGACCGCATGAGCGCCCAAGAGGCACCGACCTCCTCGCTCCCTGCCTCCATCGGTCAACAGCGACGCAGTTCACCACCGAGCACCTCCAACGTGGGGCAACCCGCCCAAGAGACCGAGAAGCAACCAACGGTCCGACGTCGAAAAGCGGTGAAAAAAGCCAGATCTGCCGCACCCGAGCCGGAAACCGTCGATGAAGCGCCAGCGGCTACCTACGATGATGAAGAAGAATTTTCTGACTTCTCCTTCTGATTCATAATGAATGTACACTATGCAGGACGCATAATATAGGTGGCCTGTTTCATAACTTCCATGCTCAAAGGCGTTGAACCGATGTTTTCCCCGTCGATGTTGATGGCCGTTGGGTGATCGGTTTCAATGGACAGCGTCGTAAATCGATGATAATCGACCCGCGGGTGGTACACGTGTCTGCCCTCGCTCTTCAGCATCCCAAAGGCCTTGAACACGTCCCTTCGGGTCATTTTTTTCAGAATGCCGATGTCCATCAGGCCGTCGTCCATCGAAGCGCCCGGGGCGAGGGGAAGTTGCGAGCCGCCTGTTTGGCTGTTTTGAACCAGAAACAGCGTAAAATCATCGGTGATGAGACGGTCGTCCAGGCGCAAGGTCGCCGTTCTTCGACGTGCGGCAAGAATGGCCAACACGATACCAACGTCGTATCGGATCGGACCCATCCAACGCATTTTTTCAGCCTGAATGGTCGAATCAACCCCCAAGCCCCACGTGACCAGGTTGTGAGAATACCGCACCATCGGCTCCCCTGTTGATCCAGGCAAACCCTCGGTCAACTCAACCCTCGCCAAGTCAAGTGCTTGACGTCGCCCTCGCAACATGGCTTCAACGGCATCCTCAAGCGAAGTAAGACCGAGGTCGTGTGCTTGTGAATTCCCCGTTCCTGCTGGAACAATGGCGAACGTGTCGCGCTGTTTGGTGTTTGTTCCCATCCGACCGGTGATCACTTCGGAGAGGGAGCCATCGCCACCCACCACTGCAATCAGCTCACCCTCGTTAACCGCCAGAGCAGCGGCCAGTGTGACCAGGTGGCCGCTGTAGGCAGAATAGGTCGCTGAAACCTCGACGCCTGCCTGTTTCAGGTGTTCGATGACCTCGGTCGCTACCGCCCGTCCTCGTTTTTTTCCCGCAAAGGGGTTCACGAGCAAATGCACTTTCGTTGGCATTGAGGGGCGTTCACCATCCTCGGTGAACACATCGGCGAACACCGGCCGATGAACGCCCTTCTTTCGTTTCGAGGACAGGTCCGGCGCAAATTCAAGCGGCTCGCTGAGGCCCTCTCCGGACGGGTTCGTCATGATGTTGACAACCTTCGTGGCCCCTTGAAGGCTTCTCCAGCACGGGAGGTTGCACTTTATTCAATTCAATTATTTTTTTAATCGGAGTGAATAAAATGGCCGTTCTTCGGTTTGACTGCTCAGGCGGTGATGCAAGCAGTGATGAACATGAGGTGTGTGGGCCAAGCGTGAGCGTTGACTGGACCGATAGCGATCGTGTGTTCATGGAGCACGCGCTCTTGGTGGCCGAGCGCGGCCGCGGAAAAGTCAGCCCGAATCCACTGGTGGGGTGCGTCCTCGTCAAGGACGGGGCCGTGATAGCCGAAGGCTGGCACGACCACCTGGGCGGATTGCACGCAGAGCAGATGGCCATTCACGATGCGGAAGAAAAAGGCCATTCTCCAAACGGAGCAACCGCCTATGTGACGCTCGAGCCGTGCAACCACTTCGGCAGAACACCCCCCTGCACGGAAGCCCTCATGTGGGCAGGGGTCAGTGAAGTCATCATCGCTCATCACGACCCAAACCCCACCGTTCGTGGTGACGGGTGCAGGGTGCTTGAGGAAGCAGGAATCCCCACACGTGTTGGCCTGATGGAAGCAGAGGCGCACGAGCAGATGAGGGCCTTCATGCACTGGTGCACACACCGAAGGCCACTCATCACCGTCAAGATGGCGCTGGACGTCAACGGCTCGGTGGATGACCGTTCAGAGGCGCCGCGGCGATTTACCTCTCGGGGCTGCCTCGAAAAGGTGCACGAATTGCGAAGGGACTGCGATGCGGTGCTGGTTGGCGTCGAGACCGTGAACCGCGATGACCCGCAACTGACCGTCCGTTTGGTTCCTGCAACGCGTCAACCGCTGCGCGTGGTCATTGACCCGCAACAACGCATCAACCCAAACGCAACGATGCTCCACGACGAGGGCGAGTTGTTGCTGATGCAGGAATCGTTCACGGGACTCCCGTCCTTGCTGCACCAACTCGCCGACAGGGACATCCAGCGCGTGCTGATTGAAGGCGGTCCAACGACCGTGCACCGGTTCCTCGAAGCCGGCTTGGTGGATGAGGTGTTCCTGATTCACAGCGGCGCCGTCCATCACACGCCGTTCCCATCAGGGATCGATGCGGCCGTGCTGGCGAAAGCAGGACTTTCCAATCAAGAAGAACTGGTGTGGGGCGAGGAGCGCGTGGAACATTATGTTCGGAACGTCATCGAAGCGTGAGGATGTCATCCCAGCGATGGGACGAACCTTTGCGAAACAGGCCTTCGTGGAACGCCCGCTGGTGCATGTGAACGCAGCGTGAGAGCCGTCCTCGATGATTGTAGCAGCCTTGGCGGGTGTGAACGACCACCAGCAGTTCCTCCAAGGAAATCGGTGGGCCGGTCGGTTCAGGCGGCGGAATGGAAACACGTTCGGTGCTGCCGTCCCATTCCACGTCCGAGGCTGTGGGTGGTTGGAGCATGGCGTCGTGCTCAAACCGGATCGTGCCCTCTCCCAACTTGACCGGGCGCCACGTTGATCGGACGCCGTTGTCAAGCCAGTCACGGATCAGCTTGAGTTGCTCTCTGGAGGCCATACCGACGTGGCTAACCTCCCACCAACCGGGTGTTCTGGCCAGCGTGACGTGGTGGATTCCGGGGTAAGCGTCGCGCGGGTCCAACCCGTCTGCCCATGTTCTGCAGATGCCTTCCAGGCGAACGGGAAGGAGTGGCAGGGGGCCCATGCGCATCTCCTGGAGGCGGTAGGGGTTGGCAAGTTCGCCCTGAAGCAGGATGGGGCGTCGATCGCTCAGAAGCGGAGCATTTGCTTGGTTGAGCAACTCGTCCAGCGTAGCATCTTCCGTGCCGTAAGCACCCACGTAAGCGGCCAGTGTCTCGCCGGAGAGAGGTTCCTGCGTCATCGATCCGGTGAACTTGCTGAGGCGAATCACCGCCTCTTTCGTAAAGAGAACTGGGTGTTCCGGCAGTGGGAGAGGTGAGTTGTTTGAGGCGTACGGCCATTGTCGCGGGGAGCCCTCGTGCATACACGCCGCTGCTCGAGGCCCGTACATGAACCTCGCTTTCAGTGCGTGTAGGTGGTTTCGAACATGCATGCCGGGCAGGTGACTTTGATGGGGCGTATGTCCGGGATGCCCAAGGCAACACCGCATGCCGGGCAGAGAATGGCTTGCTTGACTTGTTCCCGGCGCTGAGCAGCTTCCCGGGAAGGGTCGTACTCAAAATGGAGTTGCTGTTTGTCAACGAACTTCGGCACCGTCGGTGAGGTGGCTTGTTCAAAGCCGGGCACGTCCTTGTGAGTGGTGTCCCAAGCAGCCGATGGCGGTTGGGGCGTACCCGGGGGTCCCGAAGCGGCGGGTTCTGCGCTGGCGATGGCAGCTTGCAGCGTCGCTTGGTCGACCCCGTACGCTTTGCACAACCGATCGATTTCCAGCATCTGGTCGTAACCCGTCATGCCTTTGACGGCGGCCAGTTCGTGTTCAGGAACCGGTGGCATGGACACTTGTCATCCCCACTGCGTTTTATTCCTTGAGGGTCAAAGCATCGGCCTGGACCGGTTTTATTTTCCGGATTCATGAAACCAGAGGGGGTTTTTCGGAAGGGTTCAAAAGAGGTCGTCTGACGGGGGCGCTTGAAACACCATGGCATCTCGACCCTTTTCTCGTAAGGCGAACAAAACGCCCGCTTCCCGTAAGGGCGTGCGCAGCGTGATGTGCGGTGACGTCATGCAACACGCCCACGCCCTTCTCGCAAGCGACTCAATGGCGACCGTGCTCGACGTGCTGACCAAGCACGAGTGGGACCACATTTTCATCGTCGATGACGACGGGGCGCCCATGGGTCGCATTCATGCGGTTGACCTGCTGAAGATGGTGGCGAAGAAAACCGTGAATCGTGATATCGCTTGGATGCATTCCATTCCGGCGCAACAGGTGTTGACGCACCCGCCACTGACCGTACGAGCGAGCACACCGCTGCTGAAGGCGGGTGCCTTGATGTTGACCCACGATTTCAATCAAATCGGCGTGGTCGATGACGAAGGTACGCTCATTGGCGTGGTTGGCCACAACACGGTAGCGAAGGTCTTGCCGAGGTTCTTGCTCTGATCAGATGCCCCAGTAGCGCTCGGCTTGGGCTTGGCGGGTCTGCAAGGTGCGAACCACGGTGGTGACCATCCACAACACGACCACCCAGATGATGGGCGTCGTCAAATCGTCGAGAATCATCTCAACGCTGAATTCGTAAGACGTCCCGCTGAGCACCCGAATGGCGATGTCAAGTGCAGCGTTGAGGAAGGAATAGACCACCATACCGAACACGCTCAGGACGATAAGACTGCCAGAGAACGAGCCTCGCTTGAGGCGCAAAAGCATGAACCCGGCCGTCGAGGTCAAGAACGCAATCACGGTCCACGCCAGCGACGAGTGGATCACGCTGAGCCACAACACCGATTGAGAGTCGGCCGTTCCTTCTGCCAGTCCGAATGCGCGCCACCCTTCTGCGACGGCAAAGATGGCGCTGAAGAGGGTAGCCGTCCACAACAGCGAAGAAAACATGGCCGCGTCAGCGTTTTCTCGCATTTCCTGAATGACACGGTTGACCGTTGATTCAATGCCAGCACCTTTGCTGAAGATGTACAAACCGAGCACGAGCGGCAAAGCACCGATCACCACACCACCGATTTCATTCGGGAGCATGATGCCCAAACCGAAGATGGCCAAGATGGCTCCCAACGGGATCATGAAGCGCGAGCGCCACTTGGGATCCTCAAGCGCCTTGACGATGTAGTAATAGGTGCCTTCAATGCCCTTCGACTGTCGCACGATAATTTTCTCAACATGGTCGATGCGAACCTGCGAGGTGATGATGGGAAGAACGCTCTCGTCCTCGGCACCGTCGGTGACCAGAATCGCCTGGTCGGGTTGGAACGCCGATACCACTTCGTCGAGTTGTGCAGCGATGGCACGGTCGGAGCGAACCCCGACCTTTTCATCACCGGTCAGAATCGCAACCTCGATCTCGTCTTCCTCGGTCTTGGCGTCCACGAGTTTGTCGTTGACGGAAAGGGCCCCAAGGATGGCGTTGGTGTCACTTTCCTCGGGATCGGCGATGCCAAGTTTAAGCGCCGCTGTCAGAACGTTTCGACGGCCGACGACGGGGCCGCGAATGGAGGTTTTCAACCCAAGATCGTTGTCTCGGTCAACCGTGATGACCAACGTTCTCGTCATTCGTGTGCACCCCCGTTTGGTAACTCCACCGCGGTCCTTTCATTCAAACCTTGTGAAAAAACGCCCCGAGCATCGCCCTCAAACGGCTTGCACGGAGCGGAAGCGAACGGCATCGGCGTCATCACGGCCAGGGAGCGGGTCGTTCCAATCCGGGTCGCCAGGGAGGACCAGTTCGGTCCCGAGATTCACCAGTTCAGCCGACAGTTGACGCTGCTCACTGACCAGCGCTGCCCAATCCTTGGAGTCGTCCTTCCATCGGCTCCAGCGTTTCAAATTTTGAGCAGCGACGACCAAGCGTGCGTACAGTTTGAGATGCAACCTCGCTGAAATTGGCCACCACAGCATGAACACCAGGAAGACGCCGATGGCAGGCAGTTTCGTGATGCTGAGGAGCAGCCAGTGCGAGAGAAGCAGGGCATTGAGCGGGCTGGCGGCACTGAGCAGGGACCACGTGATGAACGCCGAAGAAACCACCCACCAAACGGGGAAGAAAACGATGGCGGAAAGCACCTTCATGCTCCCGATGGCGGAAGAATCGACAGCGCGCCGTTTCATGCTCTTGCTAAACCATCCGTTGACTTTGTAGGGCGCAAAATTCCCCGCAATGGCGCTCCATGTGACCAGTCCAAACATCCACGAAAACGCCCAAAGCCACTGGAGGAAGAATTTCGTGTACGCCACGGGAGACAGGCGCTCAGGACGAGCATCCACGTCGTACGGCGTGATGCCGCGATCCTCCAATTCTGCAAAGTGATGGCGGCACCGCTCGGCTAAACGATGCGTTTCCTCCGGTCGATGTTCTGCCATGAATTCCCAACCGGCCCGCAGCCGGCGTGCGGCCATCACCGAGGCAGAAAACGACGGTTTGGTGAGATCGTCCCCCGCGAGTCGTTGTTTTTCGGCGTAAACCAAGCTTCGGCCTCGCCAGATCAAGGTCCGCTCGGCCCAGGATGTTTTGGCGTGATTCACCCGTTGGAGCTCAGCTGCGAACAAGGCGGTGACCTCATCCACCCACATGCGGTCGAGGCGGTCCTGCTCAGCGAGGTCATCACCAAGCACGGGGGGAGCGGGAAACGGCATCGTTCGCTCGATAACGACGGCCGCTCGCTCCCGAAAACGTTGGGTTTCGGAATAGTGGAGGCCAACCGGAATAACGCTGGGACGAGGGTGTCCCGCCGAGTCGGCTTCTCGAACAGCTGCCAGCAGGATTCGTGCCGCCCCGGACCGAACGCGACGAACATCGGAACCGCTGTGCGTTGAGCCCTCAGGGAAAATCAACACGTCCTTTCCTTGAGCCAGGTTGGACGCAAGGGTCGCAAGGCGGCTTGCATTTCGCTGGCGCGCACCTTCGGGGTCGTTGGTGTCGTTGGCACGCTCAACGGGAACCACGCCTGAGAAACTCAGCAAGCGACCAAGCAAGGGGACCCGGAACAAGGTGTGTTTGGCAACGGTGATGAGTTGGCCCGGAAGCACAGCGGTCATCAGCATCGGGTCGATCAATCCGCTGGGGTGCCATGTGATGTACAAACGCCCACCTTCTGGAGGGAGATGCTCGTCATCCACGACGTTGACCTCACGGAACCACACACCGGTGAGAAAACGGTAGAACCGCCGAACAATTCTGTACGACACGGGAGGTTTGGAGGGTGCTGCACGGGACCCTGCACCTCGCTCCATGGCTCAACCTCCTCATCATTTGATTTCAAGAACACCCCTCCAGTGGGAATCAACCTTCGGAATTGGTGTTGTTGTCGCCTGCAGGTGCTTCGCTCGGAGCGGGTCGTTCCGTCAAGCGTTTCCAGCGTTGTGTTGCGCGGATGTACTTCAGAGGGTGGTCCATCCACGATTGATCGCACGTTCTGTTGTCCCCCGGCAACACGGGACAGTTGTGGTTCACCTTGAGTTTCCCGCACCCTGCCGGCGTGTATTCGTGCTGATAGACGTGTTGAACCTGGTACGACGTGGTCGCTTCACTGAAATCCGGCGCGCCCCGGAAGAAGCCCACGCAGGACTCCTGTGGCAGAGCGAGCGTGGCCGACATGGACGCCAAAAACAGCCGTCCAAAGTGATTGACGTTCACGCCGCCGGCGAGGTCGGCAATGATTTTCTGCATGCAAGGAGGCCAGTCACTCTCTTCTGCGCCGACCAGAGCGATGGCCTCACTGGCTTTGTTGGCCATGAGGTTCCGAACCATGCCCACCGGTTCTGCAAGACGGACGGCGAGGTCGGTGGTGACCTCCGCCATCTTTTCGAGTGCCTCCGCTTCAATGCCAGCTTTGATTCGCTCACGAAGTAACCTTGCGAGTTTTGCAGAGGACGCATATTGGCGCTCGTTGTGGAGTTTTACCCAGCCGTGCTCAACGTCCACGTTTGGCAGACGCCATCGATTTCCGGTGATCTTCGGGCAGACCTCGATAAAGTCAGCCAGGCCAACGCGCCACTCCTGCGATGGCGACTGTCGAAGTTGATGCATGGACATGCCCGACACGGCCGGCGAGGAAGAGGGGAGCCCGCTCACGGATTCCACTTGCGAAAGGTACGTGTTGGCCACCGCCGGTAGGTTGGTGGCATCTTGAATCAGCAGCTGCTCTGCTCTTGCAGCCTCAGCTTGGGCCCAGCGTGCAATGAGACGCTCGTCCTCACTCGCGCACATCACCAGTCGCGCGTAGTAGAACGAGAAGGCCTCGATGAGGCGCCCTTCTTCGGTGTGAATGTCGCCGCCAACGACCTGTACCCCCTCCTTGGATTGTACCGAGTCAATGAGGCGGATGCGTGCCCGCTGACGCGCCTGTTCCATCCACGTTCCTTCGAGCAGTTCGTTCAGGTCGATGCTGTGTCGAACCGCCATGTTACGGATCCAGTCCGCTGCCTGAGGCAGGAACGGATAGCGAGCAAGCGTGACCTCGTCCGCGATGGAAGGCGGAGAGGATGGGACGGGCATGGAGGTACGAAGGAGCCACGGATTATGAAGTTCCACATTGGGTGGAGTTCTTGACCTGCAGCCGCTCCAGTCGGTTCATGAGGCTGGTTGCTCCCACACCGTTGGTGGCGCTCCAGCACGACGTGCGAGCCCACTTTGGGTGGAGCTACCAAGCCGACCAGCAGAGTGCATCGATGCTGCGCTTGGCCTGCAATAAACACCCGCGGGCTGAGGCCTCCGGTTGGACGCCTGCAGCTCGTGCACAAACGCTGGAACGCATCCATGACGCGTTGATGCAAGCACGACACATCGTTCTCGTCGGCGCCGGTGTCACCGAGAATGACATCGAACAGCCCTGGGAAGAGGGGACCGTGTTCGTGGCCGCTGATGGAGCCGTGGGAGCGTGTCTTGGTCGTGTTGACGTTGTCTGTGTGGTAACCGACCTCGACGGTGAGCCGCACCTGTCGAAGGCGGTTGAGAGCAACGTTCCGCTGGTCGTCCACGCTCACGGCGACAACACTGCAACCTGGCAAACTTGCCTTCAACGATGGTCGGCCTCCGGTGGTGTCCCTTTGGTCCTCACGCACCAGTGCGATGACGTGTACGATGATGCGTTCAATGTCGGCGGGTTCACAGACGGCGATCGAGCGGCATGTTTCCTGCTGGCCTTGGGCATTCCTCACGAACGCGTTTCGTTTTTGGGCTACTCCACCGACAAGGTGGGGCCGTGGTCCGGCACCACCAACCCCGAACGGAAACTCGCAAAACTCACGTGGATGGCGCGCGTTTTGGACCTCCTTGACCCGCATTGGACCCGGCGAAACCGGTCATGAATCCCGTGCGTAACAAGAACATAAGCCTAAGAGGAAACCCATCACCACAAGGCCATGGAGCGAGCATGGTCGTGGCAAACCGTACTCCTCTGGACGGTGGCTGTCCTGCTCATCAACGCACTTTGGCTGAACGTTGCAGGGCAATCTGCACCCAACGAAATCAACGCGGAAGACAAGTTCCAAACCTATCGAGAGGTCGACATCTCGCCAGTTTTTGGCTCTTCAGCGCCCATTCCGGCATCGTTCGAAGCCGTCTTTTCCAGCAACTCCCTGGACGAGGCGAACGTCAGCTATTCCATCAAACTCGAGAACGAAACCCTGATTCACGCGTGGGCGGGACAACTCACCGACCAGGTGCCCGTTTGGAACGGCGAACTTGAACCGGGCACCTACACGGTCGAAACGATCATCGAAGATGGCGTCCTGGTTCAACAACAGCTTGATCTGACGCCCCTTGCGGCTGTTCAGACCCTCGGTCATGTCGTCCTCTCTGCGTTGCTGATTCTTTTGGCGTGGGGCGAACAGGGTGTGCGTTTCCTGTTGAGTCGACGCGCAGCCTCCAAACCCACGGTACCAACCGAAACATCACCCTTCAAGGCCGTTGGATACACCGAAGATGAAGATGCTCTGAGGTGGGAAGAGGCAGATTCCCCGTGGAGAGAACCCTTGCGCTGATCACAAGAAATCGGAGAGCGAAAGCTGCTTCGCACGGTCGTTGTTAAACAGCGAATCAGCGCTTGAGGCCAACCATTCTGCGTTTTGTCGCGTGTACAAATCCACGCCGTAGTGATCCATGACAAACCGCATCACTTCGATGTATTTTCGGACGGCCCCCTCGGATACGGTGAGAGCCAAATTGCCGTTACACAGGCCGCCCTCCGATTTCGCAACGCCCATTCGGGACAACCCTCTCCCGGTCTCTTTCTTGGGTTGTATGCACTTTCCAGAGATTGGCATTCTTCGATAGGAGTGACCGCATTTGAGGCAACGAACTTTCTGACGACCGTAGGCGTTGAGGTTGCCGCGAAGGTCAGGGAGGAAATGCGAGCGCACAACGCTTGATGCCACCTGCCGCACGTTTACGCCGCGGAGGCGGTGACCAAGGGCCAACTGCCCGTTCATCTTGTCGATCATCGTCTCGAGGGTCTTGTAGGCCGAGAGGGCAGGCCCCCGGTCGATGGCGTGGCAGTCATGCGTGTACCCGTATCCCCGAACGGCCGCCACGCTTCCAAGCCGGCGTTCAACGAAATCCATCCGGCCTTGGATGTCCTTGGGGTGGGGTTGGCTCAAGGTCGCCTCGTAGAAATCGCGCTCGTAGAACCACGCTGAATCCACGTTGAGAGCCTCTTTGTCCACTTCTGTAGGGTTCAGTCGTGTCGTGAGAACGAGCGGTGCATCCATTTGACCGCCACGGTTGGCGGGAAGGATGTCACGGCTAAAATTCAGCAAGCCGTCCATCAGCAGCATGATGGCGTCCTCATCGCCGTCGCAATTTCGACGTTTGGCTGCGTGGAACAGCGGGTGAGCATAACCGCCTGAGCAATCCGCCCAACCGATGATTCGGGACAACACGCCACCGCTGGTGTGAGGGGCCAACGCACAGATGAGGTGGCCGACCAAGTCGTCGGGTTTGTCAGCGTTGTAGTAGGGTTCCATGTTGTAAAAACGAACCAGCAGTTCATCGATGTAGTTCGCCGTTCGAAGAAGGAAATCCGCTGCGCCTTTGGCGACGATGAAATCTTGAGGGAACAGTTCGAGCATCTGTTCATCGTCCGTCAGCGGCGTACCTCGGTAGTCGTGGGTGTAGCCCAGCCCGTGCAAGGTCTTCCACGGCACGCCAACCTCTCGCGGCGTGAAATGGGTGGTCGGCACGTCACTCATGTCGTAGCGAACCGTGCCGTCCCTGAAGACCGGCAGCTCGTGTTTTGCACGAAGAATGCCCTTTTCGATGGCCTCGGGTGTTTGATCCCGGCTGTTGAGTTTCTTCACGCACTTGACCTGTGCCGGCAGACGGTCAATTCCGAGACGAATGCGGGCGTCCTCCACCATCTCATCCATGCGCACCGATTGGACTTCACCGCGCCGATAAGCGTTGGATTTCGAAGGATTGGCCGTGGTGAGGCCGCCACAGGTTTCACCTGCTTTGCTCTCGCCGTGATCGTCAACGGCACGGTGGTGACAACGCAGGTAAGGGGATTCTTTGCCGCAGACCGTGCACGTACGTCGACCGAGTTGAACCCGGATGGTTCGTTTGTCGATGGCGTTGTTGAGCAGACGCTGGTTCCCGCCGTTCAATTCGATGGGGAACAGCGAATGGGTCATGGGGTTCATGACCCGCGGGGCTGCCTTCTCAGGACGCCCCATTCTGCAGCCGACGCGGACGGGCGCACTGTGTTCCCATCGAAGGTCTGAGAGGGAACGAACCAGCACCATGATGCCCTCAACAGCGTGCTCGTCCTCAAGGCGTTGGGCTGCAAGGTACGCAGCAGGGTCGCGTGGACCCTCGTCGGGGACCGAGGCTGCGGCATCTCGACCCACCTGGTCGGTTTCTGCAATGCCCAAACCGCGTTGGCGAGCACCGGTTTCCGCTGCGATACGAACGGTGGCGCGCTCTTTTTCCAGGACTCCCTTTCGAGCGCGCTCCTCGTCCAACACCTCCTTGGCTTGGCGCAACGCATGGATTCGCTCTGCTGCGACATGCTGAGCGTTTTTTGTCCGCAGCGGGCGGTCCCCCTCGAAGGAGAACCCGAGCCCCTCCAGCAGTGCTTCCCATCCTGCGCTCACGACCAAGTCATCACCCTCATGATGATGAGGCAAGCCAAGCAACATCATGGCGCCCTTGACCAAGCCGTGCTGGTGAAGGGTCCAGCCTTCAGGCAGTGCACTGGACATGATCGGCGCTTCGGGTTCACCGTGAGGTCCCGGGAGCTGTACGGTGTCGAGCGATGGAAGCGTTTCTGGCTCAAGTTCGTCCATCATCGCTGCGGTCCAATCTCGCGCTCCACCGGGCATTCGCAGACGACGTTCGCCGGGCGGCGGACGAGCGCCGTTGGGTGCGTGTTCGTCAGCCGATTGAGTTTCAATGACGGCCAATTCAATCTGAGTCAAAAAAGCGGGGAGCCACTCGATGGGGAGGTCCTTGAACCACGGGTTGTGGGGGGGCGGGAGCGAGGTCGCAAAGCGACGAGCAAAACGTTGAGCCTGCGACCATGTCAAATCGCACCGGCGCAAACGCTCGTGCCAGTCGCATCGAACCCAGAATTGGGTTCGTCCGTCCTCGGCTTCAGCGGGTGGCAAACCAGGGATGCCCGAAGGCCAATCGGACCTGGTTTCACCCAGCACGTCGAGGAAAGCATTGATCTCCTCCTCGCCCAGAAGGTTTTCGAGCATGTCGCTGGCCCACCAGTCCATCGTGTAGCCGGCCGGCACGAGACGCTTGTTGTTCTCCATGAATTCACCGTACCCGATGACCAACTCTCCGTTGTCCCACACCTGTTTGACCCGATGGCGAAGACCGGCGTAGGCTGAAGGTTCGTCAACGCGCAAGAATCGTCCGTCCTCCAAGACAACCCACGGGCCTTCTGCCTCGTCGCAGGGCGTGATGGCGCAGGCCTTCCCCGGGCGCTCAATTTTCATCTGTGTCCCGATGGTGATGAAATCATCCAGAGCAAGCATCGAAGCGGTGTTGGTCGATGCCGCAGCCAAACCTGACGGTCGTGCACGACCGTAGCGAAGTCGAAAGCCTCCGGGTTGAAGCGGCGCACCGAAGACCGGTCGCCCGGCGATGATGTCCTTCATGAACTTGGTAATCGGCTGAATTTGTTGACTCTTGAACGTGGCTTTCCCGGGGTCATCGACTTCCTTGCCTCGGGCTGCAAATTGAGCAACAAAATCCCAACCTGGCACGCTCAGTCGTTCCGTGTGTTTCTGAATCTTCGGCGCCTTCAAGCACATGCCTTCGCCGATCACCAGCAACACGCCTCCTCGAATGCGCGCTTCGTCGATGTTTCGAACGTTGCCGTAGCCTGCACATTCAATGCGCTCGGTGGATTCACCGTTGATCATCACCGGGCATGCCCGGACGATTTCGTCGATTTCTTGAGGCGATGGTCGGTATTGGAGGTTGCCGCGGTAGAGGCCAAATTCTTCCTTGACACGCTCGACTTCGGGGTCGGTGGGCTGGTAGTGGCCGATGTTGAGCTCCCGGCGAATCATGTCGGCGATGAGGACGGCCAGGGCTTGGGCGGTTCCACCTGCAGCCCGAATTGGACCTGCAAAATGGACGGAAACGAACTGGGAGCCATCGATGTTGTTGAGCAAGCGAACCTCACTGATGCCCTCCAGAGGCGCCACAAGAACCGCCTCGGTCAACACGGCCAGACCGACGCGAAGGCCGACATCGATGGATTTCTCCAAGTCGTATCCCGTGTCTCGGAATCCGCGAGCAACCGACTGGGCGATGATGATGGACGTGGTTTCGCGGTCGTGTTCGTTCAGCAGGTTGCGAATATCGTCGGCGACTTCGTAGCCCTCGAGATGTTCGATGAGGAGTTTCTCGGTTCGACCTGCCAAATCGGAGGCTCGAGGAATCTCAACCCTGTCCTTGTGGTCCAGGCCTTGCTGGCGCGCCTGTTCTGCGACCCTGTATGCATCATCGGCCCGTTCGTCAAGCCACTGATGATAGGTGTGCATCTCTTGTTCCAAACGCTCAACGTCGACGCCGATGAGGGGGTTTTTTGCCCCCAAACTCACGCCTTGGTCCGTCTCGCTCATGGTCGCTCGGGAGGAGTTCATGCCGACCCTTTATCATCAACTCGGTGGCGAGGGATGGCGTTAGTCAAGAAGGAAAGTTCATGTCGTGTCCACCAAGGAACCCTGCATGGGCGTTCACGGTACCGTTCGCAAGCATCATCGCTGGCCGAGGTTGGCCGAACTGGTCCACGAATTGGCTTTCCTTGACGGTGGGCACGACGCAGCGTTCACCCTTGCCAGTGGACGTGAGTCTCGCTGGTTCTTCGACACGAAGCCGGTCATGATGCACCCCGAAGCAGCCGGCATCATGGGCGAATTGCTCAACCTTCGCATTCAAGCGATGGGCGCCAGCCTCGTCGGCGGTCTTGAATTGGGTGCCGTGCCCTTGACCGCCATCGTGGTCACGTCGGTTCACGCCCCAAGCGATCTGCGCGGCTTCATGGTCCGAAAGAACCCGAAAGGCCGAGGGGGGCGAAAAACGAACAACCCACCCGGGATTGAGGGGACTTCCTTGGAAACCGGCGGGGACGTGGTGATCGTCGAGGACGTGACCACCACCGGCGGGTCGTCCATCGTTGCCGTGGAGCGCATTCATCAAGACACGAACTGCCGTGTGGTCGGCGTCATCAGCATCCTTGACCGGGAAGAAGGGGCCGAGGCCGCCTTTGCAGAAGCAGGCATCCCCTTTGAATCGCTGCTGACACGGTCCGACATCGTGGCGTTGTGAGGTGAACCCTTGCACCGGAGCATGACACCGAGCGAAACCACCACCGAAGGGCTGGTTGAACGCGCTCAAGACAGCACTGCTCCGGAGGGCTTGGTGTTCTATCATGCGAACGAAGGGCGGCCACTGGCGACGCCCTGGCAGGTCGCAGCGCTTCGTGCGAGGATGGTTGCTCAAAGCGGACTGCCGGACGGGTGGGTGCTGGACTGCGCCTGTGGAAGTGGCATTCAACTGGCTGCGTACGGCACGGCCCTCAAACGGCCGGTTCTCGGGGTGGAACTGGCTGAGGAACGTGCGAGAGCGAGTGCGGTCAACGTGCGTTCAATGGCTGAACACAGCCGTGCGGGCAGTGAGGATTGGTACCTCACCAGCCGCATCGTCAGCGGGGATGGGACGGATGCCGAGGGTGTTCTGCAATCCCTGGAAGGACCGTTGACCACCGTGGCGTTTCTTCACCTTGATCCCGCACGACCAAGAAACAGTCGCACGCATGCCCTCGAAGAAATGCAACCTCCGCTGCACAGCGTGCTGACCGCCTGGGCGCCTCATTTCACCGAAACCGACGCAGGGCCTGCGGTCCTGCTCGACCTGTCCCCACGGTTGACCGCCTCGCAACGAGCGGAGGTGGAAGCGATGGTTGACGCCACGTGGCCGGGCATTGCAAGAACCTGGGAATGGACGTCCCGCGGACGGGGACGCGTTGACAGGTTGGCCTTGTGGCTGGGCGGCGTAGCGGACCCGAAGGCTGCTCGGCGGTTCGTACGCGTCCCCCCCTCGATGGCCGAGGCGCCCGTGGTGCTGAGGTCAACCGCAGCCACCAGCGACCTTGAGGAACGCCATCACCCTCCCAAGAGGAACGAACACGTCAGCATCTTGGACGCTGCGCTGCTTGAAAGTGGATTGATGGCCGACTGGTTAGCGGTCGTCACACCGGATGATGCAGGCCGTTGGGCCACGCTTGAAGGGCGACGACCTCAGCTCCATCACGATGAACCGCTTCGATTGAAACCAAGCGACAAGCGGCTCGTTCAAGCCACGGGAAGGGTGGTTGAACTGCTCACGTTTCCGCTGGACGAGACCACGGTTGACCGACTGGTCACCATCGCTCTCGAACATCGGCTTTCTTCGGTCAAACTGCGGTTTGATTTGGACCCGGCGCTTCAGCCAAAACTGCAGGGCTCGCTCGACCGACAACTCAAGCGGCGGCACGGGGACAGAGCCGGTTTTGTTGCTCGCCACCCTCACGGCAAGGTCCTCTTGCTCTGTGTTTCTCCCAACACGTCGGATGAAACGGTCCCAATTTAGCCCCGTTTCGCGGCTCAGTGGCGCGAATCTCATCATCGCGGTCTTGATATATGGGAGGTTGGTCGGAGGGATGCTTGACACTGTGGTGTTAACGTTGAGGTGAACGACATGGCACGACCTAAGGATGAGGACCTTGGTGATGACTTTTCTTACATTCTGCGAATGGCAGATACGGACATGGACGGCTTGAAGCCGCTGGCAACCGCCTTGACGTCCGTCAAGGGCGTCGGTGCACGTACCGCCGTTCAAATCTGCAAGAACACCGGGTTCGACCCCTACGCCCTCGCCGGTTTCCTCGACACCGACCAGCAAGAGCAACTCCGAGTCGCCATCGAATCGTACGCCGACAGCGTCCCCCTCTGGATGCTCAACCGGCAGCGTGATCTCGAGACGGGCAACGAGATTCACCTCACCGGACAACAAGTCCGATTCACGCTCCAAGACGACATCAACCGCCTTCGCACCATGAAGTGCTACCGCGGTGTCCGACACGCCTCCGGCAACAAAGTTCGCGGCCAGCGTGGTCGCTCCAACGGCCGTGGCGGCCTGACCCTGGGTGTCAGCCGAAAGAAGTGATGAGGAGGAATCAAGATGGGAGAGCCAAAGTTTTCACGACCCAAGTACGACACGCCTTCTCACCCCTGGAAGGCTGACCGAATCGAAGAGGAGCACGCCATCCAAGGCAACCACGGTCTCAAGAACATGAAAGAGATCTGGAAGGCCAAGTCCCAACTTCGCCGACACCGACGCCAAGCCATGCGCCTGATCGGAAACATCGACACCACCGAAGGCCACGGTAAGCGAGAGCGTGAAGACCTGCTCCGCTCGCTTCACCACAAAGGACTCATCGAATCCGATGCCGACCTTGGCGACATTCTCTCGCTCAGCACGGAAGACGTGTTGAACCGCCGCCTCCAAGCGCAAGTGTACTACAAGGGCCTCGCCTGCACCATGAAGCAAGCCCGACAGCTGGTCACGCACGGACAAATTTGCATCGGCGACCAGAAGATCACCATTCCTTCCTACGCCGTGAGCCGGGACGAAGAAGGCGAACTCCGCTATCATCCCGCCTCCCCGCTCAACGACCCCAACCACCCCATCCGCAAGGCCATTGAGGGTGTTCGCGAGGCTGCCAACTACGAAGACGAGGACGTCAGTCCAGAAGCCACGCCGGAGTTCGCAGAAGAAGTCAAGGAGGCCGCCGAAGCCTCGACAGAAGCCATTGAAGGAGGTGGCGAGTGATGTCCCGCAAAGCCATTGTCAACATCTTCAGCTCCTACAACAACATCCTCATGACGGCCACGGATTTGACCGGTGCCGAAACCATCACCACCTGCAACGGCGGTGAAGTGGTGAAGGCCGGCAAGGACAAGGGTGGCCAATTCGCCGCAACCCGTTCCGCCGAACGCATGGCTGACGCACTGAAGGACAAGGAGTTCACCGAACTCATCGTCAAGTACCGTGCTCCCGGTGGCAACCTGTCCAACAACACCGGTCCTGGCGCTCAAGCCGCCATTCGTGCACTGACTCGTGCAGGCATGACCATCACCCGAATCGAAGACGTCACCCCCATCGCCCACGATGGTACCAAGAAAAAGGGTGGCCGACGTGGCCGCCGTGTCTGATGAAGGAGTTGAACAGAGATGAAGACCGAGATTGTTGAAGGTTGGCCACAGGGTCACGAAATTCGAATCCTGATCAGCGAGACCAACGCCTCCCAGGTCAACGCCATCCGCCGAGCCCTGATCGCCGACGTCCCCAAACTCGCCATCACTCGCGTGGACTTCTCCCAAGGCGTCACTCAGGACAACAAGGGCGAAGTCGTTGAATCGGTGAACGTCCTTCCCGACGAAGTGCTGGCTCACCGTTTGGCCATGATTCCCATTCCCACCAACCTCGAGGAGCCGCTGTATGCACCCGACCAGTGCCCGAACTGCAAGGATGTCGTTGAGCGAGACAGGGGTTGCCCGATGTGCCAAGTGCTCTACACCCTCTCTGCCCGAGGCCCCTCGGCTGACTCTGAAGAGGAGTACAAGACCGTTTACGCCGGCGATATTACGACCATCTCCGACCCCTTCTACGACATTCGCGACGAACACAAGTCGATTCCACTCACCGTTCTTGCAAAGGGTCAATTCCTCGAATTCTACGCCTTCGCAGTGGTCGGTCGAGGACGAGACCACGCCAAGTGGTCGCCTGTGGCTGCAGTGGGCTTCCGCCCGCACCGCATTGCCGTTCTCAACAAGCCAAAGAAGGCCAGTGTTCTCTTCGACCTCGGATTGACCACCACCGACGGCACGGCCATCAACGCCAAGCTCTTCGGAAAAGACAAGAAATTGACCGATGTCAACCACGTGATGGACCTCGAGAAGGCCCTCCACCAAGTGGGCGAGGGAACCGGTCGTGAAGCGGCGTTTGACGATGCCATCACCCTCGAACCCGTCGAAGGTTCCTACGTGTTTTCCTACGAGACCGACGGCAGCCTCGATCCCAAGGTTGCGTTCAACGCTGCTCTTGAGGAACTCAAGCATCGCTTCAACAACCTGAGCGAAGAGCTGGCGTCCGCTCTTGCTTGAACCATCGCGGCATTCATCAGCCAGCACCCCTTCGCACGAAGGGATGACCACCACAACCCAACGATGCGGTGGCCACATCACGCTTCTGTTCACCGTCGACAAATCCACGGCGTTGATGCGTAGCCAAGGCAGCAAAGGCGCCGGATTCTCCATCCACCATGGTGTCGAAATTTCTGGAACCCTCCATCGGACCGATTCCGCCGGCGTTTACAATGCGGGCATTACCCCTGATCAGCGAGTCGAAAAACAAGCACCGGAACCACCCGTCGTTTCGGTCGCTAACATGCACGGCGAACACGTGGAACATATCGATCTCTACCTTGATTTCATTGAGGCTTGCTATGATGCGACGCTCTTGCGCGAAGACGAGCGGGTCGAAATGAACGTCATCCTTGAATGCCCAACCAGCCAAGGGTTTGGGATGTCGGCAGCCGGCCTTATCGCTGCGGGGCGACTGGTTCACGCACTAACGGGGCGCGGGCGGTTGACCCAGTACCTGAAAATCGCGCATCGCATCGAGCGTGCTCACGGAGCGGGACTCGGGGACGTGCTTGGAGCTTCGGTGGGAGGCGTTGAATTGAGGTTGGCACCGGGCGCACCGGGATGGCCCGGTCAAGCCGCCTCCTTCGAGGCCGACGTACCGGTGCTGCTGGCGTGGGACCCTCTCGAAGAACGGCACACATCGACGTACATCGATGACCCGGAATGGCAGCGATCCATTACCGTCGCCGGGGAAGCCGGCGTTTCGTCCCTTGCTGCCGAACCGTGGTCTGTCAGGCGTTGGCCTGACCTCCTGTTGGCGTCAAGAACCTTCGCAACTGCATCGGGTATGCTGGATGAAGCGGAGCGCGCCCGCATTCATCGCCATGTCCTCGAGGCCGTACAAGACGGTGGATGGCAGTCGACCATGGCGGTTCGTCTTTGCATGCTGGGCAGTTCGGTGGCGGTTCTTCCTCGCTCGCTGGACGGTGGACTGGAAACAGAGTCGCTGGAAACGCTGAGTGAACACGTACGTCAACGAGGCTTTCAATGCCTCATCACCAGCATTTCACCGGTCAATCATCAGGATTGAGGCGTGAGAGGTCGATTGGGCTGGCGTCAAGCATCAACACACCGGGCAGAAACAGGTTTTCTGAAAACCCGTGACGGAACATGATCGCTCCGCTGCCCCACTCCTCGATGTACCGGTTCATCTGCTTCTTCATCTTCTTGCGCTGGAACTCAACGTCAGCACCGTAGAAGTGCTTCGCATCAATCCAAGCGACGGGTTGGTCGTTGATGTAAACGTGATCCAAAAACAGCAGGTCAGGGGTCCGCACGGGCCGACCCAATCGTTCAGACTGCTCTTTGACCATCTCCGGTTGTCGACGCAAACGAATGCCCTGTTCTTCAAACCAGTCGGCGAGGATGTCCTCAAAGAGATCGGCTTTGACCTGGGTCTCGGACTGGTCCACGCTGGAGACGCGATCCACGGCTTCCGCCGCTTCGAATTCATCCCGTTCCCGTTGTTTCATGGAGGAAGGATTGCGCAGGCTTTCCTTGATGCGTTTCTTCGACCATCCCATCGCTTCAAGTACAACGCGAAAGATGTTCACCGGGGGGAAATCGTACTTTTTGGAGAGCTCAACGACGGACGTTCCCTCCCGATACAGGCGTGCAAGTTCACGGGCTTTTGACTTCAAGCGATGATGGGAATACACCGTTTTTTGCTGGAGCAGGGCCGATCGAAGCGAAAGCGCTTGCTCCAACGTCATGTTTTCCGATGCGACTTGAGAAGCAATGGCGTCAACGCGCTCATCGGTGAGCCACCCGAAATCGCCCCGCTTGACCACCATGCTGGCCACGCGCTCTTCAGCTTTCAGCGGGACGGGTTCAGGCGTCCACGAGAGACGAAAGGTGCGAGGAGGTTCCATGTCCTCTGGGAAGGCCATGGGTGCAGGTGTCCGGTCAAAGCGGGCCTCTGCCTCGGCGTTCATCGAAGCAACATCGGCCGCAAACCGCTCCAATTGCTGCGAGCGCTTGGGCCCGCCGTAGCGACGCTTTGAGGATGAGTTCCGCCGCTGTTGCTGTCGCCGGCGCGGTCGGGAACCATCACTCATGGTCGCCCCTCTCCGGCGACACTCAATGAAGGCTCCCCCCTACCCGAGCGGTCCTCAGCACGAGGGGTTCTTATGCAAAGGCAGGCTGGAAGTTGTGTGAGATTCAACGCCCTCCTTCCTCTCTTGGTCGTGAGCATGATGCTGCTCGCACCCCTCTCGTTGACCGGCACGGAGGTGGACGAGCCCTTGTTGAACGTCCCAAGTCCCAGTCTTTCCTCAGCCGACAACACCAGCGGCTGGTTGGCCAGTGCTGGAGGTGCAAATTATGAGCGGGTGCGCGGCATGGTTCCGTTACCCAACGGCAGCATGCTCGTGGGTGGAATGTTTGAACAGACCGTTGAATTCCACGGTGACGTCATCGGCTTTTCCAGTGAAGATTCGAATTTTGGAATTGATTTTTTCCTCGCCTGGATCGATGAAAACGGCACGTGGACCGAAACCGTTGCGGGCACCAGCAGCGGACTCGACGGTATCAATGCCATGGACCGCTTAAGTGACGGAACCATCATCATCGCCGGAACATACTGCGACATGACGAAAGGCGATGCATGCAACATGACCCTTGGAGAACTTGAACCGATCAACAAATCCGCTGATGAACACGAAAACGCCGTGTTTGTCGCAGGCATGACATCGATGGGCGAGTGGATGTGGGCAACAAGTTTCTCCAACCCGTACCAACTTTCCGTGATCGATATGATGGTCGGCCCGAACGATGAAGTTCACCTGGCGCTGCTCCATCGGGACTCCTTGACGGCCGGCGACGACCTCGCTCCCGGCAGCCTTTCCGAAGACTCCATCGCGATTCTGGTGATGGACAGCACGGGCAATCACCGCCACATGCACACGGTTTTTTCCAGCCAGAACCTCGAGAACAACGGCGCTCTGTGCGCTGATTACAACGGAGAGACCTACTTCACGACCTCGTTCCTTGAACTCGTAAGTTTTGGTGAAAACGAGCTCACCAGCGAAGGGTCCGCACACGTGGCGGTCGCCAAATACAACTCGGGCGGTTGGTTATGGGCCACCGGTGCGGGCGGCACAGGGGACTCAACGGCAGCCGATTGCGACGGTCGCTACGACGGTGGTGTGGCCGTCGTGGGCGATTACCTGCAAAACATGACCTTTGGGGAGATTGAACTCGCTCCGTCGGTCTGGGTTGATTTCTACGAAGCCCACGTCTCGTCGCAGGGTGAATGGTTGCACGCCACCGGTTTTGGCGGTGGGGCTGCCGACCATGCCGTTGCCATCCACCTCACCGAACAGGGCGATTCGCTCATCCTTGGAAAAACAACGGGGACGTTGGTGCTGGGTGATTACACCCTCACGGACATCGACGGACTGAACGATGGCAACCATCACGACATCTTCCTCGGCCGACGCCAAGCGAACAGCACGTGGGACTGGGCCATCGCTGCCGGCGGGCAAGGTGATGACCTCCCGGACACGCTCAGCATGAGTGCTACCGGCTCGCCTGTCATTTCGTTCATCTCCAACGGGAACGGAGCCTACGGGGCCCATCCGTTCGACCAGCGAGACCAGTACGACATGGGCGTGTGGCTGTACGAAACCGATCTTGACCTCGACGGAGTGCTGGACGGACTCGACAACTGCCCCGGTGTCGCCAACAACGACCAAGCCAACCTCGACGGTGATGCCTACGGCGATGCATGCGACGAGGACGTGGACGGTGATGGGGTGCTGGACGTGAACGATGATTGCCCCACGGGTGACGTCGGTTGGGCGGCCAACGCGCTGTCCGACCACGACAGCGACGGTTGCCGAGACATTACCGAGGACTTGGACGACGACGAAGACGGCATTTTTGACGAATATGATGTGTGTCCAAAGGGACCCGTTGGGTGGGTTTCAACCGATGAGAACGACATCGAATCCGACGGTTGCTCCGATGAGGACAACGACGACGACGGCTTCGTTGACCAGGCGGACAATTGCCCCGCTGCGGCCAACCCAACTCAAGCCGACCTTGACAACGACGGTATTGGGGATGCCTGCGACGCTGACAAAGACGGCGACGGTATCGCTGTCCCCGACGACAATTGTCCCAACGACATTCAATCGTGGATCTCCTTCACGTGGAACGATTACGACGGGGACGGTTGCCTCGACGAAACAACGGATGAGGACGACGACGACGATTCGGTGTTGGACATCAACGATGCCTGCCCCATGGGAGAGAAAAACTGGGGCGATAACGCCTCCATGTTGGACAACGACGGCGATGGATGCCATGACGACCTCGAAGACGCCGACGACGATCAGGACGGTATCAAAGACCCGATGGACCGCTGCCCACGAGGCTTGATCGGCCCCGCTCAACCCGGACAAGACAACGACGGGGACGGCTGCATTGACGCCGTTGAAGACGACGATGACGATCAGGACGGTGTGCTCGATCCACTGGACCGCTGCCCGAACACCAACAGCGAGGAAACCGTTTCCTCCAACGGTTGCAGTCAGTACCAGCTCGACGATGACAGCGACGGCGTCGTGAACGCTTACGATTTCTGTGGAAACTCACCGGTGAATGCGGTGGTTGACGAGCGAGGCTGCGAAGCGACTGTTCTCGACCCCGCAGGTGAAACCGACGATGACGGCTTGAGCGCCTCGACGGTCATCTTCCTCCTTGCAGGCGCCGTCATCGTTTACGCCGTGTACACCAACGCGAAACGGCCCGGTCCTCCGCTGCCGAAGGTCCCGATGATGAACGACATGCCACCTCCACGTCCATCCATGGACGAAGAGGCGTGATCAAGCGTAAACGACCGCCGGTGAAAGCGGCATGGCCGAGCCTGCACGCCCGGTGTCGTCATCATCACCTTCACCGAGCACCACGTGAACGGAGGCGAGTTGAAGTTCATCTGCGATGAACGCTCGAGCTGCAGCAAGAACAGCGACCTCGTCAAGCGTTGAAGCGATCACGCCCTTCGAGGCATCGTCCCATTTGAACACCTGTGGCAGCATTTTCTTGCCCCAGAAACCGATCATCTCGCCTTTTCGCTCGCCCTGCGCCATTGGAAGCGCTTGCAGGATTGGAATGAACTGTTTCGGGTGCCCGCCGTCCTGAATGAACGACAAGGCTGCTTGAGCCATGGTTCGTTTCCATGACGGTGAGACCACGAACGTAGCCTCGCTGGCTGGCTGACCCAAATGGCGCTCGGCAACGACACGAACCTTTCGGGCCTGCTCCAACACGTCACGGATGTATTGCTCGCCATCGAGCAAGGTTTGCTGGTCGTCGGAGAGTTGGTTGGGGACCGTCATGGTGCTGCCTGCGACAAGGCCGCTCGTGCCTTCCATCGCCGCCCACCATTCTTCAGCAAGGTGAGGCGTTGAAACGGAAACCATCTGGGCCCAGGTGGGAAGCCAACGGCGTGCAACGTCCACGTTTTGCCCGCCGCGTCGCGTGTACCAGTTGATGTCTTTGATGATCTCGTAGTGCGAGATTTCCACCGCACGTCGCAGGTCATACGCGTCCATGGCCTGGGAGAATTCGTGCACTCGTTGTGCGAAGCGGGCTTCCAACCAACCGTCCAGCGGTGAGGCAATCTCGGGCCAAGCCATCAACTGCTCGGGCATGCTGCGCATTTGCACCATGACGCGGTGATTGGCGTCCAGCGCCGCATCGGACCAGTCCATGCCGGCCGTCGGGTTTGCTGCAAAGAGAATGAACAAGCGGACGGTATCGGCACCGTAGCGGTCAATCATGTCCTCGGGCGAGACAGTGTTGCCCAGCGATTTGCTCATTTTCGCAGAGCGTGAACCAAGTTCACTATCACAATGCGGGCAGGATTGCCCCTCGTAGACGGTCGGGAGGGTGACGCCGCAAGGCTGACAGAACGGGGCAGCCTTGTTGACCATGCCCTGACAGAGAAGCTCGTTGAACGGTTCATCAACGTCCACCAAACCAAGATCGCGAAGCGCTTTGGTCATGAATCGAGCGTAGATGAGGTGCATTTGAGCGTGCTCGATGCCGCCGCAGTAGAAATCAACGTTCATCCAGTGGTTGGCAATCGCCTTTTCAAACGGTTGCTCGTCGTTAAGCGCATCCGTGTAGCGGAGGAAGTACCACGAGGAATCGATGAACGTGTCCATGGTGTCGGTCTCTCTGCGAGCAGGTTTGCCGCAGCTGGGACAGTCCACGTTCAGGAACGACTCGGACGTCGTCAGCGGGTTGCCTTGACCGAACACCACGTCCCGTGGGAGTTCCACCGGGAGGTCCTCTTCGGGAACCGGGACCGGGCCGCAATCGTCGCAGTGAATGACGGGAATGGGCGTCCCCCAGTACCGCTGTCGGGAGATGAGCCACGGCCGAATCTTCCAGTTGATGGTTTGCGAACCGCGTCCGACCTTCTCGAGAGCATCGCAGACGGCTTGCTTGGCCTCCGAGCCGTGCAGGCCATCGAAACCATCCAGTGGGCTGTTCACCATCCAACCAAGGTCAACTTCGGCGCTGTCAACCGGTGCATCCGGGTTGCCGCCTTCTTCCATCACCAAGACACGCTTGATGGGAATGCCGTATTGCTTGGCAAAGTCGTGGTCCCGCTCGTCATGGGCGGGCACGGCCATGACGGCCCCTGTACCGTAGGTAGCGATGACAAAGTTCCCGATCCAAATCGGGACATGTTCACCCGTCAAGGGGTGGATGGCGTAGCGTCCGGAAAACACGCCCTTCTTCTTGTTCATGTTCTTGATCCGATCAAACTCTGCCATCGACGCCACCTCATCGTACAGGGCTTTCCAGGCAGCCTCGTGCTCGCCTCCAGCGACCAACGATTCCGCAAGAGGATGTTCGGGAGCGAGGGTGACGAACGTTGAACCAAACAGCGTGTCAGGCCGAGTGGTGAACACTTCGATATCACGGTCATCATCAACGATTCCAAAGCGGATGTTCGCACCCTCGGACCGGCCCAACCAGTCGCGCTGGAGCGATTTGACGTGCTCGGGGAAACCGATGGTATCGAGGCCGTCTTCAAGTTCCTGGCCGTAGGAAGGGAGATCAAGGAACCACTGGTTCATCTCTTTCTGGCTCACGGGGCCGTTGCAACGCCAGCATCGGCCAGCTTTCACCTGTTCATTGGCCAGCACCGTGTTGCAGGACGTGCACCAGTTAACCGGAGAGAATTCACGCGTCGCAAGGCCGATTTCCATGAACTTCGTGAAGAACCACTGATTCCATTTGTAGTAGCGTGGGTCGTGACTCTTGAGGGTTCGACGCCAGTCATAGGAAAATCCCATCCGCTTGATCTGTTGGGTGATGGAAGCCATGTTGCGTTCCGTGATGTCGTGAGGGTGACCGCCCTCGGAGATCGCAGCGTTCTCTGCTGGCATACCAAAGGAGTCGAAGCCCATGGGGTAGAGCACATCATACCCCATCAAACGCTTGAAACGGGCCACAGCGTCGCCAATGGAGTAATTTCGGACGTGTCCCATGTGCATTTTTCCCGACGGGTAGGGGTACATCTCAAGGCAGTAGAACTTGGGGCGGTCGCTGTGAATGTCAGCGTGAAACAGGCCGGCATCGTCCCATTGTTGCTGCCACCCAACTTCGTCCACAGGTTCTGCTTCGGCTGACATGCTCAATCACCGCCCACTGGACATCCGTGGCCACTGAGCAGCACGCTATGAAATCCACGCCTCGCTTCAGCCGGTACGGCACCAACATCAGAGGAGGTCGTCGTGGGCAAAGTCGTCACTCGTCTCCAACAGGAAGACCGCTTCCCGAGTGAGTTTGTAGCGGTTCTTGACTCCCATCTTCCGACGCTCGACCAACCCGTATTTTTGCAAGGTCCGCAGGTGATGAGAGATCAACTGTTGACTTTTTTCAAGGCGCTTTGCGAGTTCGGCCTGCGTAGGGAATTGCCCCAAATCCCCGCCTTGGTCCAGCAAGTTCAGGATCTTTCCTTGCAGGCTGTTCGGGTCAGGAGAAAGCGGTGGAACGGGAAGATCTTCTTCGCTGGTGTTGGGATTGAGTTTGTTGGTGAGTGGATAAAATCGGACCAGGCGGCCGTCGCCCTTTCGCCAGACGTGTTCTTCAGCCTCAAGAATACGAAGGTGATGCGTGATCTGCCCGTTGCTCATGTCAAGGGCGCTCATGAGGGCCCTGAAGTGGCATCCCGGATTGGCCGTGAGGTAGCCCATCAGTCGACCGCGCTGGTATCGTCCGTCCGTGGTTTCATGGGTTTTGCCGACGAGGCCGAGGAACCACAAGCCGGCAGCAGTGGCCGGCAATCGCAATCCTTCGTTGGTGGCGGCGACCACGACAAACATCGAGAGGACGGAGGCGGTCACGACCACGCTCACGGCCGTGACGACGGTGTTGGATTCAGCAACAGCAGTGGTTGGCTCCTCGTTGACTTCAACGCTTGCGGTTTCTTCGCTGACGAGGGGTTGTTCCATGCGGACCTCGACCACTTCAACCGATGGCGCCAGATAGTCGCTGCAAGCGGGAGAAGGCACGGTTTCGACAACGACGTAGACGCCTTGGTTCAAGGCGCTCGGTTGCCACGATGGAAGCGTACGAGCGTTGGACAACAGGTAAGTCTCGCCGTCCGAGTCCATGACGTAACACGTCCCCTCGTCCGTGAGCAACCCGGTCCAACTGCCCGTTAGTTCGAACGTCTCGGGTGGTTCTGCCACCGCCTCATCCGTTTCCTGTTCGCCAAAATCAGCCGGCCACGCCAACGGGAGGGTGGTCGTGGAGGAAGAGGTTGACAACATCGTGAGGCTGAGGGTGTAGAAGCCATCCGGGAGGAGCGGTGAGCCGTCCTGAACCATGCTGATGTCGACCGCATCGAATTTGAGGGATTGGGATGCGTCCGGCAGGAGGATTTTGCGGCCGTCGTAGGCATCGCACAGGGTTTGGAAGAGGTGGACGGTGTTGTCTTCCTCGTCGAGGAAAGCGACTTCAAAGGTGCACGGTTGGGCCATTCGAAGATGGTCGGCTTGGTTGGTGAAGGCCTCGGCGTTGAGGCGAACGGTGCGGTCGTCCTGCCACGTCAGCGATGCGGTGAGTGATGCGGCGTCCGGCGAAGTGCACGGGTTGGCTTCCACCGAGAGGAATTCAACGGTCTTGCTGGTGATCAGGTCGTGTTCAGGTACTTCAGCAACCACGGTGTAGGTCCCTGGTTGAACCATGCACCCCTCGCTGTCGTAGAAATTCCATTGTGGCAACGTGAGTTGTTCCGGGGCATCTGATTCAACCACGACTTCGAGATCGATCGGTGTGCAGACTTTGCCCGAGCGGCTGTCATAAACCACATGGCCAAGGTCGTCCACCACCCAAAGTTCGGCCTTGCACGAATCGGTGAATTCCACCTGGACGGCTTCGGAAGAGGATGAGCGCAACAGCACTTCGCTGACCAGCACTTCGCTCGGGCTGTACGCGGGCAGTTCGTTGCCGCTGAGTGCGAGTTCCATCTCGAGCGTGGGCGAGGCCGTGGTGGTCGCCGACGCTTCGGCGCTGTTGAACACAAACGAATCACCGGGCGTTGAAATCGAGACCTTGGATGTCAAAGCAGCCGAGACTTGGTCCACCAGCATGACTTCGCCGGGCATCAAGTTGCTCACGCCACCGGTGCAGGGTGCTCCCAGGCGGTGAGCATCGTTGACCGAAATCTCGAGCCAGCATGCCGTCATGTCTGCAAGCGAGACGCTTTCTGCCGTGGGGTTGTACAAACTCACGAGGTGGACAAGTTGGCCGTCATCGCCTCGCTGAGCGGTCTGTACGGCGTACGTCAATTCCTGCGGAAGGGAAAACGGTGTCTGGATCGTCACCTCCGTGGCGAACGATGCCCCGACGGAATGGAGAAGTTCAACGGTGTAGGTTCCGCTCTCAAGCCAGCCACCCGCGTTGTCTTTCATCGACCATGAGACGGCTTCAAGGGCGATCTGCTCACCCGCAAAAAGATCGAGGCCCTGTTCGCGTTGAGGACATTCGGATGAGCCGTCAACCACCATTACATCACTCGCGTTGTAGACGTTCAGGACCACGGGGCACGCCGGATTCATCAAGAGGGACACGTCGGGGCCATTGTTGGTCAAGCGGGGCTCAAGAATGAGCGGATGGGCGGGGTCGTACCATGGATGGTCGGGCGGGTTCACCACGCTCGCTGCAAGGACCACGTCGCCCTCATCGGCCGAGACCATGCCGATGAACAACGAGGTCAACAGCAACCCCGCTAACATCAACAATCGGCCTGCCGGCTTCTCGCCCATGTGAAAACATGGCCCGTTCTCCTTTGAAAGGTCAGCGGTGCAATCGGTGTGTGGTACGTCAGAGGTTTTCGAGGTCCATCATGGTTGGAATGGCTGCGTCCTGTGCAGCCTGTTGCTGCATTTCGTATTGTTTCCATTCGGGCAACCCTTCGGTTCCCTCCCAACCAAGCGCTCGAGCTTCTGCGTAATTCCCTTCGGCGATGTAGTGTTGAATCCATGCTTGACGTCGTTCTTCTTCCTCTGCGACCGACGCTTGAGCGAGTTGGTCGTCCCGCTTGGAGGCCACAGCCTTTCGACGGCCAGCGGTCTTGGCGACTTGCGCAACAACGATGAGTGCAAGCAAGAAGATGATGACACCACCCATGATTTGGAGCGTCGAACCGTTGCCGCTCAGGAGCGATCCAGCCCCACCGTCGTCGTTGGAGGCGAGGCTTGGGTCTTCCTTGATGCCACAGACAGCCGTGCTGCGAGAGCCCTGTGAAACCTCGGGGTCCCAAGGGCAAGGATCGTATTCATCGGCTGTTCCGTCCCCGTCTGCGTCCGGGCATCCGAAGTACTCCTCGTAGTCCCCGGTGGTGGACGTTCCCGGCACCTTGTAGCAAGCGTCGAACTGGTAGCCGGTTGCATTGTCGCCGTAGCCGTCGCCATCAAAGTCCAGCCACTGGCTCGCTCGAAGCGGGAAGTTGTCAACGCGATTGGAACTGCTCTGATTGTCGCCCCAACCGTCGCCATCCATGTCGGACCACTGGCTGGCGATTTGTGGGAAGGCGTCCCCGCGTTGCTCCCGCAGGGTCAGGAACATGCCTGGATTTTCCTCATCAGCGACCGTGGAATTCTCCCAGTAGTAGTTGTCGCCGTAGCCGTCGCCGTCAAAGTCTTCCCATTGTTCCTGATCGTTGGGGAAGACGTCGTCAACGTCAGCGTAGCCATCCAAGTCGGCATCCGGGCATCCCAAACGGCCTTCTTCAAACGACTTGCCAAAGACATCCACACAGTCGTCTCCGCTGGGAACGTTCGTGTTGTCACCGTAGCCATCACCGTCGGTGTCGGCCCACTGGAACGGATCGTCAGGGAAGGCATCAAGCGGGTCGGTCACGCCGTCAAGGTCGGAATCTGGACAGCCACGGCTGAGTTCAGCCTGGGATTCACCGTAGTCAAGCGGGCAAAGGTCGCCGTTGTTGCCGTCCGTGTTGTCGCCGTAGCCGTCGCCGTCCTCATCGCTCCACTGCGTGGGGTCGGTCGGGAACAAATCCCCGTTGTTGCCTCCGGGGTTGTCGCCGTAGCCGTCGCCGTCGCTGTCCTTCCACTGGCTCGTGTCGTCAGGGAAGGCGTCCGGGTTGTTGCCCGACGCGTTGTCGCCTCGGTTGTCACCGTCTCGGTCCGACCATTGGGTTGCGTCGTCGGGGAAGGGGTCTCCGGCGTTGGAATACCCGTCGCCGTCTCGGTCAACGCAGCCTGCGCGGTCGATGGTGGAGCTGCCGGCGTTGTTCGGGCAGTCATCGGGGTTGTTCCCGTCAGGGTTGCTGCCGAATCCATCGTTGTCTTCATCGCACCACTGCGTGGGGTCGTCAGGGAAAGCGTCTGCGCCGTAGCAGTCCGTGGTGCTGGGCCACGAAGCACTGGGGTCGGAATAGCCGTCGCCATCGGTGTCGGGGCATCCGAGTCGATCGTACTGCGAGTCGCCGTATTCGTAAGGGCAAGCGTCAGCACGATCACTGTTGGGGTTGTCGCCAATCCAGTCTCCGTCGGAGTCCATGTGCTGGGTGCGATCGAGCGGGAAAGCATCGGGCTGGTTGGCAGCAGGAAGCAAGAGACCGGGCCACGTTGATGGACGGTAGGAATTCCACGAGGCGTTGTCGTAGTTGTCGCCAAAGCCATCGCCGTCGGTGTCGTTCCACTGCGTTGGATCGTTGGGGAAAGCATCACCGGTTTGGTTCACGTGGATTTGGTATTCGTTGAGTTCAAACCGATAGTTATCGCCGTAGCCGTCCTCGTCGGCATCCGCCCACTGGAGCGGATCGGCCGGAGCCCAGTCGCCTTCGTCCGACCAACCGTCGCCATCGCTGTCAGGGCATCCAAAGCGATCTTGGGTCGAGGCCCCCGGTGTGTTGGGACATGCGTCGGGCTCGTTGGCTGGTGCGGGGTTGTCGCCGAAGCCGTCAGCATCGGTGTCGTTCCACTGCGTTCCGTCGGTTGGGAAGGCATCGACGATGCCGTCGCCCTGATCCGTTGTGTTGTAGCCGTCGTTGTCCTCGTCGATGTCGGCGAACCAGAAGTAGACGCCCTCGTCGTTTCGTCCGTTGGCCGTGACGATGTGGGTGGAGTCGGGGCTCCATGCAACGCCGTACATGATGCCGCACTGGTTGTTGCTTCCCGAGGTGCAACTGCCGGGACGCGGTCCGCTGAACGAGTCGATCTGTGTGCCGGTATCGGATTCATACACCCGAGCCGTGTTGCCGTCCGATTGGTACCAGTACATGCCGGCGACCACCTGAGAACCGTCAGCAGAGAACGTGGTTGACGCGCAGGATGTCGAGATGGTTTTCTGCCAAATGCGATTCCATGAACCGCTGGCGTACTGGTACATGTCAAAGCTGGCGGATTGTCCTTCCCAACCGCCGCACATCGAAATGTAGTTTCCGTCAGGCGACCAAGCCACGGCGTTGACGGCCGCAGGTGGGTTGGTGAACGTCCATGTTGTCGCTCTCGACGTCGTGTTGACAATGTAGATTTCACTGTTGCCGGCCAGCGCCATGTGTTGGCCATCCGGCGAGTGTGCTACGTCATAGAACCGATCCTCGCCGTTGGGATTAACGGCGTAGAGCTCGGTACCGGTTTGAACGTCGATCACGGCAACTTCCCCGTTGGTGCCTCCGTTTCCTGAGCGGCCAATGGCCACAGCAACGGTCGAACTGTCGGGTGAGAACTCCACGTTGTTGACCTGGTCACCGCTGCCGACGTCCACGCTGATGGCGCCGTGGATTGAGGTCAAGTTACTGGCGTGGTAGATGTTGATGGTGTCATCGTTGAGGGCGGCCGCCACGTACATGCCGTCGGGGGAGAAATCAACGCCAAACACGTCGGTGTTGGTGTTCGCTGAGCGGACGATGGTCCAGGTGCTGGCGTTCCAAATTCGGACAAATCCATCCTCTGCGCCGGTCACAATGAATTCGCCCGTTGGATGGTAATCAACGCCGTAGTAGTCGCTGCTGGAGGTGATGGTGAATTCGTTTTGGAAGTTCGGGTTGCCGATCACCCACACGTCGTTGAAGTCCGACGTACCGTCGCCGTCTCGGTCCGGGCAGCCGTCTTTGTCAACGGTGGAGGTGCCAGCTGCCCACGGGCAATCGTCCACGTTGTCATCAACGCCATCGCCATCCGAATCCGCAGCCTGACTCGCAAGGCTGGTGAGCGACAGAAGGAAGAGGAAAGCCAGCAGAACTGCTCGATGTTTTCGAGTCGAAAGCGAGGCGCCGGAATAAGCCATGCTGTTGGCTTTTTTTTCAATATAAAGTGCTTTTTGCAAAAATGCTCAAACAAAACGTGCCGCCACACCAAATGAACAAAGTCTTGAACACATGTGGAAGACAGCCGGAAACATGGCGGGCGACATCCCCAAGGTGAACGTCGCAGCCAAGGACAGGGTGCTGCTTCATCTACTGGCCAACGATGAATGGGCGGACCGCTACATGGTTCCGCCGGCCCTCACGCGCCCCGGTATTGCTGAGGCTTGTGCCCAACATCCACCCAACGTCAGCCGAACGATGCGAGACCTGCTCAAGGACCTTCTCGTTGAGGAACACACCCGAGCGGTTCAAGGCGATGAGCGACGACAAAAAACGTGGCAGCTGACCGAAGAAGGGCGCCTTCGAGCACGCCAGCGTCAGGTGGCGTTGGACGGAACAAAGGTGCTGGTGCGCAACATGGAAGGGGAGTTGTTGGAGGTGAAAGCCGCCGAAGCCCCGGACTTGCTTGAAACCGACCTGACGCTCCTGCAAATTCTTCTCCACGCCCAGCACGAGGGGGTGCTGACGTACGGCGACATACGCTTTGGCAGCATTCGAAAAACACAGGACAACGGCATGCCTCAGCCCGGTCGACTAACACCGCTCGTGGGCGTCCACGCCACCTATGCAAACCAACCTCCACCGACGCGACCGGTCTATGGACGGGACGCTGAGTTGGACACCCTGCACACGTGGTTCGCTGACCGGCACCCCTGCATGGTCGTTCACGGCATTGCTGGCATTGGGAAATCAACGCTGATCGCTCACTGGCTTCAACAACACATGGAAACCGACCCGCATCTTTCGGTGTGCTGGTACACGTGTCAGCCATGGGACCGAGCACTTGGGCTGGCAACCAGCCTGCTTCATCGGTTTGGAATCGACGAAACGCACGACCCCTATCGCATCATCGAAACGTTGCCGCTGACACCTGGCGCCGACATGGACGTGGATGCTTGGCGACGCCGTCTGATGGCCTACATGACCGACGCCAACACCATCCGAGAGCGGTTCAAGGACAGCGTTGGCGGCCCGCCCCCGTACTGGCTCATCGTCTTGGATGATGTGCACCACATCAGCGAGAAAGCTCGACACCTGCTCGGCTCGCTCTTGCAACTCGCGCAAAAGGGGCCGTTGCGCGTTCTGCTGGTCTCGCGAACGGAACTCACCGTCTACGACCGACGGGACGTGCACATTCGGGACACGGTTCGCGAACTTCCGCTGAAGGGACTCAGCCTTGAGGCCACCGAGGCGTGGCTGTCCAACCTTGACGGAGGCCATGCGCCAGCGGCCGAAGACGTTCACGCAGCGACCGGCGGTCACCCGTTGGCGATGGAATTGCTGGAGTTGTACGGTCAACCCACTCACAAAGACTGGCTTCGCTTCCTTGATGAAGAAATCCTCCTCCGATTGCCCGAGCAAGAGAAAGAACTGCTGGCAACGCTGGCCGTTGCTGACGCACCCGTGGCTTGGGAGACGTTGGCGACCGGCGTCGGTTGGAACGGGACGCCACCGGAAAATTTGCTCAAGCACGGCTTGTTGCTGGAACTGGAAGAGGGCATGTGGCTCCACGAGGCGTTGCGTGAGCGGTTGCTCCGCGACGTGGGTGAGCAACATGAAGAGCGGAAGAACCGCTTGGCCTGACTTCAGAAATCGTCGGCTGTCATGACCTCGTCAATCCACGAGAGGAGTTTGGCCTTGGGCATGCTGCCGGTCTTCTGAGAAACGATGGATCCGTTGCGGTACATGAACAGAGCTGGAATGCTGCGAACCCCCAACTGGGCAGCCGTCGACGTGTTCTGCTCGGTGTCAACCTTCGCCACGAGGATTTCTCGTTCCTGTGCGACGGACTCAAGGACAGGTCCGATGGCTTTGCAGGGCGCACACCACGGTGCCCAAAAGTCAACGATGACCCATTCGGTGCTGTTGACGGTGTCGTTGAATTCGCTGTCGCTGACGTTCCTTACTTCACCCATGCCTTCACCTAAATCGGCCTAACAGGGATGCACTATAGGCATTTGCGCCAAAATGAATGGTGCTCAAGATGGCAAGTCTCTTCAAATGGCGATGGCTGGGTGAGGTTGAGGGATGACATGATCATTGCACCCAGTGTCCTCACCGCCGACCTCGCAGACTTGGCCAACGACTGTAACGAAGCCATTGATGCAGGCCTCACCTGGCTGCACCTCGACGTGATGGACGGCAACTTCGTCCCGAACCTGACGTTCGGCCCGCCCGTGATTCGCAGCCTTCGAAAAGCGCTCGGACCGGACGCCGTCTTTGACGCTCACCTGATGATCGAAAACGCAGAAGCCTGCTTTCAAGACTACATCGATGCGGGTTGTAACCACCTCTCGGTGCACGTTGAAGCCGTCAAGCACCTCCACCGCCTGCTCGGTGCCATCCGCCAAGGCGGCGCTACGGCCGGGGTCGTGTTGAACCCAGCCACGCCCGTCGAAGCAGCGTTGGAAGTGTTGACTGAAGTCGACCTCGTGCTCATCATGAGCGTGAACCCCGGGTTTGGGGGACAGTCGTTCATTCCCAACGTTGAGAGTAAAATTCGGCGGCTCTCTGAAGCGATTGAGGCGCAAGTTGCCGCCGGTGGACGCCCCGTACAGATCCAAGTTGACGGCGGCGTGAAAGCCCACAACATCGCCATGCTGCGCGACTGGGGCGTCACGAACTGTGTCGTTGGCTCGGGTCTGTTCAACGACCGAGCCAGCGTGGTTGACAACCTCGCCGAAATTCATCAAGCGCTCAACTGAGGAGGGCTGTCCATCCAGATCCTCGTCGTCTCTCTGCTCTACCCCGTGCCGCGTAACCCAACACGCGGGATCTTCGTGGAGGACCACGTTCACCTGTTGAAGGCCATGGGACACGACGTGAAAGTGGTGAACCCTCTTCCCCGCATGCCCCGCTACGCCGAAGCTCGTCGCTCCACCATGATGGGCGTAGCGAAGGCCCCGAAGCGGTGGCTGCACAACGGCATCGAAACCTTTGTTCCCCGATTTTTTGCGCTGCCCGACCACCCTTACCCAAAACTCACGGTTTCCAGCGTTCGTCGGAAAGCTGGATGGGTGGAAAAACAACTCGGCGATTGGCGACCGGACGTGATCGTTTGTCACACCCTCTGGCCCGTCGCTCACCTCGCACAACGACTCGCTGAGCGCTGGAGCGTTCCCTGGGTCGGCGTCGTCCACGGCTACGACCTGGATGTCGGTCTCAACCTCAAGGGCGTCGGAGACCACATCAGAACGGCAGCATCGTCCTGCGACGTGTTGGTTTGCGCCACCGGACGCTTGTCGAACATCGCTTCGAAACTTCCCGAACCCCCGAAGCGCACGGCGACCGTTCCCTGTGTGACGGACATCCACAACGAGTGGCGTCGCCCGGTTGCCCCGATGAAAAAAACGTGGAAGAAGGAACCCATTGACATCCTGTTTCCCGCAGACCCCCGCCGCCGCGAAAAGCGGCATTTGCTCGCCTTGCAGACAGGGGAGGCATTGGAACAACGCGGGTGGATCGTGGGCATCACCTCGTTGCGCCACCAACCCCGCGACATCGTCTACGACCGGATGCTCACCGCTGACGTGACGCTCATCACCTCCCTGCGAGAAGCTGGCCCGTTGGTTGCGAGAGAATCGCTGTTGTGCGGAACGCCCGTGGTCAGCGTTGACGTGGGCGAAGTGAAGGAATACCTCCCCGAAGCGTGGGTGTGCGATGAGGACCCCGAAGCGTTGGCTGACGGTATCGAAGCAGCCCTCCGCACCGGATGGACCGGAACGACCTCGGTGGACGAACAGCTCGAATTCGCTTCGATGAGGGCTGTCAGTCAAGCGTGGAGCGAACTGCTCGCCAGCCTCGTTTCGTGAACAAAAAGAGCGGTAATCCGAGGACCCACCAAAAGGTGGTTGAGACAAGCCCAATCACCGCAAATGCACTGCCGAGCATCGCCAAGGACCAGTCGTCTTGGCGGGTGCGAACCCACGCCCACGCATCGCTCATGTGCCACGAGAGCACCAGCAAAACGCCTGCAGAAAGGCAACTTGCCAGCGCAGCAGCGTACAATTTCCGTCCGGGATCTGCCGGCCCTTCCATCACCAATCCGTAACCAAAGGCCACGGCGGCCAGCAACACGAGAACGATGAACAGCGTGAAGCGCCAAGGACGAGGTCCTGCCATGAGGCTGGTGTAGGTCGGCGTCGCCAACAACGTGAGCGCCCAACCTGCCAGCAAGACGGTGAACACGTCCACCGCCGAAGCACCGTAAGTGCCGTCGAGGTACTCGGATGGAAACGCCAACGGTGCAAAGATCCTCATGATGAGGTAGCCGCCAAACAATCCGAACGGCAGCAAGCCAAAACACATGTCTGCAGCCTGATTCATCTCTCGCCGATGCCGTTCGGGCCGATCCCGTGCAGCACCGAGGACGGGCAAGAGGGCAGACCGAATGGCAGCAGGCACCACCAAACCAGCCAGCCATGCCAGTTGTGCGACGTGAAAGACCGCACCGAGGGTGGCATCGCCCGAAGCGGCAACCATGAATTTCTCGATGCGAATGACGTAAGGTAAAATGCCCAAAGTGATGGCAAAGGGAAGCGCTGCCATCATGAGTGTACGAAACGAGGCCCAATCGTCGCCCATTTGCATCCATTCAAGGCGGGCGGGCGCAGGAGGGGCCACGCGGAGCAGCCACCACAATGCCAGCCCCCAGCCCGTGATAGCCCCACCGAGAAAGGCAGCTGTGAACGCCGTTGCAGAGGTTGACCCGTTCCACACCAGCACGGCGTAGGCAGCGACCGTTACGCCACGTTCAGCCACCTTGGTCAAGGCCTCGAGTCGAGCTTCACCCAGCACCCGCAAACCCGAGCGAGGTGCGTACGAAGCGACGTGAACGAGCGCAACCAAGGCCGCCAGCAACAGCAACACGGTCGGTGCATCCACGTTCAACCACTGTTCGGGACGGAGCAACAGAGCCAATCCCACGAAGGGGAGGGTCGCCATGGCCTGCAACCGGTACGTGCGCCACACGGCGGCAGGGACCAGGGCGGGCGCACGCGTACCGTCGCGGGCAAGCAAGGTCGGTAGACCCAAATCAATGACCAAAAACAAGGAAGCGTAGAGGTCAATCGCGAGAACCATCCAACCGTAATGCTCGGCCAACAGGGCGTGAGTGAGCATGATTTGGCCGACGAACGCCAGCGCCACGGCCATCAGGTCTGCACCCACCAGCCACGAAGCGTCGCGCCCGCTGGAGGGCGAACGCGGCAGCGTCTCGGTCATGAGCGGTCCATGGGAAGCAGGCTTTCAATCACTTCCGCCGGCCTCGGCTGCATCGTCTTCATCCAGCCCCCAAGCCCAGCGACTCACCGTTCCTCGCACGCCTTCCGCTGAACCGATGCGATGAACGAACGGCGACTTCCTGAGCGCACGCTGCAAGATGTGCGCCCGAACAGCACGGCCCTCGGCTTCGAGGGCCTCGATGATTTCAGGCGTCGTGGCCGGTCCGTTTTTGCGCAGCCAGCCGACGATCCATTCCGCTTGTTCACGGTTGGCTTTCCGCTCTTCACTCCAGCGAGAAGGACGAGCCATGCGGTCGATTCCGGCCAGCGGATGATGAAGATTTGTCAGGCCTCGTCCTCAAACTTGAGGTCCCGTGCGCGCTGCATCGCAGCGTCGTCGGTGAACCAGAACGTCGGGGTTGGGCCCATGTCGGCGTCCCACTGCTGCACGGCACGGGCGAACATCTCGCCGTCAGCGTACTGCTTGCACCACTTGAGGAACCATTCAGCTTGGGCCTGCATGGCCTCGTCGCCTTCGGACTGACGTCGGAGCATTTCAGCCTGTAGCGCCGTGATCATCATCCAGTTGGGCGTCAAGGCGTAGGTGACGTAGGGGTTTCGTTCCATGTCAACGCTGCGCCATTCCGTCCACAGGGAGAACACCTGGTCGTAGAGGTAGCCGATGGTCAGCACGCCCAACATGACCGTCAGGAAAATCGTGAGGAGGCCAAAGTAGGTCGCCGGGATGCCGACGATGGTGTCGTTGAAACAAACAGCATCGGCACACGAGGCTTCGAAGCGCCAGCGAACGTAGGGCCACACCAGGAGGGTGATGGTCGTGCCCCAGAGCAGCAAACCGACCACGGCTTGCGATTGTTGCATGCGCCAGTACTGACGCATGGCCCACTTGCGGAACAGCGATGGAGAGGGTGAATCCGACATAGGAACAACCCTCCGACGCCTCGGACCCTTAACAAAAGCACCCATTCAGGTGAGGTTGAGATGGCGTTTCCACTCAGGCCTGACGGCCGGCGTCAAACATCTCGCGGAGGCTCCCGTCTTGGAGCATCTCGAGGGCGATGTCCGACCCGCCGATGAGCTCGCCGTGGACGAAGACCTGAGGCATGGTGGGGAAGTCCGACCACGTGCAGATGGAAGGGATGGCGCGCGGGTCGCTGAGGACGTTCACCGAAGCGAATTCCTCACCGAGGCTCTGGAGCACCTGCGCTGCACGGTTGGAAAACCCGCACTGAGGCTGGTTGGGGCTGCCCTTCATGAAGAGCACGAGGGGGTGGTCGTCGACGAGGCTTTGCAGTTCTTCTGGGGTCCAGTTCATGGGGTTCACTCCTTGTTTCTCTGTATGCGGCGGATGTGGATGCCTTGCCCGCCGCCGTGCGGGTCAAAGGCCGTGTCGCCAGCCGTTTCGGCTTGGGCAGGGGTCATGCACTTGAGGTCAAGTGCGTGAACGGGATGCGGGATGTGTTGTTTCATGACGGCCAACACCTGCTTTTGCCGCTGAAGGGGGCGGACGCCCTCAAAGGTCTCGGAGATGACGCGCACGTGGAAGTGGTCGCCAGAGCCGTGCAAATCAATGACCTCAACCGTGGCTTCGGGGACGGCTTTCAGCACTTCTGCTTCAACCCATGCCGCTTCAACCATGTCCACGCCTCAAACCAACCTAAGGGAGCACCTTCTTTGAACCTGCGCCCGAACGGAGGTGATTCATTCGCTGGCGAGTTTTTCGAGAATGGCATCGACGCCAGTGGCTTTGGACACACGCAACCACGGTTCAACCACCCGCGTTTCAAGGTCGGCCTTCAGCCGATCCACGCCGCCACCGCTGATGTTCAACAGAATGCAGTCGTCCTTGTCGACCTCGCCTGACGCCACTGCCTGTAACAGGCTGGCGGCGGCCACGGCCCCGGGCGTCATGATGTCGATGCCCTCAATGGATTCGATCGTTTCACGGGCGGCGATGGCATCGGCTCGCTCAACGACGTAGGTTTGACCCTTCGAAGCCTTGAGGATGTCGTAAACCGCACCGACCTGACCGTAGGCCGGGCCTTTGTTGAGCAGGTAGTCGGAGTACACCTCGACCTCCTCGGCGGGAAAATCCTCTGGGACGAGGTGGTCGCGCCCCGCCTGCCAAGCGTTGTGAATGGGGTGATGCTCAACGTTCTGAGAAACGTGCTGACGGGGTGCAGGCCCTTCAAACAAACCGGCTTCGATCAGCCGCTCCGCCATTTCGTGAATGCCAATGGGACCCGGTCCGCCACCGATTCCCTGGAAGTAGTGGTCGGGCAATTTCCCGATGGTGAAGGCGGCATCGACCATCAGACTACCGATGCCGTCACGGCGAGCGACGTTGTGAACGCTGCCTTCCATTTGCCAGCCCGGAAGTTGTGCAGCGATGCCCTTGGCGACGGTCTTGGCGTCGTAGTAATCGCCGTCCTCAACCACGACAACACGGACGCTCTCTGCATTGTTTTCGGGACGCGCCCAGATGCGATGACCGTGGTCCTTGCCCACGACGACGATGAGCGGGGTACCGTCGAGACCGCAAAAGTGGGTGAAAGCACGCGCCGTGTTGCCGGCGCTGGCGCAGATGAGGCCCTGGCAGCCGTGGTCGTGCATACGTTGGAGAGTTGGAACCGCTTCCATGTCCTTGAAACTCCCGGTGGGGCAGAGGCCGCCCCTCTCCGGCCAGTAGCCGTGGTAGGTCACCCAGAGGTTGGAGAGGCCCATCGCTTCGCCCAGTGCTTCAGCACGGTAGGTCACGGTCCCGGCGACGTAGTCGTTGGCCTGCGAAACGGGCAGCCACGAGAGGTACTTCCAGACGCCCTCGGCGTTCTCCTGGAGCGCAAAGGGTTCGCTGTAGACGGCTCGAAGGAGGGCGTTGTCCGTGTAGTGGAGCGTGTAGGCGTCCTCGATGAGATCGCCCGTCTTCAAGCACTTGAGTTGATACTTCATTGTTACACCGTGCAGGTTGGCTACACCCCTCCGTCATGGAGCCGTTGTATAACACTTGGTCAATAGAAACGGGAAGCCTCCACGTTTCAGAATCGGAAATAAATGAAGTCAATCGTTTCCGCCGGACGAAGGTAAAAGGCCAAACACAGCATGAATCCACAAACTGAACCCCAAACAACCGAATGTTGACGGGCCAACCACGCTTTTCCTCCCCCCATCCAGCCACTCACACCGTGAAGAAGGATGAAACATCCTGCCAAGGCGAACGTGAGGAATTTGATGTCGGGCAGAAACTCGTACATCTCCATCCAGTCAAAGTGGCCACCCCAACCGAGGAAGGTCTTCATCGATGGGACGAGGACGGCCGTGTCTTCCACTCGGAAAATCAGCCAAGTAAAGAACACGAAAAATTGAGTGATCAGCCACGAGAGAACGACGCCCCCCCGGCCGGAAGCTGTGAAAAATTGCTTGACGGGACCAATTTCTTTCCCAAAGCGATGGACGATGAGCAGCAGGCCGTGGACAAAACCCCACAGCACAAAGTTCCACGAAGCTCCGTGCCAAAGGCCGCCAAGAAGCATCGTCATCATCAACGCAAACAACATGCGGTTTCGACCGTTTCGCGACCCGCCGAGCGGGATGTAGAGGTAATCTCGCAACCACGTCGAGAGTGAAATGTGCCACCGGCGCCAGAAGTCTTGGGGGGAAGTGGCAGCGTAGGGCGTTTTGAAATTCTCTGGTAATTCAACGCCAATCAGATGTGCAGACCCGATGGCGATGTCCGTGTAGGCGGAAAAATCACAGTAAATTTGGATACCAAAACACAAGGTGGCCCACCACACCAACCCGATGTTGGCCAAATGTTCGCCTTCAACGAAAACCTCGTTGGCATGGACGGCGACGTTATCGGCGATGACGAGTTTTTTGCTTATCCCGTAAATGATGAGCGTCAATCCAAGACGAAATCGGTATGCAGACGGGGCCAACGGTTCCTTGATTTGCTCCCGGAAATGATCCGCTCGGACGATGGGGCCGGCTACAAGTTGCGGGAAAAACGCAGCGTAGCAGGCAAAGTCGAGGAATGAATCGTACGGCTTCTGTTTCTGACGATAAACGTCAATGGTGTAGGACATGGTCTGGAAGGTGTAGAAGGAGATCCCCACCGGCAAGGCCAATCCCAACGCACCAACCTCAAGACCATCGGTGAGGCGAAGGGAAACAAGGTTCCAACTTTCGATGATGAAATCAAGGTACTTGAACACGCCAAGCAGGGAAAGGTTGGTGACTAAACTGATTCGAAGCCATCGCTTTCGCCTGCTTGTATCGTCCGTTTCGTGCATTTTTCGCCCTGCGGTCCAATCGATGCATGTCGACACGAGGAGAAGAATGAGGTGCCATCCCGAGGCGAGCCAGAAGAACACATAACTCATCACGAGAAGGATCAGAATTTGGCGGCGACGTTGCCTTGAGGCGAGGCCAAACGTGAGAACAACCACCAGCGGGAGAAAATAGAGGTAGTACGAAGGGGTGACGAAATCCAAGTGCTCACCCCAATTGTTCGTTCAACATGTCAGCGATTCGCTCACATGCATGGATTCGACCTTGATCGCCTAGGTGGTTACGGTCTCGAAACATCCCCTGGTCCCATGATTCCCAAAACCAATTCACAGGGACGGCCCCGTATTCCTGCTCAAACCGGTTCAGCGTGACGTTATGCCCGTCAATCTGGCTGGGTTGAAGGTAGTCATACACCTGTGGATGGTGTGGAATGGCGAGCATGAACACCTCGATACCTGCTTCGGTCAAGGAGCGAACGGTGTAGTCCAGCGCTGCATGATTGAGCGTCCCGTTGGGCAACGGGTTGTAGACGCCATACTTCGCGCGTTTCGGCATGTTTTCCTCAAACCATGCGTCCACTTCTGTTTGATTTTTCAACTCAAACAAGGGAGGTAAAAACCCGGGGTTTTGCAGATAGTCCAGCCAACCTTCATCGTCAACGCCTGGCATGTTCCGATCGATGTATGCTACGCCCAATTCATCATGAAATTCGGCTGCCAGCGCGTTATCAAGAGCAACCTGAGAGTACGATGCTGTTAGGTGAATTCGCTCTTCCAAACTGGATGCAATGAAGGATTGGTCCCGTTCACGAATCAAGTCGCTCCAAGCCGGTTCTCTCCCCAAATCAAGCGTCAGGCTTAGAATGGTAAATCGAAACTGAATGTATTCATCAAGGCTGTCGGATTCGTAAAAATTCCACAACGAATTCGGGCCAAGGTCAACGATGACGGCTTTTGGTTTCGTGTCGATTAACGATGGAATCTGAATCATTTCCGTGTAGGGGTTCGCACCTCCTATGGCCAGATTGTAGACCTTGGTGTTGTCATCATCCAAGTGTTGACCGATGCACAGGCCGTCCGTAGCATATTGAAGAATGGAGGAGCCGATCACAACAACAGCCTCGCCTTCCTCGGCTGCGATGGATTCCATGGCTGGGTGCGTGACAGCATAACGGCCGCTTCGGATGAAGTTCCCTTCAATCAGGCCGTCGTTCACCACGGTCGGAACAACCGAACCGGAAAGAAACAAAAACACGACGAGGAAAACGCCCATGCTCAATGCAAACTGCCCGATGGACAGCGCGGCCGGCTCCTTTTGTTCCATCTACCAATGGCAATGAGAGCCCGTTGCAGTTTAACGTTCCTCAGCGCATCACCGACAACATCGGAAAAACAGCGTGTGAACCGGTTCACGAAGGGATTGGGCGTCCGACGGCATAGCACTGCCAGCCAGCTTCCTTCAGCGATTCCAAATCGAGCACACGGCGACCGTCGTAAATGCGTGGTGTCTCCATTTGCCGGGCGAGGGTCGACCAGTCAAGGTCAACACACGCCGTGTGGGCTGTCACCAACACGGCGAGGTCATGGCCTTCGGCCAGAGAGAGGTCTTGAATCACGTCCACCGAATCAGGGAAGGTCTCGGGATCGATGTGCGGATCGTAGACACTGACGTGGATGCCGCGTTGCTGGAGTGCCTCCGCCAGCGGTTCTGCTGGCGTTTCACGAGGGTCGCCGACCTCGGCCTTGTAGGACCAACCAAGGAACAGCACCTTGGTGGATTCAGCCGAAAGACCAGCCTTCCACAGAATGTCAACGAGCACTTGAGCCACGTGGTTGGGCATGGACCGGTTCACGGCACGAGCGGCGGCAATGAGCCCGGCAGGCACGCCGACATCGGCTGCTCGCTGAATCATGTAATACGGGTCAACGGGAATACAATGGCCGCCCACGCCGACGCCAGGGGTGTAGCGATGGAAGTTCCACTTCGTCGCTGCGGCCGACAGCACGTCTTCAACATCCACGTCCATGGCCGGGAAAATCCGAGCGAGTTCGTTGACCAGGGCGATGTTGATGTCGCGCTGAACGTTCTCAATGACCTTGGCCGCCTCAGCGACCTCAAGCTTACCCACATAGCGGACGTCTTCGCTCGTGAGTTGACTGTAGAGTTGGACCAGCGCTTCACCCACCTCGGGATTGGAACAACCGATAACTCGCGCCACGGAACGAACGCCGTGGGCAGCATCGCCGGGGTTGAAGCGCTCCGGGCAATAAGCAATTTCAACGTCCACGCCGATGGTCATGCCCAAGCCTTCAATCAGCGGCAACCACGTATGAGCCGTCACCCCGGGATACACCGTGGACTCCAGCACCACGATGGTGTTGGAACCTTTTGGAATCGCTTCGAAGACCGCTCTTCCGGCTGCCTCAACGTAGGAAAGATCGGGCTTGAGGTCGTGCGTGACCGGCGTCGGAACCGTGACGAGGACGATGTCACAATTTGGAACCGCCTCGGCCGTTGAGGTCGTGATGTGCCAGCGGTCGGTGCCCGGTTGGGGGACAATGTCATCCACGTCCGGATCACCTGTTGGGTTTTTCCCGGCTTTCACCGCATCCACGGTGCGCTGAGACACGTCCACGCCCCACACCGTAAACCCAGCATCGTGGAAACCGATGGCAGTCGGGAGGCCGACGTAGCCCAAGCCGATGATACCGACGGTCATGTCGGCATTTGACGCCAGCGAGGCGAAGCGCTGATGCCATCCCATGGCCTTTCCAAATCCGTTCTTCTCTTCAACCCAACCCATAAATTCCAGGTGCATTGATTCGAACACCCGCTGAATGCTGCATCATTGAACGATTGGTCCGCTTCAATCATATAGGGATGAATCAAGGCGCCGATGATGGAGGAGAACGCTTCGGCCGCGCCTGTTCTCCGCCAAATCGGAGTGAAATCAAATCCGCTCTTCGCACCCATCCATACCTTAACGGAAATTCGAACAAATCGCTTTTTGCTACGGAACCTGATTCGGCGAGAAGTTCGCGGCCGATACAGGAACGCTGCGCTTGGTTATGCTTGGACGGTGATTGAACCTGCACTGCTGGCCTCTGTTTACTGGTTTTTATTCATCATGTTGAGTGGAAATCCCGACAAGATGTACGCCGTGTGGGTGTTGATGGGCGTCATCGTCTGGGGGTCATTTTCAAAATCATTGAACGCTGCGACAAATTCCCTCACGGGGAACGTCCGCACCATGCATTTGGTGTATTTCCCTCGCTCAATTTTTCCTGTATCGGGCGTGGGTGCGAATGTTGTGGTCACGTTGATGAGTTGTCTCATCGTTTTTCCTCTCCTTTTCATTTACGATCTACCGTTGAGCGTTCACCTTCTTTGGGTTCCAGTCGGTATTTTGTTGGCTGGCTTCATGGCCCTAGGTTTTGGCATGTTGATGGCCCCTCTGAACTGCGTACAACGTGACGTCCAGCATCTCGTTCGGTTTATCACCCGAGCGGGATTCTTTCTCTCGCCGGTCATGTGGACTGCTGAGATGGCTCTTGAGCGAGGGGCTTGGGGTGAGGCTGCGTTGTGGAACCCGATGGTGCTCCCCATCACCATGGTGCGCCACGGACTGGAGGGCAAATCCGTGGACCTCCCGCCCGAAGTCATCCTCTCGAGCGTCGTTGCCACCCTTCTCGTTTATTTGGTTGGGACAATGGTGTTTTCAAAATACGAGCGAGGGGCGGTGAAGTACCTATGACAGAACCGTCAATCCGCCTTGAAGGCATCACGTTGCACTTTCCCAAGCAGCGGAACATGTTTGGAATCCTTGCTGATTTCTTCAAGAAGAAAGTGCGCCGGTTCACTGCTCTGTCGGACATCAACTTGGAAATCAACCAGGGTGACGTGGTCGGTATCATCGGCACAAACGGATCAGGGAAATCCACCTTGCTTCGCGTCATTTCAGGAATTTACCCTCCCGACGAAGGTACGGTGCACGCAGCCGGGGATATTTCGCTGCTTGCTGGACTTGGAACTGGATTCTCCGCGCATCAAACAGGACGAGAGAACGCACTGCTCTATGGCTCAATTCTCGGCCACGATGAAGCCGAAATGAGGGGGAAACTGGATGAAATCATTGAGTTCAGTGAGCTCGGCTCCTTCATTGATGAGCCACTGCGAACGTACTCTGCAGGCATGAAAGCACGTCTTGGATTGGCGGTTGCTTCAGCGATTAAACCAAACATCCTGTTGATCGATGAGGTGCTGGGTGTTGGAGACCCGAATTTTCGAGAAAAATCAAAGAAAAGAATTCTCGACATGGTCAAAGGCGCAAGCACGGTTGTCATTGTCTCTCACAGTTTCGGATTGATGAGAGATATTTGCGATCGGGTCGTTCTTCTCGATCACGGAAAAGTAGTCCACGATGGCGAACCTCAAGACGCCATCAAGGCCTATTACGCCCTGAAGGAGGCATCAAATTGATTCCTCACCAAGAGTTTACCACCGAGAAAGAGCAGGAGTTGCTCGTTGAATTGACTCGAATCAGAGCGACGTATTCATTCCAGTTGGGGGTGCTGTTGACAGAGGTGTTCTTTCGAAAACCTTGGAAAATCATCGTGTTTCCTTTTCTGTTCATCCAAATGAACATCCAGTTCTTTTCAAATCGATTATCATCGCAACCGAGCGCAGAGGCACGCCCCCCCATGGATGAACAATGCTTGCTGTTCATCTGCACGGATGAAGAGGGAGATAGTTCGTTTCACAGATGTCAAAAAATGGCAGGTGAGTGGAGAAATTCACCCTCACGTAAATTCATTCAAATTCTTCCTCGAAACGTGCAAAACGAACAACAAGAGCGTGGCATCATCACCTACCCGGTCTCGAGCAAAAAGCACAACGCCTCCATCGGTGCAGCGGTCTTGAACGCTGAGTGGAATCAACTCCTTACGCTCGTTTTGGCAACTCACCGCCCGAAATACATCATTTTTGATGGCCCTTTCCCTTACGCAGGCATGATTGCCAACATGAAGACCAGGAAGGATTCACAGTGGTATTGGCTGAGGGTGGACGGCATCGAAGACCGAAGCGCCACGGAACGTGCACATTTGTTTGACAAAGTGCTGGAATTTTCGTTTGAAAGCCCGTCAGCCTATCGTTTGCTGGAACCCGGAGACACACAACTTCGCAAGGATCCTCCCTCGGTGGTTTTGGACGGTACCCGCTACACCGGAGCATCGTCGCCTCAAGTCAACCTCCAGGCGCTGTTGAAATCCTTCGACCCGCCTCTCGAACTCGTTGAATTCACCAGCGCACGCGTTCGACAATCAACCAACGCTTCGGGCATCCTTTGTCCACAATCCATGGCTTCCTATGGAGCAGCCATTCTTCCACCGTCCTCCGAACTCATCGCTACAGCCCTTGCTGCAAACCTCCCCGTGGTTTGTTTGATTCCTCCGGGGACCAGGCTCGATGTGCTCCACAAAATACGAAGGGCAACCGAACGCTTCTTTGTGATGTTTGCGAGTGCTGATGACCCTGTTGAAATTCGATTGTGTCTTTCAACCGTCTACTCACACCTTCCTGGAGGCGTGCCTCTAACAAATCGCATCGCAATCAAGCCGTGGATTGACCAGATCGTCAACTAGGTCAGCTCGGGATAGAGATTTGTCATTTGCAATCTTGACACATCGTCGACTTGCATCACAGCCACCGACTGATTCAACCGAGATTCGGTGAAGGTCTTGTACTTGGATGGAATTAAGCCAAGGGCATCCGGCAAGTACCGTTCAAGGTAGGACCAATCCTCTTGCAGAAAAGTTGCCAAGTGCTCAAAATCCTTTTTGAAATTCCGATGTTGTTCCAGCAGTTTCCCTCGCTGGATGGAGTACAGGGTGCTTACGGCTTGCTTCAACGGTTTCTTTTTCAAAAACGTTGAAATTTCGCTGCTCATGGTGTAGTCGTCCCCCTGCAATGTGTTTTTCCGGAAGCATTTCCAACACGAGCCACACACTTTCCCGGGTGTCGGTGAACGGAGACAGGATTGTGCCCAACCGTCCCAACCGTGATGCTGAACGATGGCCAAATTCACCACCTCCGAACAGCCTGCCACGGGCTGGTAGAGCGGCAATCCCACATCAGCGAACATCTTGGAATAATGGTTCCAAAATCGAGATGAGGCGAAATCGCGATATTGGTGCCCGTGGAAGAGGTATGAATTTTCCAAGGGCATGCCGGTCGCAATGCTGTCCAGAGAAAAATAATCAGCGAGAAGTACAGCGTGCACAGCACAGGCATAATCCGTTGAGAATCCGATTGATTGACCTTGCGTCTGTCGAATTTTCTCGTGGTTTGAACGAATGCGGTGAACCCTGCGACCGGTGGTTGATTCAATGTGTTCAAAAAAACGGTGGGCGTTTGCATGACTGAGTTTTCCGCTCAGCGCACAACGTTCATGGTACAACAACACGGTGCTGTCCGGCATTAAGCAGAGCGCTGCTGCCGAATCAACGCCACCGGAAAATGCCAATCCGGGACGCCATCCGGGCTGTCTTGTTGGTTGCCATTGATCCATGACGGATTTGTCCCAAGGTTCCACGAGGAGATGATGCGCCAGTTGGAACAAATCAGTGTGCGTTTCTGAGTACACCCAGTCCTCGGGCATTTCAAAAAATACCTCGATGTTGTTCCAACTGAACACCAAGGTGTTGCCAGCTTCCATCCAGAATTTTCGATGCAGATAAGGCTGCGATGAAGTTGTGGAATGCGCCGAGATATCTTCGACCCCCTTCGTCATGGTACCATCCTCCTGCTGAGCACATCAAACATTCGTATTGACCCGTCAAATTTCTTTTCCGAGGTTTCAACACGTTGGCGTTCACAATCAAAGTAATCTTGGAGTTTTCTTGAGAGATTGGCCTCTGCTTTTCGATCTGTGTCATCAACAAGCATGTACCGCCACTCGGGAAGGCGTTCGAGATGTGCCAACATTCCTGCTCGGCCAATTCTCCCCGGCGGCCCATCGATGAGAATGAGGGACACAAACGAAGGGAGGGCATCAAAAAATGCCGGTTCATACCAACCAACGTCGCCGTGCTGCTCTGAAACACTGTTGTGAGCGATGGGGGCAAAGTGATACGTGGAATTTTTTGCATGGCCGACCCAACCCTCGTCGTGCTCAACCGAGATTAAGTCGTAGTCCTGAGCGAGGCTGATGCTTCCTTCACCGCTCCCAAATTCAAGCACGACGGCGCCTTTTGGTATGGTGCTTTCAATCCAATCAAAGGCGATGCGAGGAAGCATCCAATACGAACTCAAAGCCATCCCCTCTGAATCATCTGCTTGGTCAATGAAGTCGCGCCATCATCTTCCTCTACGATCGGTCGACGCTCCATGTGAAGAAGCCGGTCGATTGCCGCTGCGATATGTTGTGCGGTTCGTTCGCGCACGACAAGCCCCCACCCCTCGTCCTCTGCGGCCAAACAGCGTGCGAGCTGGTCGTCCATTCCGGTGGACATGTTCGGGTAGAACACGGTTGGCATACCGAACTTACGAACTTCATGATAGGAGTTGTAACCACCGGCTTGAACGGTTGCATCGAAGGCATTGAAGTACATGGAATTAGGATAATCTCGAATCACAACCAAACGATCAACATCCAAGTCCAGGCGGCCACCGAGCATGCTCTCACCCAGCACCACCACGACATCCTCATTGGCAAGCAGAGCATCAACGGTGAGGCGAACCTCCGATTGAATGTCGTTGATTTTCCCGGCTCCGAGCTGTACGTAGACAACCTTGGCGTCCTTCGGAAGTCTGAGACGGGCTCTTGCTGAATTTCGAGGCAACAACTCATCGGCTTCCAAAAGCACGATGGGAGGAATGAGTTCAACCGGGACGGTGTGCTCAAGTTCATTCGAAGTCGCAGCAACGCTGTCTTCCGGCCTGACGATCAAATCAAAATGCTGGATGCTGTCAACAGGAATGTTACTCCCGGTTTTGAACGCTCCGCGCCTCATCCATACCTTGTTGAGGTACGAACGGCCCTGGAGCGCATTCAACATACCTCGGTAGGGATAGGCCCCGTCAAACACGAACATTTTCGGACGGTGAAGATTGAACACCAAGTTCAGCTGTTCCTCTACCAGTGCGTTCCATGCTGCCGCCGAGAGATCCTTGTGCATCTTCCTACCGGCCACATGGTAGGTTGGAAATCCTTCGCTGTACAACAAGTGGAGGGTCGGCATGGTGGTGAAGAAAACGATCTCTGTGTTCGGTTGCTGTCTTTGTATTCGCTTCGCAAAAGCATACATCCGAGTGAAGTGGCCAAAACCAACACCGTTGGTTGGAAACAGGACGACGCAGTCTTTCTGTGGAGGAACGTAGGTAACCGATCGGTCGCTTTCACTGGAGAGCGAGTAGGGCTTGGGACGATGGCCTAAACGCTCCAAAATCAAAGAATAACCGAGATGGAGTACCTGAAACGGAAAGAGTACCATACGCCACGGCCGAGACACTGCTCTGGTCAGCAAGAGGCCTAATCGAAAGGAAGCAGAATTTCGCAATCGGCGGTTTTCCCTGAGGTACCTTTCGTGTTGGAGCGCCATGGTACTCGGTTGGAGAGCGGAACTCGGGAGGGAGGCCTCTTCATGGAAGGACGTGTTGGCGTCAATGTCGTCAATGTCCATCACGCCACCCCCTCCTCACCAATCCAGAAGGTACCGAGGTATCGGTCAGCCTCCTCGAGGTAGCCATTTCCGCCATGAGGCGTGGGGGTGAATTCCCCAAACACCGCACCACGACGGGTTGGGAAGAAATCAATTCGCATGAAGATGTTGAGTTCCCGACCAATGGACTGAACCACTTCCATCATTTCATTCCAACAGTCGGGTTTTGGTGGCAGTTTCTTCGGTAGCGGGCGGCCTTTGAACACCTGGAAGGGCATGGGTTTGAAGTTTGCATCGAGGTAGTGATGAACATTCTTCGTTGCATCAACCTCTGATACCCTGAGGCATACATGGACCATCACGACCTGTCCGCCGAAACAATAGAACTTGTAATCACGCGGAATGTTCGACTCCACATCGACCCTCTCTGGTTCAAGCAACTCCTCGATCATGATTTCTGGTTTTTTTGTGGATTGGAATTCATCCTTCTCAAGTTCGCTCAGAATCGCTTCTTTTGTGACGGGCTTGTGAGTCAAAAGGTCGTGTCCGTTAACGACGCAGTACACGTGGTTGGAACTCCATCCCTCTGCGGGCTTGAGGACGAAGCGTTCGGGAAGTGAATCGAGGGCGGGGATGTCGTTCGGGTCCTCTCCCCGCCAATACAGGACGGGAACTTTGTAGCCGAGTTGTTTCACGTACTCCCTTCCGCCCAATTTTGAACTGAGCGACTTCTGCCACATGTCCTTGCCCTTCGTCCACCAGTTCTCCTTTCTCGACTTGATCAAGTCAGAAAACAACGGAGTGCCCTCGTTCCATTGGTGGTGGGTTGACATTTGCAAATCGCTGACCTCAAACGGCCGCTCTACGAGATGAGCGGGCAAATAACCGTCCGACTGCCCTCGGCGAATGGATTCGTGCCATTGCCGAAAATTCACGTGATGTTTCAGTCTATGACCTGCGATGGATCGCCAGGAAATGTGGAACGGCCCACCGCCGGTGAGCGAGGTCGAATGGCGCATCATGAACAGCGTCAAATCAGGCAATTCAAGGAACGATTTGGGACCAAAGACGGCTTCAATCCGCTCGATGAATTCCGTATCAGCACCAACGCGCAATGAATCAAAGTAACCCATTTTCTCAATAACGCTGGCTCGGATCATCAAGGAGATGCATGACATTCTGAACGAGCCCACCCCGCGAAACTCAATGTTGGAATCTTCGTCGATTCGAATGCACTGGTGAATAACGCCCTGGAGTTGCTTGTTTGTCACAAACTGGGCGACCTGCCGTTCGAGTTTTTGTGGATGTGCAAAATCATCGCTGTCCATGAACGAAATGAACTTCCCCTTCGCTTGCTGGAGGCCGTAATTTTTTGCGAGGTAGGTCCCACCGTTCTGCTGCATTCGAAACGGACGAATTCGAGGGTCTGCCTCGGCTTTTTCTTGGAGGCGTTCGAAATTATCGTCGGGCGATGCATCGTCGACAACGATCAGTTCAATCTCAGGATAGGTCTGGTTGAGAATGCTCGAAATTGCAACGTCAAGGAGAGGATCTCGTTTGTATGTCGTCATGATCACGGATACCATACCGTGCGATGCCTGACTCTTTGACAGGGGACACTTCAAGAATTCAGGTGAAATCCTGTGCCTCGAACTGGATTGAATTTTTGCATACCCTGTACGAGCAAGGTAGCGGTTGATGAAGCCAAGTTGTTGTCTCGGTCTGCCTGCTATTTTCTCAATTTGGGCCGAAGCCATCAGTACCTCGTAATGATCAGGGTGCATTTGCCGAAGCGAAGCGATCTTCTCTGTTGCGATTTCATGATCCCCCAGTTGTGCTGCGATCAACGCATCGTACATTTGCAATCGAATGCTCCTTGGGTGGTGATTCAACCCGCGCCTGACCACTGATTGAGCCCACTTCATGTCCGCGGCAGCAGAATATACGTAGTTCAGGAGTTGGTGGTGAAACTTTGCAACGTGAGGGAACTGCTCGACCATCAACTCATATTCCTTCAGCGCTTTTTCCTCGGGCCAAACTTTGGTGCCAACATCGGTTCGCAGCATGGCTGCCCCTTGGTGTGTCGGTTGAATTTTCAGGACCTGCTCGCAGGTGAGAATCGCTTCCTCATTCATCCCGCACCGACGTTGCAGATTCGCCTTTCTCATCAGCATTGGAATCTCTTCCGGATGGGATTTGAGCTGCTCGTTGAGGTAAGCCAGTGCACCTTGATAATCGGCTTCGTGAGCGAGGCTCAAGGCCTCGAGATCAATGCGTTGAGGCTCGCTTTTTGCAAGACCGAGCAAGGTTTGCCGATGCTGATCATCGTCTGAATCGAGACAGGCCAAGAACG